>JBJOKF010000235.1:0-12079 GCA_046046235.1 Planctomycetota bacterium | reverse complement strand
TGAGAGCCGGCGTATGATGACGAGCGCAGCCAGGATGGCGCAGCGAAGTCAGCATCCGAGTGAGCGGCGGACAGGATGTCCGACGCGAACGTCCGGCGACGGGGCATGGGTGGCCCCTCACCGGCGCCCCGGCAACCCGGATTCGACACGTGGAAAACGTGTGGCCACGAGGAGCATGCATTGCGCTCCTGAAGCCCTCTCTCGATTCAGCCTCCCGACACACCACGCACCGCGTGGATCGAGTCGGCGCCGGCGGCGAGCATCACGAGCCGGTCGAACCCGAGCGCCGCGCCCACGCCCTCCGGCATGCCCGGGCCATGGGCTTCGAGCAGTCGCTGCGGCACGGGGAGCACCCGGCGACCGTCGGCCGCTCGGGCCGCGTTCGCCGCGGCGATCCGTGCCTCGAGGACGCCGCGGCTCGTCTCCTCCTCCCAGCCGTTGGCCAGTTCGATGCCGGCGAAAAACAGTTCGAACCGCCGGGCCGAGCGGCCTTCCGCTGGATCGAGCCGCGCGAAGGCGGCCTGCGAGACCGGCCAGGCTTCGAGCATCGTCGGCCGGCCCCGGCCGAGCTGGGGCGCCACGACTTCCGCAAGCAGCAGCTCGAACCAGCGGTCCCAAGCTTCTTTCTGCGACGCAGCGCCGGCGCCCGGCGGCGGCTCGAGGCCGGCCCGCCGCCCCGCTGCGGCCAACTCGGGGACGTCCGCCGCGAGTGGATCGACGCCGGCGAGTTCACGGAAGGCGTCGGTGCAGCTCACCCGCTCGATACCGCTCGTGCCGAGCGCCGCCCGACAGCAGTCGTCGAGCACCACGGCCGCGTCGTCGAGCGTCGTGCCCGGCGCATACCACTCGAGCAGCACGAACTCGATGTCGTGCTGCCGGCCCCGTTCACCGGCGCGAAACGAGCGGGCGAACTGATAGATCGGCCCCGCCCCGCCCGCCAGAAGCCGCTTCATGAGCGCCTCGGGGCTGGCCTGCAGATAGTGCGGAGCCGCAGCGGGGCCGTCGACATGGACGACGATCGGGTCGATGTGCGCCTCTGGCAGCACCTCCGTGGAGAGGACCGGCGTGTCCACCTCCACGAAGCCGCGCGCCTCGAACACGTCCCGCAGCCTCGCGCGGATACGGCTGCGCAGCTCGAGGACGGGGCGGTGTGACATCGGAGGGGGGATCAGAGGCGGAGGGCCTGCGCGGCACGGCCCGCCAGTTTCTCAGCCACCGCCCGATAGACAAGCACCGGGCATGGCGCCCGTCGGACGACCGCTTCCGCCACGCTGCCCATGAGCATGCGGGTGAAACCGGACCGACCGTGCGTGCCGAGCACGATCATCTCGGCCCCCTCCTCGCCGGCGATCCGCACGATCTCCCCGGCGGGATCACCGACCGACAGACGATGCGTGAACGACACCGCCGGGTCGGCGGGCTTGATGTCGTCGAGCATCTTGAGGATCCGCTCGGAACTCGGCTCCGGCAGCCCGTAGTAGAGCTCGCCTCCGCCATAGGCGAGCGGCGGCTCCTCGACGTGCAGAATCAGGAGCGTGGCCCCGTGCTGCTTCGCGAGCGCCTCGGCGTGCGGCAGGGCGGCGTCGCTGGCCGTGGAGAAGTCGGTGGGAACGAGGATGACGGGCTGCGCCATGACGGAAACTCCTCTGAAGGACAAGGCCTCCGCTGCCAGACCGGAATCCGACCCTGGGGTCGACAACACCCACGTGGGTCATCGTATCCGCGGCCAACTGTCCGGGCGCGGATCGAAGCAGCCCCAAGCCTAGCGGCCGGGCACGATCTTCGTGATCGTCCAGCGTTCCACGCTGCCGCGGCGATCCCGCACGACACTCGGCACGAGTTGCAGAGAGAGTGCCACCGGCTGCCCGCCGGCGCACGGCTCGAGCCGCAGCCGCGCCCCCCACTGCTCGCTCATCTCCTCGTCCCGGCCGGTGCATTCGACCGTTCGCTCGGCTCCGGGGCCGCAAGCTCGGATCGCCTTCACCGCAGGGAGATCCGCCACGGCCGCATCTTCGTCTCCGTGATCATGACCGGCATGGTCATGCCCGGGATGGGCCGCACCGCCGTGGCCGAATGGATCGGCGGGCGGCAGCACGTCCGGCCCCAGCATGCTGCGGGCGTCGGCCAGCCGCCCCTCGGCGACCGCATCGAGCCAGGCGTTCGTGACCGCCACGACGCGGCCACGTGTCAGCCAGTGGGCGACGGCCTTCGACGATACCGCCTGCACGCCGAAGCCGATGGCCAGGGCCAGGCCCACGAGCGCCGCCGCGCGACCCGCCTTCTCGGCACCCGGACGGGCCACGTCGGCGAGGGCCGCCGCCGCGACGGCGACGCCCACCAGCGGCAGGATCCAGAGCAGCGGGGTCGTGAGCGCCAGGCTGGAGGCCGCTCCGGCGACCAGCGCTGCAACGGCCAGACGGCTCACGGGCCGATAGCCGCTCGTCTCGCCGTGCTGTTCCATGGCCGTCGAAGTCACTTTGCCGACACCCGCAGAGCCTGCTCGGCCTCGAGCTTGAGCCTGCGATCGGCGTAGCGAAGGATGAAGTCCGCCTCCGGGTCGAAGGCGGCCCGAGAGAACGGCCCCGACCGCGACGCGTTGCGGACCCAGGAGAGCCACTTCCGATCGGGGGAGAGGCCGAGGAACATCCGCGCCTCGGGGGTCGGCTGAACGTAATCTCGCGGAATGGGCGCCGTGTGCAGTGTCGCGGCCGTGAAGGCCATCACGATCCAGCCCGCGAGAAACGCCGGGAACCCGACGCCGATCCGCTCCACGAGCGGCGGAAACTCGACCCGTGTCGGTGCCAGGAAGTCGGTGGCCCCCCGCAGGATTACCAGCACCAGGCAGAAGATCAGCCAGGCCGACAGGAAGTCGAGCAGGTACGTGTAGTTCGACAGATAGCGGTCGAGGAGGGTGGCCAACGGGGCGAACCAGGCCGTGGCGATCGACGCCGCCGTCAGCACGTTGAAGAAGGCCAGCAGCGACCTCCACAGGCCCTGGAGCACGAGCAGCGCCGTGACCGCGACGAGCACGACGAGCAGCAATATCGTGAGCAGTGTGCCGATCATCGCTTCACGCCGGCCGGCCCGGCCTCCTTCTTCACCGCGAACACCCGCTGCAGCTCATCCAGCGAGCACTCCCCCGCCGCGACCATCGCGAGTCCGGCGTCGGCCAGCGGCCGCATGCCGTCCTTGATCGCCGCCTGCCGCAGCACCTTGCCATCCACCCCCTTGGCGATGGCCTGCTTCACCGTCGGCCCGCCGGCCAGTTCGAAGATCGCCGTGCGTCCCATGAACTGCCTTCCCGCACAGGTCCGACAGCCGCCGTGCGGCGAAGCCCGCTTGATCGAAGGCACCTCCTCGGCGGTCCGCTTGAGCCGCTGGAGCAGCTCGGGGGATGCCGGTTGCGGGTCCCCGCACTGCGGGCAGAGCTTGCGGATCAACCGCTGGGAAACCGATCCCAGCAGGCAGCGGGCGAGCTGATCCCTCGGCACGCCCAGGGCGAGAAGCTTCTCGATGGCGTCGACGGCGTCGGCGGCACGGACGCCCACGACGATGAGGCGCTGGTCGTCGGCCAGGTCGAGCAGGCTCGCGGCGAGCTGCTTGTCGGAGATGTCGCGGGTGACGACCGCCGCCGGATATTCGAGCATCGCCTTGTTGAGCGCGTCGACGGGCGACTCCCCCGCGGACGGGTCGAACCGCACCGGCTTGACGTTCTGCACTTCCTTCGCCGGTGCGGCCGCGCTCTCGATCGACACGAAGTCTCGCAACAGCCGATCCGCGGTCATGAGCACCATGTCGAATAATGTCGAGCCACCGGCGGCCGGCGGCGACGACACCAGAAACAACCCCTTCTCGCGGGCAAGCAGGTCACGAATGCTCGCCACCATCTCGGCCGACATGCCGAGATCCTCGAGTTTTTTCGGCGCGAAGGGGGGCATGTCGATGGCGACGACGACCTGCTGCGACGTCTTCGTCGTCCGCAGCGAGAGGCGGCAGGGCCGCTTCTTCATGTCGACTTCGGCGGTGAACGCGGCCTCCTTGCCGCCGGCGAGCCGGGCGGAATCGGTGGCGCCGGCGACCGCGCGGAGCGCGGCGACCGCGGCGGCGCCCGCGGCCGCCTCGAGAGGCGGCGCATCGCCCCAGACATCCGGCTGTCGGGACTTGCCCATGCCCTTCGCCGGCGTCTTCACATACCTGGCAGCCCCCGGCAGCCCGTCCACCTCGTGGCCCACCTTCACGCCCTCTCCGGTGGCCTCGAGCACGAGCAACGTCGCGCGGGCGGCGCACGCCTCCTGCACGAGCTTCGTCGCCGCCTCGAATCCCGGCAGCCCGACGGCCGCTTCCTGCCAGGCCTGGTTCTCCTCGGCCGTGGCGCCACCGCTGGCCAGAAGCTTGACGTACGGCAGCCCGGAATCGATCACGGCCTCCTGGGCAACCTTCACCCCGAGCCGCCGCAACGCGGCGCGAACCGTGCGGCCCAAGTGGTTGCGGGTGAAGATCCGCTCGGCGGGCGGCGTCTTCGGATTCCGCTCGCGGGCGTAGAGCAAGAGCGGCACGAGCCAGGCCAGCGCCATCACCGCCTGGCCGGCGGCAGCCCACGGCACCCACCAGGCCACCAAGCTGGCGATCACGAAGGGCATGATCACGGCGGCGGTCCAGACCTCGGGCCGCACGTTGAACCGGCGGCTGTCTCGCGACACCCAGTCGCTCGTCGTGGCCCAGGCCGCGATCCACAGCCACCAGCAGACCAGCGGCAGAATCGCCAGCCCGCCCCCGGCGTCCCGCGGCAACGCCTCGGTCCCCGGGGCCGGCCAGCCGTCGGCCGCGTGCGCCACAGCACCGCATGGCGCCAGCAGCGCTGCGACCAGCGGCACGAAGATCCGCGACCAAGCTCCCGCCATCCGGCCGGCTCCTCGTGCCATCCAGGCCCCTTCCTTCAGGAAACCCCGATGCCCTTGAGGGCCATCATCAGCGCCTCGCGGTTGGGAGCGATCTCGAGCGCGTCGTGCCGGTCGATGAGACCTTTGTCGATGAGCCCCTTGAGGCTCTGCGTGAAGTCCTGCATGCCGTCCTTCGTGGACTTCTTGATGTGGTCGGCGATGAGGTGATCCTGCTCCTCGAGGACGTACTTCCGGATGAGCACGTCGATGAACATGATCTCGACGACCGGCACACGGCTCACGCCCGGCTTGATCGACTTGAGCAGCTTCTGGGCCACGATGCCCTTCATGTTGAAGGCGATGGCGCTGCGGATCGACGCATGCTCTTCCTGCGGAAACAGGTCAAGGATGCGGCCGATGCAGCTGGAGGCGCTCGCGGCATGGATCGTGCCGAAGACGAGGTGGCCAGTCTCGGCGGCATGGATCGCCGTCTTGAAGGTCTCCACGTCGCGGAGCTCGCCGACCAGGATGATGTCGGGGTCCTCACGGACCGCGTGCTTCATCCCGATCTCGAAGTTCTTGACGTCGTTGCCGATCTCGCGCTGGTTGATCAGGCACTTGTCTTCGGTGAAGACGAACTCGATCGGGTCCTCGAGGGTGAGGATGTGCTTGCGGTAATGGCGGTTGATGTAGTTGAGCATCGAGCCGATCGTCGTGCTCTTGCCGGAGCCCGTGACGCCCGCCAGCAGCACCATGCCCTGATCCAGCTGGCAGAGCCGCTCGATCGACGGCGGCAGAAAGAGCTTCTCGAAGTCGGGGATCGTGTTGTTGACGCGGCGGGCGACGAGGCCCCAGCGGCCCTGCTGCGTGAGCATGTTGATGCGGAACCGCCAGCGCACGCCGTCGACGACGCAGGTGTAGGCGAAGTCGGCGCCGCCGTCGGAATCGAAGATGCCCCGCTGCCGCTCGTTCATCATCGGGCCGCAAAGCCGCTTCATATGCTCGGCGTCGATCGGCGGATACTTCAGCGGCTGAAGCGCCCCCTTCACCCGCATGTAGGGCGGCTTGTCGACCTTGAGGTGGAGGTCGCTGCCGTTGAGCTTGACCATCGCCTCGAAGAGCCGGTCGATCTCCAGGCCGCCACCCGACGGCACAGGCACGGGCATGGCGGCGGCAGGCTCCACCGCGGGCTGCGTTGGAGTGGCCTGGGCGCCGTCAGCCGGGCCGACGTCGGTCGGGGTATTGATGGGATCAAGCGTCGCCATGGCTCGCTTCCGGATGCATGCCGGGCACGGGGCGGACGGGGATGCCCCGCCGCCGAAAAAGCTCCTTCACGTCCCGGATCGTACACTCTCCGAAGTGGAAGATGCCAGCGGCGAGCGCCGCGTCCGCGAGCCCCTTCTCGATGGCATCGGCGAGGTGTTCGGCGCGACCGGCACCGCCACTGGCGACGACCGGAATCCCCACCGCCCGGCTCACCGCGGCCGTGATCTCGAGATCGTAGCCGTCGCGGGTGCCGTCACGGTCCATGCAGGTCAGCACGATCTCCCCCGCCCCGAGGGACTCGACCTGCCGCGCCCAGGCCACCGCTTCCAAGCCCGTCGGCACCCGCCCCCCGTTGACGAACACCTCCCACACCTCGCGACCTTCCCGGTGGACCCGCTTCGGATCGATGTTCACCACCGTCGCGCAGCTGCCGAGGCGGTCGGCCACCGCCGTCACCAGTTCCGGCGTCCGGACGGCCGCCGAGTTGATGCTCACCTTCTCGGCACCGGCGTGGACGAGCCGCACGGCGTCGTCCAGCGTGCGGATGCCGCCGCCGACCGTGAAGGGCATGAAGATCGTCTCGGCCACCCGCCGCACCATGTCGAGCATGATGGCACGTTCCTCGTGGCTGGCGGTGATGTCGAGGAAGACGAGCTCGTCGGCCCCCTCCGCCTCGTAGCGGGCGGCCACGGCGACAGGATCGCCGGCATCGACGAGATCCAGGAACCGCGTTCCCTTCACGACCCGGCCGCGATCGACATCGAGGCAGGGGATGATGCGTTTGGCGAGCATGGGGCGAAGGGCTCAGTGGGGGCGCGCGATGCGGCCCTCGTCGGGGCTCGAGGCGGTGGCGTACCGCCGGCGCGGGATCCGGCCGGCGAGCCAGGCGTGCCGGCCCGCGAAGCAGGCGGCCCGCATCGCGTGGGCCATGCGCAGCGGGTCTTCGGCGTGGGCGATGGCGGTGTTGAGGAGGACGCCGTCCACGCCCAGCTCCATCGCGGCCGCCACGTCGCTGGCGGTGCCGACACCGGCGTCCACGATCACGGGATACCCGGGATCACCGTCCTTGAGATACTCGAGGCAGATCCGCAGGTTGTTGGCGTTGAGGATGCCCTGCCCGGAGCCGATCGGGCTGCCCGCCGGCATGACGCTCGCCGCCCCCATCTCCTTGAGCCGCTTGGCCACCACGGGGTCGTCGCTGGTGTAGACGAGCACCGTGAAGCCCTCGCCCACGAGCCGACGCGTGGCCTCGAGCGTGCCGACCGGGTCGGGCAGGAGCGTCTTCTGATCACCGAGCACCTCGAGCTTCACCCACTCGGCGCCGGGGTTGCCGAGTTCGCGGAGCAATTCGCGGCCGAGACGGGCCACGCGGACGGCATCGTCGGCCGAGTAGCAGCCGGCGGTGTTGGGCAGGAGGATGTAGCGGGCGGTGTCGATGTGGTCGAGGATGTTCTCCCCGGCGGCGTTGACGAGCCGCTCCCGCCGCACCGCCACCGTCACGCAGTCGGTGCCCGATGCCGCCAGGCAGTCGGCCATCTGCGCGTGCGTCGCATACTTGCCCGTGCCGACGACGAGCCGGCTCGCGAGGGTCATCCCGCCGACGCGGAGCGGCTCGTCGGACGGGGCGGACATCGCAGGGGGGACGATCATGATGCGGAGCGTGAAGGGGGCTGGGCGCCGTCGGGTGGTCAACCGCCGCCGACGAGCGTGACAAGTTCGAGGCGATCGCCACACCTTAGTCTACAGTCGCCGAGGCGGCTCCGGGGCACGACCTGCTCGTTGACCTCGACGGCCAGCGGCCGGCCCTCGAGCCCAAGTGCGGCCACGAGGTCGCGCGCGGTCGACCCCACGGGCACTTCCCGAGACGCGCCGTTCACGACGACGGTCACGGTGCCGGATGCATCGGCATGGTCGGGCGGCGGCATGGCTTCCACGTGGCTGCCCTACTTGGCCTTGGGGCCGCCGCCCCGCGGACGGGCGATGTCGAGCGGCACGAGCGGCGCCATCACTTGCGGCTGTTGGGCACTCCATGGGATGCCGTAGGCGACCGTGGTCCCGGTCGAGGAATCGGTGACGTAGAGCACCGACGAGGCGAGCGCCGCCGACGCCTGCCGAACATCGGCCGCCCCGGAGACGAGCAGGAACTTGGGGTTCTTCACCTGACCGGCCTTGAAGCCCAGATCCTTGAGGACGTTGTATTTGTACGAGGCCGCGAACTTGGACGTCCCCGGGTTCAGCACGCCTCCGGACAGGTCGCCCGTCTCGAAGTCGAGCATGAAGAAGCCCTCCGTCCCGGCGTCGAGCGGCACGGTGCAGACCGCGAACGAGCCGTCGGCCTCCGATGTGATCGCGAAGACTCGCTCCGGCTGCGGCTGCCACGGCCGGCCTCCGAGCCCGACCCCCAGAGCCACCGCCGCCAGGGCACAGGCCCCGCCGATCAACCTGTCAACCAGACGTGGACCCATGCCGCCGTATCCTTTGCTTCGCAAGCCCGTCGGTCGCCCTGTGATCGTGGCGGCCTGCGCATCGTTATACCGCATCGCAGCCGGTCGTCCGCGGAACCCGCGGCGTCAAGGTTTCTTTTCCTCGGGCTTCTTCTCCTCCGGCTTCTTGACCTCGGCGGCAGCCGGCGGAGGAGCCGCAGCCGCGGGCGGCGCGTCGTGCAACGCCACGATCCGAAACTTGCCCAACGCATGGGTGCCGTCGGCATACTGCTGGTCGATCGTGATCGCGACCGGTCCGCCAACGGGAAGCTTGGCGTCGGGCGCGACCTCGAGGGTCAGGGCATGCTCCTTGCCGGTGCCGCCGGAGATGGCCCAGCCGGTCTCCGGCTTGTCGTCGATCGCCCCGGCGGCGACGAAGTTGGCCTGCTCGTAATCGGCCTTCGCGGCGGCGAACGCGACCTTCGTCGGCGTCTCGGCGGAGCCCGGCGGCCCGACGAGGACCGCGACCGTGCTGACCACGAAGTTGCCGTTGCCGGCGCGGCCCGGTCCCTGGCTCGGCAGCGTCGCGTCGGGAAGCGCCTCGAGCCGGATGGCTTTCACGTCGACCCCCGCCGGCAGCACGGCCTTGAGCGTGTAGGTGTCTTTGGAAAGGTTGCCCGTGACGGTCACCGTCCCGTCGGCCGCGATCGCACCACTCGCCCCCGCCATGCTCTTGAACTCGGTCGGCACGATGGGCTTCTCCAGCCGGGCGGCGGCCGCCGGGACGGCCGGGCTCGGCGGCGGCGCGGGCGGCGCGGGCGGAGGAGGCGGAGGTGGCAGCAGCTTGGCCGCGGGCGTCGGCACGAGCTTTCCGCCGGCGTGCGTGCCCACGAAGATCGTCTTGCCGTCGGGCGCGAAGGTGCTATTCCACACGCTCGATTTTCCGGCGGGCGGCCCCTCCTGCTCTCCCTTGGCGTTCACGTCCCAGAGCTTCACGGCCCCGTCGAGGCTGCCGCTGACCAGTCGCGTGCCGTCGGGGGCGAAGCCGACGCTCGTCACCCAGTCTTTGTGGCCGGCGAGCGTGGCAAACTCCTTCGCGTCGGAGGTGTTCCAGAGCTTGATCGTGCGGTCGGCGCCGGCGGTGGCGAGCTTCGAGCCGTCGGGCGAGTATTCCACCGCCCAGATCGCGTCGCCGTGGCCCTCGAGCTTGCCCTTCTCGTTGCCCGAGGCGGCGTCCCAGAGCTTCACGAGCTTGTCGCCGCCGCCGGTGGCGAGCGTGCCGCCGTCGGGCGAGAAGGCGACCGCGGTGACGGGCGCAGAGTGCGCCGTGACCGTGGCCCGGTCCTTGCCGTCGGCCGTGTTCCACAAGATCACCGTGCCATCCTCGCCGGCGGTGGCGAGCGTGCCGCCGTCGGGGGAGAAGTCGAGCGACCGCACCCAGCCCTTGTGCTTCTTGAGGTCGGCCTTGAGCGTCCGCGCCGGCAGGTCCCAGAGTTTCACGAGCCCGTCATAACCGGCCGTCGCCGCGAGCTTGCCGTCCTTCGAGATCTTCACCGCCCAGACGGCGGTCGGATGCCCGGCAAGATCCCCCACCCGCGTCCCGTCGGCCTTCCAGACGACCACGTCGCCGGGACGATAGAGCAGGCTTTCCCCGCCGGCCGTGACGAGGCTCTGGCCGTCGAGCGCATAATCGGCCGCAATCACCCAGCGATTGAAGTCCGCGAGCTTGGCGGCGGGCGCCGGGGCTGCGGGCGCGGCTTGGGCGGCGGCCGGAGCCGCAGCCGGAGCGGGGTCGGCCGCCTTGGCGGCGGCACACGACACAGCCACCGCGCAGCACGCAATTCGAAAGAGGGAGAGGCGTCGCATCGGCAGGTTCTCCGTGCAGGGTTCGGGAGGCCGCCCGGGCCGGCGGAAACGGCAACGAGCCCGGGGCGGTTCGATAACGCCCCCCGAGTATAGTTCCGGTGCATTTCCCCCGCAGCCAGTTCACCGGAGCTCTCCTATGGCAGCGTCCGCCCGCTCGACCGCGTCCCGTCGCCCCACCACGAAGCGGGCCGTGCTCGTCGCCAATGGCGACCTCCGCGAGGAGGCCAACCGCGTCTGCTGGCCGGCACAGCAGGAGATGGAAGCGGCCCTCGGCGCGGCCTTCGCCGCCGTCGGCTGGCAGCTCGACCGCGGGCACACGGCCTCGAAAGCCCGCGGCCACGGCTTCATCGCCAGCGCCCGCGAGGGGCTCGAGGTCTTTTCGCAGATCGATCCCGAGGTTCCGCTCGTCGTCGCCGAGGCGGTCTGGCAGTACTCCAACCATCTCCTCCCCGGGCTCTCGACCCATACGGGCCCGATCCTCACCGTCGCCAACTGGTCGGGCCAGTGGCCGGGCCTGGTCGGCATGCTCAACTTGAACGGCTCGCTCACCAAGGCTGGTGTGCCCTATTCGACGCTCTGGGCCGACGACTTCTCGAGCCCGAGCTTCGCCCGCCATCTCAAGGCCTGGCTCGACCACCGGGCCGTCCACCATGACACGAGCCATGTCGTGCCGCTGGACCGGGTGTCGATCCCGAAGAAGCTCGCGACGATCGGCGAGGAGATCGCCGGCGACCTGCGCCGCCGCAAGGCGCTGATGGGCGTCTTCGACGAGGGCTGCATGGGGATGTACAACGCCATCATCCCCTATCACCTGCTCCACGCGACCGGCGTCTTCAAGGAGCGGCTCAGCCAAAGCGCGCTCTACCACGAGACGATGCAGGTCAGCGACGGCGAAGCCAGAGACGTGCTCCGCTGGCTCGAGAAGGCGGGCATGAAGTTCCACTTCGGCAAGACCGAAGCGACCGACCTCACCCGGGCGCAGGTGCTCTTGCAGTGCAAGCTGTACGTGGCCACGCTCCGCATCGCCGACCGCTACGGCTGCGACCTGGTCGGCATCCAGTATCAGCAGGGGCTCAAGGATCTCCTGCCGGCCAGTGACCTGGTCGAAGGCATGCTCAACGACTCGAAGCGGCCGCCGGCGACCGCGACGGGCGGGTCGCGGGTGCTCTTCAAGGGCCAGCCGCTCACGCACTTCAACGAGGTGGACGAGTGCGCCGGGCTCGACGGCCTGCTCACGCACCGGGTCCACGAGGCGCTCGGGGAGCCGGTCGAGAACACGCTCCACGACGTCCGCTGGGGCGACTGGGACCGGTCGCGCACGACCGACCAGTGGGTCTGGGTGTTCGAGATCTCGGGCGGCGCGCCGCCGGCCCACTTCATCGGCGGCTGGAAGGGGGCGGAGGGCCACCGTCAGCCGCCGATGTACTTCCGACTCGGCGGCAGCACGCTCGCCGGGGTGAGCAAGCCGGGCGAGATCGTCTGGAGCCGCATCTGGGTCGACAACGTGAAGGGTCGGGAGAAGCTCTGCATGGACATCGGCCGGGCGCAGGTGGTCAAACTGCCCGAGGAGGAGACCCGCCGCCGGCTCGAGTCGACGACGAAGCAGTGGCCGATCATGCACGCGGTGACGTACGGCGTGTCACG
>JBJOKF010000217.1:0-16317 GCA_046046235.1 Planctomycetota bacterium | reverse complement strand
TGTGGATCGCACCGCTGCGGTTGTCGGCGCGCGGCGACCGCTGGGTGCACGACGGAAGCGAACTGAAGATCATCAACCATGCCAAGTTCTGGATGGTGGACGACCGCGCCTTCCACGTCGGTTCAGACAACCTCTACCCGCACAACCTGCAGGAGTTCGGCTACGTCGTCGAGTCGGTAGACCTGGCCTGCGAAATGCTGGCGGCGTATTGGGAGCCGCTCTGGACGTTTTCCAGCCGCGTGGCGATCGAGCTGCCCGGCGACGGCGGGGCGGCGATCAGAACGTGACGACGCGGTCGTCTGCCGACGGCGGCGCCGTTGGCTCGGCCTGTGCTGCCACCTCGGCGTCGAGCGCCGCCACCAGGTCGGCCCGATATGGGATGGCGGCGATCTCGAGGAAGTTCGCCAGCAGGCGGTAGCCGTGCCGCGTGAGGATCGACTCCGGATGGAACTGCACGCCGTAGAGGCGGTCGGCCTCGTGGGCGATCGCCATCACCGTGCCCTCCTCGTCGCGGGCCGTGACGACGACGCCCGGTGGCAGGGAGTCGGCAGCGACGACGAGCGAGTGGTAGCGGCAGGCGGTCATGGGGTTGGGAATCCCGGCGAAGAGATTGACGCCGTCGTGGTGCATGGCGCTCGTGCGGCCGTGGAGGGGCTCGCGGGCCCGCACGACCCTGCCGCCGGTCGCCGCGGCGATCGTCTGGTGGCCCAAGCACACGCCGAGCATCGGCACGCGGCCCCGGAAAGCCTGCACGGCGGCGATCGAGCAGCCCGCCTCGGCGGGCGTGCAGGGGCCGGGCGAGATGACGAGGGCCTGAGGGGCGAGCCGCCAGAGGCCGGCCACGTCGATCGCGTGGCTCGGCACGACGAGCGTGGGCACGCCGAGCACGTGGAAGTGACGGGCGAGGTTGAAGACGAAGCTGTCACGATTGTCGAGGACGACGATCATCGCGCCGCCTCCGGAGTCGGCGCCGCGCCGAACGTGGCGAGCACCCGCAGCATGCCTTCCGCCTTGTGCAGTGCCTCGGCGTGCTCGGCAGCGGGGTCGCTCGCCGCCGTGATGCCGCCGCCGACGGCGAAGCTCACGCCCGTGGGCGTGACGACGAACGTGCGGATGAGCAGATTCCAGTCTGCGGTGCCGTCGAGGCCGACGTATCCGAGCGAGCCGCAATACGCCCCGCGGGGAAAGCCCTCGAGGTCGCGGATGATCTCGCAGGCCCGGTGCTTGGGGGCGCCGGTCACGCTGCCGCCGGGGATCGCCGCGTCGAGCGCGTCCAAGGCCGTGAGGCCCGGCCGTAGCCGGCCGGCGACGATCGACACGAGGTGCTGCACGTAGCGGTAACGCTCGAGGCGGCAGAGCGCCTCGACCCGCACGCTCTCCGGGCGGCAGACCCGCGCCAGGTCGTTGCGGACCAGGTCCACGATCATCACGTTCTCGGCCCGATCCTTAACGCTGCCACCGAGATCCTCGCCGGCGAAGAGATCGGCCTCGGGCAGCGAAAGCACCCGTCGCGTGCCCTTGATCGGGTGCATCCGCACCGTGCCGTGACTCACCTGCTGGAGCCTCTCCGGCGACATGCTCACGATCGTCGCGCCGCCGCCGGCGGCGAAGCAGGCCGCGAAGGGGGCCGGATTGAGCCGGCGGCTGCGGCGGTGCAGTTCGATCGGATCGATCGTGGCGTCGAGCGACATCCGCTGGGCGAGGTTGGCCTGGAAGATGTCGCCGGCGCGGACGAGCTCGATGCCGGCACGCACCATCGCGACGTGCCTTTCGCGGGAGTGCGTCGTCGTCATGGTCGCGGCCATGCTCGCCGGCGGCTCGGAGGCCGGAGACAAATCCGGCGTTGGAGCGGGCGACGTACCCGGCGCGGCGAGGGCGGCAAGGACCGCGTCGAGCCGTTCGGCCGCCCGCTGCCGACGGGTGGTTGGGCCGCGGGCGGGCACGCCCTGCGAAATGATCCAGCCGTGGCCGGTGTCGTGGTCGAATGCACAGACCACGTCATACAGATGAAGCGAGACGAGGGGCACGTCTGCCCGCGGCGCGATCACGCCGATGCGGGCCAGGCCGCACTCGTAGGAGACGAGCCCAGCCAGGCCGCCTTGGAAGGGGGGCAGCCCCGGGATCGTGGCCACGGCCAGATCGGCCAAGAGCCCGCGCAGGCCCGCGAAGGCCGCCGCCACGCGGTCGGGGTCGGTCGCGTCGCCCTGCGGCTCCACAATGACCGAATGGATCGGGTCGGCGGCGACGAAAGAATGGCGGCCCAGCCGCGGCGCCGCCGGTGCCGGCCGCGTGCTTCCAGCCGCCTCGGCAGGGCCGCCGGGGGCAGAACCGCCATCGACCAGCGCGCTGTCGAGAAAGAGCGTATGCGGCAGGTGGGCCAGCCGCTCGAAGACAGCCTGCGGTTCGATGCCGGAGGCCAGTTCCGCCACGGCCGCCCCCGACGCCGTGAACCAGCGGCGGGTGATCCAGGCGTTTGGGATCGGCGCGGCCGGCTGCGACGCGTTGGGCGCCGAGCTGTTTGCCGCTTGGACTGTGGGGGAGGCGGGGTGGGGCATGTCAGGCGGTGGCTTCGGTCGGGCCGCCGGCGGCGCGGGCGGCTTCGACCGCGGCCCGGGACGGCCCGTGGCCGATTTCGGGCCGGGTGAGGTGGCCCCAGTCGAGGGCCTGGTCCTGGCGGTAGTCCTTGTCGAGCGTGAGCGCCGTCACGGCCTTGGCCATCTCGTAGCCGAGATAAAAGGCATGGCTCGGGTCGACGTCGGTGCGGCCGGCGGCCGCGAGCTGTTTGAAGAGGGCGAACGGATCGGGCGACTCGAGGTGCAGTCCCGCGCCGACAAGATGGATCGCGCCCCGCTCGGCGAAGAGCCGGAAGTTGGGATCGCGGATCGCCTCGGCGAGCCGGTCGAGCGATTCCTGGCCGTGGGCCTGCGGCTTGCCGGATCGCAGCGTCACGAGCCTAGGGTCGACGTGCTTGGGCAGCGTGCGGTGGACGACGGCGTGGCGGACAAGCGCGCGGGCGAGCGCACACTCGCGGACGCTGTCCCGCGCCCAGTGGATCACCTGCGTGGTGAGCACCGAACGGATACCCACCTCCTGGCAGAAGCCGAGCAGCATGACGTTGACGCCGGACGAGTCCACGTCGGTCAGTTCCGTCAGGTTGCCGACGCCCATCATCATCGCGGCGTCGGGAAACCGGCGGCGGATGTCGAGATAGCGGCCGAGGCTCGCGCCGAACCCGAAGCCGATCGGCTCGAGCACGGGATCCAGCCGCATCGGCACGCCGGCACGATCGAGCCGCTCGATCGTGTCGAAAAAACCCTCGAGGGTGGCGGGCACGTCGGGCACGACGACGACCTCCGTGCCCCAGTCGGCCGCGGCGGCGACGTTCGACGAGTTGACCGAGAGCACGAGTTTTGCGCCCGCGCGCGTGGCGGCGGCGACCTCGGGGATCGAGAAACTGTCGATCGAGACGCGGCAGCCCTCCGCCACGAGCATCCGCACGGCGTCGCCCACGCCGGCCCATTCGGTGCCGGGGTCGCAGCCGAGGTCGATGACGTCGGCACCGGCGAGGCGAAGCCTCTGCGCCTCGGCGAGAATCTCGGCGGGCGACAGCCGCGGCGCGTGGTTGATCTCCGCGAGGATCTCGATGTCGAAGCCGCCGTAGCCAGCGAGGTCTTGCGACCGCTGGCCGAAGAACTCGTCGAGCCGCCGCAGGTCCTCGGGGCCCCGATCGACCGGCACGGGGCTGACGGCCGCGACCGTGTCGATCGCCCCCTGGCAGCCGCCCGGGATCACGACCCGCGTCGTGCCGGGGGGCACCGCGAGCCGGCGGGCGATCCAGGCGGTCGTCATCAGCGCGGCCACGGTGATGGGCATCACCTGCACCGTGTAGCCGAAGCCGACCCGCGGCGCGAGGCCGCCGAGCACCTGCCGCAGCGAGTGCTCGGCGAGCCGGCCGGTGACGAAGTGGATCTGCTCTGGTGGGGCTGTCACGGGCGGCAGCGGGGAGGGCGGAGGTGGGGCTGGACCATCTGCCATTCTACCGTCACCGGTCGCGGCCGCCGCCCCGGCGAGGACGCGTATACTCGATCCCATGATCCTCGAAGGACTCGTCACCACCACCGGGCCCGACGGCAGCATGCACGTCGCCGCCATGGGGCCGGAAGTCGATGCCGCGGCAGTGGCCTCGGGAACCCTCGAGCAGCTCCTGCTCAAGCCCTTTCCCACGAGCCAGACCGCCGCCAACCTGGCCCGGGTGCCGGCCGGCGTGTTTCACGCGGTGGATGACGCGCTGCTCCTGGCCCGCATCGTGGCGGGCGTGGCCGGGCCGCCGCCGGCCAACCGCCCGGCCACGACCGTGCCGGGCTTCGTGCTCGACGCCGCCTGTCGGGCCTGGGAGTTCGAGGTGATTGCGGCCGACACCGCCCCCGAGCGGCAGCGGCTCGGCGCCAGAGTGGTCGCGGTGCACGCGGGGCGGCCCTTCATGGGGCTCAACCGGGGCACGCACGCCGTCGTGGAGGCGGCGATCCTCGTGACGCGGCTGCATCTGCTCGGCAAGGACGAGGTGGATCGCAGGCTCCGCGACCTGGCGCCGCTCGTCGAGAAGACCGGGGGCCCGCGGGAACGCGAGGCCTTTGGGTTATTGGTGGCCCGCGCGGCCGCTTCGTGAAGCTTTGACCGTAAGCCGTCTGGCCTCTCTCTGATCGCTAGATTTGGCTCTGGCTCTGGCTCACCGTGGCGACACGTTTTCAACTTGTCGAATCCGCTCTGCCAGCGCGTCGGGGTTGCCCGTACCCCGTCGCCGGACGTTCGCTTCGGCCTTCCTGGCCTCCTCTCTCTCGATGCTGACTGCGCTCCGGCATCCATGCCTGCGCTGGTCAGCAACGCCGGCTGTCGGGGTACGGGCAACCCCTCGTCGATCCAGTGATGTCCACGCCGAGCGGCTGCGTCTTGACCGTCGCGTTGCTGCACGGGACGCTTAGTCCATGAATATGCCGGAGCCACCGCCCCCAGCCGTCGAGATTCGCACGCCCGCGCGGTTGCACCTGGGCATGCTCTCGTTCGGCGTGCCGGGGGGCCGGTCGCACGGCGGCCTGGGGGTGATGATCGAGCGGCCGGGCGTGCGGCTGCGGATGACGCGGGCCGAACGCTTCACCGCCACGGGACCGCTCGCCGATCGGGCCGAGGCTTTTGCGCGGGCCTGTCATGTCGCCTGGGGCCTCGCGCCGCAGGCGGCCTGCGCGATCGAGGTGCTCGAGATGCCGCCGAGCCACGCGGGCTTCGGCAGCGGCACGCAACTGGGCCTGGCCGTCGCCGCCTGCATGCGGCGGCTGTATGCGGCTGCAGGGGCTCCCGGCGGTGGCGACGCGTGCGCCGCGACCAGGCAGGTGTCGTTCGACGCGGCCGCTGCGCTGGCGCTCGCCCGCGGCGTCGGCCGCGGCCGGCGGTCGTGCGTCGGCATCTACGGCTTCGGTGGCGGCGGACTGATCCTCGAGGGCGGTCGGCTCGCGGCGGCGCCCGCGGGTGACGCGGGCTTCTCGCCGCTCGTGTCACGGGTGCAGCTGCCGGAGGCCTGGCGGTGCGTCGTCTTCACGCTCCGCAGTGTCACCGGTCTGCATGGCGACGCGGAGCGGCAGGCCTTCGCGACGCTGCCGCCGGTCCCCCGTGAGACGTCCGCGGAGCTGGCGCGGATCGCCCTGCTGGAGCTCGTTCCCGCGGCGGTCGAGGGCCGCTTCGCGGAGTTTGCCGGCGCGGTGACCCGCTACGGCCGGCTGGCGGGCGAGCCCTTCGCGCCGGTGTCGTCGCAGCTGCCCTACGCCGACATCACGGAGCGGCTCTTCGTGGCGCTCGTCGCGAGTGCCGCCAAGGGTGCGGCGCAGAGCAGTTGGGGGCCGACCGTGGTGGCCTGCGCGGAGAGTCAGGCCGAGGCCGAGCGGATCGTCGCCCGATTTGCAGGCAGTGACCTCGCCGACAGCTACGACACCACGATCACCGGCTTCGACAGGCGGGGCGCTGTGCTCCGCGACATCGACGGGCCCGGCGAGACGTGAATCACGCCTTCGCGACCGGCAGGCCGTAGTCGGCGAGCACCTGCCGGAGCTTCGCGGCGAGCGCCGGCTCGAGGCTCACCAGCGGCAGCCGCACCTCGCCGGTATCGCGGCCGAGCATCGCCATCGCCGCCTTGATCGGGATCGGGTTGCTGGCGAGGCCGAGCAGGTCGCGGCAGAGACTGAAGAGCCGACCGTGGAGTCGCCGGGCGATGGCGAGCTGCCCGGAGTCGAAGGCGTCGATCAGGGCCTTCATGTCGGCCGGCACGAGGTTGCCCACCACCGAGACGACGCCGCGGCCGCCGATCGCCAGAAGCGGCAGCGTCATGCTGTCGTCACCCGAGAGCACGGTGAGATCCGTGGCGGCGAGGATCTGCGAGGCCTGATCCATCGAGCCGGTCGCTTCCTTCACCATCGCGATGCCGGGCAGCTCGGCGAGCCGCAGAATCGTTTCCGGCTCGATGTTGCGGCCGGTCCGCGCGGGGATGTTGTAGACGCAGATCGGGATGTCGACCGCCTCGGCGAGCGCCTTGAAATGCTCGTAGATGCCCTGCTGCGTGGGGCGGTTGTAGTAGGGGCCGACCACGAGCGCCGCGTCGGCGCCGGCCTGCGCGGCGAACTTCGTCAGCCGGACCGCTTCGGCCGTCGAGTTGCTGCCCGTCCCCGGCATCACGAGCACGCGTCCGGCGGCGGCCTGGATGCTCTCGGAGATCACCCGCTCGTGCTCGTCGTGGCTGAGCGTGGGCGATTCGCCCGTCGTGCCGACGGGGCAGATGCAGGTGACGCCGGCCCGCGCCTGAAACTCCACCTGCTCCTTGAGCCGAGCGGAATCGACCGCGCCGTCGCGGAAGGGGGTGACGATCGCGACGGACACTCCGGCGAATTGCTCGGCTCGCGTGGGCATCGACGGGCAGGCTCCTGAGGGACGGATGACGCCGGGCGAACGCTGCATGCGCGACGTTCCCTGCGGCGATCGCCGAGGTTCTTCCCGGCGGAATTCCCCCGCGAAGATATGATTTTCAGAGTCGGGCGGCAAAGGGTGCCGCCCCGGCCGGCGGCTTGACGCCGGAATCAGCCGTTCAAGGAAGGACCGACGTGGCCGTGATGACGATGGAGCCGCCGGCAGCCTGCGGGAAAGGGACCGCGAGGCCGCGGCCGGCCGCGTTTGCGGCAGCACGCCGGTTGGCGGCGGCGGGGGCGATCCGGCCGACCGTCGGCGTCGTCCTCGGCACCGGGCTGGGTGGCTTGGCGGACAGGCTCATCGACCGCTGGTCGGTGTCGGCCGCGGCGACCGAGTGGCTCGTGAACTCGACGGCGACCGGCCACGCAGGCCGCGTCGTGGGCGGGCGGCTGCCGCCCGCGGGCGGGGCGATGGTGGAGGTGCTCGTGCTGCAGGGACGTGTGCATGCGTACGAGGGCCATGCCGCCGAGGTCTTGTCGCGGGGCGTCGAACTGCTCGCGGCGGCCGGCGCGACGACGATCCTGCTCACGAACGCGGCCGGTGGCCTGCGGCCCGACATGCGGGTCGGTGATCTGGTGGTCTTCCGCGATCATGTCGACCTCGTGCGGAAGCCCTGGACGGCGGCCGTCGACCGCGAAGCCGCGGGCAAGAACCCGCGGCCGCGCGAGACCTCCGCTGGCGGGGGCTATGATGCGGTGCTGGGGAACCGCTGCCTCGAGGCGGCGCGGCTGGTCGACCATCCGGCGCGGGCGGGCGTGTATGCGCTCGTGTCGGGGCCGAGCTACGAGACGCGGGCGGAGTATCGCATGCTGAGAAAGTTTGGCGCCGACGTGGTCGGCATGTCGACGGTGCCCGAGGCGGTGGTCGCGGGGCGGCTGGGCTTGTCCGTGACTGCCGTCTCGGTGGTGACGAACGTCGCCCGGCCCGACGCGCCGGACCTGACCGACGCCGAGGACGTCTGTCAGGCCGCGGCCGCTGCGGCAGAGGGCGTCTGGGCCATGATCGGCGCGGTCGCGGCGGTCGGAGCGGAGCGGGGGAGCGACGCATGATCGTGCTCGTGACCAACGACGACGGCATCGACGCCCCGGGGCTCGAGGCCCTCGAAGCCGCGGCGAGCGGCCTGGCCTGCCGGGTGATCGTGGTCGCCCCGCGCGAGCCCCATTCGGGCTGCGGGCATCGCGTCACGACCGACCGGCCGCTCGTGCTCGAGCAGGTGGGACCCGACCGCTACCACGTCGACGGCACGCCGGCGGACTGCGTGCGGCTCGCCTTCGCGACGCTGCTGGTGCCCATGGGGGGCGACCGACCGATCGTCGACTGGGTCTTCTCCGGCATCAACGCGGGCGGCAACCTCGGCGTGGACATCCACCATTCGGGCACCGTGGCCGCGGCCCGCGAGGCGGCGCTCCACGGTGCCAAGTCGCTCGCCGCGTCGCACTACCATCGCCGCGACGAGGCGATCGACTGGGGGCGCGCGGCGGAATGGATGCAAGAGGTGCTCGCCGACGTGCTGCCGCGGCCCCTGCCGGCGGGCGAGTTTTGGAATGTGAACCTGCCGCATCTGACTGCGGCGAGCGCACGGCCGCCGGTCGTCGAGTGCCGGATCGATCCCTCGCCGCTGCCGCTGGGGTATGCGAGCGACGCGGATGGCTGGCGGTATCGGTCGCGGTATCACGACCGCCAGCGGGTGCCCGACGGCGACGTGGCGGCCTGCTTCGGCGGCGCGATCAGCCTCTCGCGGGGCCGGGTGGTGTGAGGCAGGCTCAGGTGGGCCGGGGCCGCCCACGCCCCGTCGCCGGACGTTCGTTCAGGGCATCCTGCCCTTCACTCACTCGGATGCCGACGTCGCTTCGCCATCCTGGCTTCGCTTGTCGGCATACGCCGGCTCTCGGAGCATGGGCGGCCCCTCGTGTCTCGTGGCGACAAGTTTTCAACTCGTCGAGTCCGGGCCGCCTCACAGCCGCGCCGTCGACGCTACGCCTCGAACGCCGTGAGGTCGGCGTCGAAGACGCGGACCTTCGCCCAGCTCGTCGCATGCTCGGCGATGAAGCGCTCGTGCCGCTCGGCCGTCTGATAGGCGTCGTGGGCGGCGTGCGATTCGAACACGATCATGAGCGCCACGTCGTAGTCGCGGTCGTTCACCTGCCGGTCGTAGGGGGCGCAGGTGCCGACGGTGAAGGCCTTCGTCCCGGGATGGCCCGTGAGATGGGTGCGGCAGCCCTCGATCAGCCGGGCGGCAGCCTGCGGCGTGCGGTCCTTGAGCGAGAAGTAGACGGAGTGGGCGAGCATGAGGCGGCGTTCCTAACGGGGCGCGGGTGATCGGATCGAGAGAGTCAGAGGCCGCCACCAGGCAGCGGTGTCTGGGCCGCGACCGTCTGGCCGCCACCCGGCGGGCTCGCTGCATCACCGCGGCGGGGTGCCGCGGGCCCGATGATTTCCACCACCTCGGTGTCGTCGAGCATCTCGCGGGATTCGAGCGCCGCGGAGAGGCTGTCGAGCTTGCCGCGGTGCTCGGCGAGCAGAGCCGCCGCCCGCGCGGCCGCTTCTCCGAGGATCCGCGACACCTCCTCGTCGATGATCTGGGCGGTGTGCTCGCCGTATTCCCGCTGCTCGTAGACGTCGCGGCCGAGGAAGGGGTGTTCGTTCGAGACATGGCAGGCGACCGGGCCCACCCGCTCGCTCATGCCCCAGTGCGACACCATCTTCCGGGCGATCCGGGTCGCCTGCTGGAGGTCGTTTTCCGCACCGGCCGAATACTCGCCGAAGACGAGCTTCTCGGCGGCCCGGCCGGCGAGGATGAAGGCCAGCCGGTTGTAGAGGTCGGACTCGCCGATGTTCATCCGATCTTCCTCGGGCACGAGCTGCGTCACGCCGAGCGCCCGGCCCCGCGGGATGATCGTCACCTTATGCAGCTTGTCGACGCCCGGCAGCAGCCAGGCGGCCAGAGCATGGCCCGCCTCGTGGTAGGCGGTCATCTTCTTCTCGCGGCCGGTGAGCAGCTCCTCCCGCTTCGGGCCCATCAGGACCTTGTCGCGGGCGAAGTCGAAGTCGGAGGAGTCGACGGCGGCCTTGTCGTGCCGCGTCGCCCAGAGGGCGGCCTCGTTGACGAGGTTGCGGATGTCGGCGCCGGTGAGTCCCACGGTGCCGCTGGCGAGCCGGTCAAGGTCGACGTCGTCGGCGAGTGGGACGTTTCGTGTATGGACCTTCAGGAGCGCGAGGCGGGCCTTCTGGTTGGGCCGGTCGACGGTCACATGGCGGTCGAAGCGACCGGGTCGCAGCAACGCCGGGTCGAGCACGTCGGGCCGGTTGGTGGCGGCGAGCACGATCACCGACTCCGACGGGCTGAAGCCGTCCATCTCCGACAGGATCTGGTTGAGCGTCTGCTCGCGCTCGTCGTGGCCGCCGCCCAGGCCGGCGCCGCGGACGCGGCCGACGGCATCGATCTCGTCGATGAAGAGGATCGCCGGCGAGGCGTCTTTGGCGGTCTTGAAGAGGTCGCGCACCCGCGAGGCCCCCACGCCGACGAACATCTGGATGAACTCGCTGCCCGAGATCGAGAAGAAGGGCACGCCCGCCTCGCCCGCGACCGCCCGCGCCAAGAGCGTCTTGCCCGTGCCGGGCGGCCCCATCAAGAGCACGCCCTTGGGCACGCGGCCACCGAGCCGCTGGAACTTCTTCGGGTCTTTCAGGAACTCCACGATCTCCTGCAGGTCGGCCTTCACCTGCTCGAGCCCCGCCACGTCGGCGAACGTCACCTGCTTGTCGCCGGCGCCGTATCGCTTGGCGGGAGACTTCGAGAAGCTTCCCAGGAAGCCCGAGTTGCCGAGCGGATCGCGGGCCCGGCGGAGCGTCATCCAGAAGCCGGCCATCAGCAAGAGCGGCACGAGCATGTAGAGGCCGAGCAGAAATCCGGTGCCGTCGCTCGGCTGGCGGACGGTCGTGCGGACGGAGTGATCGAGCAGGAGCGTCGAGAGGCCCTCGCCGAGGTAGCCCGACAGTTCGAGCCGGAAGGCCTTCGACTGGCCGATGGCTGACGTGCGGTCGGTGGCCGGGACGCTACGAAACTCGCCGACGAGCGTGTTGCCCATGATCTCGACGCTCGCCACGTTGCCCGCCTTCACCTGGCGGACGAACTCGTCGTAGCTGATGGCGGCCGGGGCCGTGGCCTGGTCCCGCGCGAAGAGCACCGCGAGCGCGAGCGCCCCGAGCGCGAGCATGATGATCGCCGGCATGTTGACCGGCTGCCCGAACAGGGTCGGCGGAGTCGAGGGGCGCTTCGGAGCCGGGGCAGTGTTCATGGGGCGAAGAGGTTCTCGGGAGTGGTCGGCCGCAGGGCGGAGTCCGGGCGAAAGTGGCCTTATAGTGTAGTCTATCGCCGCGGTTTCGACATGGCTGCGGCTCGTCGTTCACGACCCTTTGCTGCAGGCCGCCGCGACACTCTCGCACGGACTTCGCGGAACACATGAACTCGACGGTGATCACCCCGCCGCCGCTCCGCCGCGGTGTCGTCGCCGTGGCCCGGCGCGGCGAACTCTTTCTCACGATCCGCCGGGGCGAGAAGGTCGCGGCGCCGGGCAGGCTCTGCTTTCCGGGCGGGCACATCGAGCCGGGTGAGGAGGAGCACGAGGCGGTGGTGCGGGAGTGTCTGGAAGAACTCGCGGCGCATGTCGCGCCGCGGGCCTGCGTCTGGCGCAACGTCACCGAGCGAGGCGTGGCGCTCGCCTGGTGGACTGTGTCGGTGGCCGAGGAGGCGGTGTTCGTGCCGCATCCGGTGGAGGTGGCGGAGGTGCTTTGGCTTTCCGCGGCAGAGATGCTCGCCGACAGCACGCTGCTCGAAGGCAACCGACCGTTCATCGAGGCGATCATCGCCGGAACGGTCGATGTCTGAGCGGGCGACGTCGGGCGGGCGACGTCGGGCGGGCGACGTCGGGCGGAATGATCGCGCGGCGTCAGTCGGGGCGGCCTGAGCGGCGGCCGCGGCTGGGTGGATCCTCGCCGTCCTTGCCGAGAATCAAACCCTGCGGAGCCTGCGGCGGCGGGAGTGTCGGCGGATTGGCCGCGGTGTCGAGCATCGCGCGAAACCGATTGACCGGTGACTGCGTGGGCGTCGCGGTCGCGGCGTTAGGCCGGGCGGTGGAGGGGGGCGGAGAGGGCTGCCGGGCGGCGATCGCTTCGGGGCGGCCGGCGGCGGCCGTGAGCCATTGTTCGAGGCCGGCCCGCTCGGCGGTCGTGAGCGGCGTCATCACGAGGCTCGAACCGGTAGCCGATGCGGGATGTCGGGCGCTGATCGTGGCAAGCAGCGATGCTGGGCTTCTGCTCGGTCCCAGCGCCGCGAGCAGTGTCTCGATGTTGGCGAGCGTGACGCTGCGATCGATCTGGCCGCGGACGTCGCCGCGATTGAAGGCGGGCGTATGGGCCGTGGGCCCGCCGTGGCAGGCACCAGCGGCGCATTTATTGAGAATGAGCGGCTGCACCTGCCTGGTGAACCGCGTCATGAGCTGGGGCGGCAGGTCGCCCGCCTGAGCGGCCGGGCCGACGCCAATCGCCGCCGCGACCGCGACACCTATCCAGCCGAGCCCGTGCGGCGTGCCGGCGCGTGAGCCTTGGCGGCTGGCGGCGAGCGGCGGCGTGACGATCGGGTGCATGGCAAGCGATCCTCGGGCAGAGCCTCGGAAACAGCAGCGGGAGGGTAGGGCTCACGGTCGTGGCCAGCAAGATGGGCTGGTGGCGGGGGTGGCGAGCGGCTAAAACGTCCGGCCAAAGAGCCGATTTTTGATTTTTACGCCGGTTCGTCACCGAGCCCAGCCTAGCCCTCGTTTCGACTTTGGAGATTGATCGCATGGAGCGGACGTTCGTGATGTTCAAGCCCGACTGCCTGGAGCGTGGGCTGCTCGGTCGGATGGTGACTCGGTTCGAGGACAAGGGCCTGAGGCTCGTGGCGATGAAGATGCTGCGGGTCACGCCGGTGCTCGCCAAGCAGCACTACGCCGAGCATGTCGAGAAGCCGTTCTATCCGCAGCTCGAGCAGTTCATCACGGCGTCGCCGGTGGTGGCGACGGTCTTCCAGGGGCCGGAGGTGATCCGCGTGGTTCGCGAAATGCTCGGGGCGACGAGCGGCCTGAAGGCGGCGCCCGGCACGATCCGTGGCGACTTCTCGTCGAGCCGGCAGATGAACCTCGTGCACGCGTCCGACTCGCCCGAGTCGGCAAAGCGCGAGATCGCGATCTACTTCAAGGCCGACGAGATCCTCGAGTGGGACGCGACGCTGTCCTGCTGGCTCCAGGCGGTGGGCGAGTAAACGCCCTGCTCCGCGTGGCGACAAGTTTTCTGTCTTCACGGCAAGGCTCGGCGTCGTGCCGCCCTTGCCTTGGCGAGCCTCCGCTCGCTGGTGCTGACTCGGCCCTCCGGGACTGGCGCGGGCTGTGATTTCATCGGTGGCGACAAGTTTCCAACTTGTCGAATCCGCGTTGCTTGCGCGCCGGGGCCGCACAGATACCGCAGAAGATGCGAAGAAGCAGCCGCCGTGCTGTGTCAGGCCAGCCGGCCAGCCGGCGTGTCGGCAGCGAGGCGTTCGATCATGTCGCGGCAGGCCCGCTCGACGGCGGAGTGCCACTGGTTGGCGGCGAGTCCGACGTTCATCTCGGGGCGGGAGTGCGCGAAGATCACGTCGCGGGCGCTGACGACGAGCGCTCCCAGGCCGTCGGGATGGAAGGCGCCGCGGACGTCCGAGGCGCGGCCGCCCTGCTTGCCGAAGCCGGGCACGAGGATCCAGGTGTGCGGCATCGTGGCGCGCAGTTCGTCGAGCTGCCGCGGCCAGGTGGCGCCGACGACGGCCCCCACGGCGCCGTAGGTCGCGCCGGCGGCCGTACTCGCGGCGAGTTGTTCGACACCCGCGGCGACGTGCTGGTAGATCGTGCGGCCGTCGGAGACGAGATCCTGAAAGTCTTTGCTGCCGGGGTTCGAGGTCTTCACGAGGACGAAGATGCCGGCGTGGCGATCTGTCGCGACCTTCACGAAGGGGGCGATCGAGTCGAGGCCGAGATAGGGATTGACGGTGAGAGCGTCGGCCCGCCAAGGGCCGGCGAGCCAGCCGTCGGCATAGGCTTCGGCGGTGGAGCCGATGTCGCCCCGCTTGCCGTCGGCGAGGACGAGCAGCTGGCGTGAGTGGGCGTGGGCGATGACTTCGCCGAGGGCGGTCATGCCGTGGGGCCCGAGCATCTCGAAGCAGGCGAGCTGCGGTTTGACGATCGGGACGAGCGGCGCGACGACGTCGATCACTTCGCAGCAGAAGCGGGCGTAGATGGAGGCCAGGTCCTTGGGGTCGGCGGCGGTGTCGGCGCCGAGGGCGGGCGGCAGCTGGTCGCGGCGTGGGTCGAGGCCGATGCAGGCGACGGAGCGGCGGTCGCGGATGGCGGCGGTGAGGCGGGCGGAGAAGGGGATCGATTCGGCGGGCGTGTGGGCGGCGGTCATGGCTGTGGCGTCTGAGGCGAGGGCTGAGGCAGGGAAGGCTTTGGTGGGGAAGTCGTGGAGCGCACGCGTCTTGAAGCCGTGTTGTGCGGTGGGATCGTTTGTGCGATAGTGTGGAGGCTGTCGGCGGGCAATGCGAGAGCGAGGCCTGCCGTGCGGCGGATTCGGGGCGTGGCGCAGTCTGGCTAGCGCGCTTGACTGGGGGTCAAGAGGTCGCAGGTTCAAGTCCTGTCGCCCCGACGTTGGTTCCCTGATGAGTCTGCTCCAACCCGGAGTTGGACTCATCCGTGCGGTTGTTCCCGGCTCCCTCGCCTGCGGAGGAGCCGGGATCAGCCGACGGTGCCCGGCAACACGCCGGTGCTGAGTGTGTGTGGTCGGTGCCGCCGTGGCCGGCGGCGTCTGGTGCCGGGAGGTTGGCCCGGCTGTGTCCGTGGATCGGTACGGGCAGGTTGTCCTCGCCGAAGGCGATGACGCCGCGGCGAAGCCGGCGGATGGGCCGCTTGCCCCACCGGCCTTCCTCGAACTCCAGGCCGACGAAGATGCCCAGCCGGAGTACCAGTTCGCGAATCCTCGGATTGGCGTTTTCGTCCTTCGCCAGTGCGGCCAGGTCGTCGATCGTGGCCATCAGCGCGTCGACCTCTTCCTCGGGCGTCGCGTGCACGGCCGGAGCGAGCTTCGGTGCGGCCAGTTCCGTCATCTGGCGTGCGACCGCCGCCTTCTCCGCCACGAGGCTGTCGAACGTCTTGGCGATGGACTCGTAGCGGACCTCGTTCTTCTCGGTAGCCATTCGCCGCTCGGCTGTCGCGATGTCACCCTCGAGCTCGGCCAGCCGTCCTCGAAGGTGCACAAGGGCGGCGGGTTCCTTGGGAGCGGTGCTTTTTTCGGCCTCCGCGCGAGCCTTTGCCAGAAGCCGTTTGCGGATAGCCTTGCGGCCCCCGGCCTTTTCGACGAGCTCGACGAGCGCGTCGATGAGCATGGTGGTGACCGCGGTGGCCTCGACCGTGTTGTGGCTGCATTCGGTGTAGCCGCTGTTGTAGTAGCGGCCGCAGGCGTACTTCAGCTTGTCTCCGATTGGGATGCCGTGCATCACGCTGCCGCAGCCCTCGGTAAGGTCGATGACCCGAGTCGAGAGCGGGTAGCGCTCTGGGTTATTGGCCTTCTGGCCATTGTTCCTGCGGACCTCGTCGATCGACTTCTTCTTTGGCTGCATGGCCTGCCACCGTTCCGGATCGAACTTGGCGTCGCCGCCACTGGCAGCCCGCACCCTTACGTCCTCCGGGTTTTCGAGAAGCTTCGGCTGGCCGTTGGGGCGGAGGTCGTGCTCTTCGAGTTCCCGCGGCCCGCCGACACCCACACGCCGGTACCGGCCCTCAGACCGCCTGCCGTACTCCTTGATGCCCGCGATGATGGGATTCGAGCAGAGGTCGCGGACCGTGTTCTGGTGCCACTTGCCGGGCACGCGGTGTAATGAGCCATGATCGTGACGGACGCGGCCTGCGTCTGGTGATGGGATGCCCATATCGTTCAGCCGGGCGGCAATCTTCTTGCAGCTGTCACCGGTGGCCCGCCACTCGAGGATCATGCACCAGACGCCGATCTTTACCTCGTCACGCGGCAGGAAGCGGACGTGATGGCCGCTGCGACGGATGTTTTCGCCGTCCTCGAGCCATTGCACGAAGGTGTCGTCAGGGCCCACGAGCGCCCGGCCGAATCCGTAGGGAGCGCGGCCTCCGGTACTCAGCCCGCGTGCCGCCATGCTCTGCTGGACAAAAACGATCCTATCACCGAGCCGCGGTGAGAACCTGCCGTGCTCCTGGTATTCGACGATGCCGCCGAGGAGGTACA
>JBJOKF010000164.1:0-4275 GCA_046046235.1 Planctomycetota bacterium | reverse complement strand
CCTGCTCGGGGGTGTCGGCGTTGGTCCGCACGCCGAGCTTCCGGTGCTTGTCGGCGAGCTTCATGATGAAGTCGTAGTACTGGAAGACCTCCGAGTCCTGCGGCTTCATCGTCTTGGCGATGAGCACCTGCTTCAGTTCGCTGTCGGCCGTCTTGATGGCCCCGGAGAAGACCTCGCCGGTCGAGCCGTTGATCGAGATCGCGTCGCCCTCCTTGAGCGTCTTACCGGCACAGGTGAGCGTGCCCTTCGCGTAGTCGATCTGGATCGCGCCGGCACCGGCCACGCAGACCTTGCCCATCTGGCGGGCGACGAGCGCCGCGTGGCTCGACACGCCGCCGCGGCTGGTGAGGATGCCCTCCGCCGCGATCATGCCTCGCAGGTCCTCGGGGCTCGTCTCCACGCGGGCAAGCACGACCTTCGTCCCCTTGTCGGCCAGGGCCTCGGCCTTGGCGGCGGAGAAGACGAGCTGGCCGGTAGCGGCGCCGGGGCCGGCGGGGAGGCCGGTGGTGAGCAAGCGCCCGGCCTTACGGGCGGCCTCATAGTCGGCCCGATCGAAGATCGGGGCGAGGAGCTGCGACAGGGCGTCGGGGTCGGCCGACTGGATCGCGTGCTCCACGGTCATCAGCTTCTGCTTGACCATGTCGTGGGCGATCTTCACGTAGGCCAGCGCCGTCCGCTTGCCATGCCGCGTCTGCAGCATGTAGAGCTTCTTCTTCTCGACGGTGAACTCGAAGTCCTGGACGTCGCCGAACTTCTTCTCGAGCGTGGCCCGCACCTTCTCCAGCTGCTTGTAGGTGCCGGCGAACATCGGATCGTGCTTCATCTCGGCGACGGGCATCGGCGTGCGGACGCCGGCCACCACGTCCTCGCCCTGGGCGTTGACCAGGTACTCACCGTAGAAGACGTCCTCGCCGGTGGCGGGGTCGCGGGTGAAGGCCACGCCAGTCGCGCAGTCGTCGCCCATGTTGCCGAACACCATGCTCTGCACGTTCACCGCCGTGCCCCACTCGTCGGGGATCTTGTACTTGCGGCGGTAGATGATGGCCCGCTCGTTCATCCAGCTGCCGAACACGGCCCCCACGGCCCCCATCAGCTGCTCGAACGGATCCTGCGGGAAGCTCTTGCCGGTGCGGTCCTTGATCAGCTTGAGGTACCGCTTGATCAGTTCCCGCAGGTGCTCCGCGGTGAGCGCCGTGTCGTCGTGCACGCCCAGCTGGTGCTTGAGCCCCTCCATCACTTCCTCGAAGGGGTCGTGCTCGTTTTCGTGGCGCTTCTGCACCCCCATCACCACGTCGCCGAACATCTGGATGAAGCGGCGATAGGAGTCATAGGCGAACCGCGGGTTGCCGGTCGCTTCGGCGAGCCCCTTGACGGTCTCGTCGTTCAAGCCGAGGTTGAGGATCGTGTCCATCATGCCCGGCATGCTGTCGCGGGCGCCGCTGCGGACGCTCACGAGCAGAGCGTCGCCCGACGCGCCGAACTTCTTCCCCGTCTCCTTCTCCAGCAGCTTGACTGCGGCCGCGACATCCTCTTCGAGGCCCTTGGGGAACTTCTTCTTGTTGTCGTAGTAGTCGATGCAGACCTGCGTCGTGATCGTGAAGCCCGGGGGCACCGGCAGGCCGATCTTCGTCATCTGCGCGAGGTTGGCCCCCTTGCCGCCGAGAAGCGACTTCATCGTGCCGTCGCCGTCGCACTTCTTGGCCCCGAAGGAGTAGATCATCTTGCCCGGCTTGCCGCCCTTGGACGCCGCAGACTTGGGGGACTTCTTGCCGAGATTGGTGGCCATGGGCGTGTCGAGACCTTTCGAAAGGGGTACGTCGAACCGGAAACGGGACGGGATTCGGAAACCGAACGGGAAGGAGGGGCAGGCGGCACCATCGGCCGCCGTGTTTCCGTCACGACTGCGGAAGGAAACCCGCCAGAATCTAGTTCCGCAGCAGGGGGCCGTCAACGCGTGCACGCGTCCCCTCCCCCGGGCCGGCGGGGCGCCGATTCGGGCTTCGGGTCGCCGCCGGGCGGCCCGGCCTGGCGAACGGCGTCGAGGCTGCGAGAATGCGGCGGCTGCGCGTGCCGCCCTTGCAGAGAGGATTTTCATGACCGACACCGCGTCGACCGCCTCGGGGATCCTCTCCATCGGCGACCAGTGGAACGCGATCACGATCATCGCCCACTCGCAGACACATCCGCTCAAGGCGATCTGCGAGCTCACGGAAAACGCCATCGACGCCGGCGCGACGCACGTGCGGATCAGCCGCCGGCGGTCGCAGGGGCGGCTGACCCTCGAGATCGTCGACGACGGCCGGGGGGTGGCCCCCGACGCCACGGGCGCACCCGACTTCCAGCGGATCGCCACGCATCTGTGCGACTCGATGAAGCGGTATCTCGACCCCACCAAGCGTCGCGGCGTGCACGGGGAGTTTGGCATCGGCCTGCTCAGCTTCTGGGCGCTCGGCGAGGAACTGCGCATGGCGTCGGGCGGCGGCGACGTCCCGGCCCACGAACTCTGCCTGGTCCGCGGCGAGCGGCAGTACACGATCCGGCCTGTCCGCGGCCGGATCGCCACCGGGGGCACCCGCGTGGTCGTGGGGCCGCTGCTGGAGACGACCAAGAGCCTCGTCACGGGCGAGAAGATCGCCCGCTACCTCTCGGCCGAGTTGCGGGATCGCATCCGGCGGACCGGAGTCAGGATCGAGGTGACCGACGCGGTCGCCCGCAAGGAGATTCTCGTCACACCCCGCGAGTTCTCCGGCGAGCGGCTGGAGATCCCCAGACACTACGCCACGCCCCTCGGGGAGGTGAACGTCGAGGTCTATGCCCGCGGCGACGGCGACGACGAGCCGACCGGCATCAGCCTCTGCAAGGATGGCACCCGCGTGCTCGCGAGCATCGCCGAGTTGCTCCCCTTCCAGCACGCGCCGTGGGACGATTCGCGGCTGGTCGGCCTCGTCGACTTCGAGCCGCTGGCCCTGGCGCCGGGCACCCGCGGCGGCATCGTGCCCGACGCGGCGCTCGACGCGCTCGTGGCGGTCGCCCCGGCGATCGAGGCCGACATCCGCGCTGCCTGCGCGAGCCGCGAGCAGGCGGAGGCCGAGCGGGCGAGCCGCCATCTCCTCAAGCAGGTCCACAAGGCTTTCACGACGGCGCTGGCTGAACTGCCGGCGGAAGACTACCTCTATTTCGACATTCCCCGGCAGCAGGCGGCGGCCGGGACGAGTGACGAGAGCGACTCCGAGCAGGCCGGCCGTGGCGCGGCGAAACCGGGCCAGGCGGCGCTCTTCACGCCCCCGGCCGGCCCGCTCGCCGCGGTCCGCATCGCCCCGCGGCATCCGCGGCGGCGACCGGGCCAGTCTTGCAAGCTCACGGCCTTCGGCTGCGACACCGAGGGCACGGAGATCGCTCAGGGACTCTCCTGGTCGTGGCGGGTCGTCGCGGGAGATGCGACGCTCGACGCCACGGAGAACGTCTGCACGGTCACGGCGCCGGCCGTCGGCCTGGTTGCGGTGGAGGCGACCGCCCGGCAGTGGATGAACGAGGCGACGGCCCGGGTGGAGGTGAAGTTTCTCGAGGCGGCCGAGTCGGGCCCGGGCGGCTCCCGGGGCCTGCCCTCCTACCGGCTCGAGGCGGAGCACGGCCGGCCTGGCCGGTCGCGGTACGACACGGCCGCCAACGAAGTCGTGATCAACTCGGCACACCGCGACTTCCTCGCCAGCCGCTCCTCCGCGGCCCGACACCGCCGCTACATCGGCAAGCTCTACGCGAAGGAGGTCGTGCTCACGAACTTCCCGCACGAGTCACCGGCCGAAGCGCTCGAGCGGCTCATCGAGGTGACGCTCCGCACCGAGGACGCGCTGTAAGCGGCCACGCGAACAAAGAAACACGCGGATTCGACACGTTGAAAACGTGTCGCCACGACGGCCCAGAGCCGGAGCCACAAAGCAGAGCAAGCAGGAAGCGCCACCTATCACGGAGGTGAGGGTCCGCTCCTGCCCCGAGAGCCGGCGTATGCCGACCAGCGCAGCCAGGATGGCGAAGCGCAGGCGGCATCCGAGTGAGCGGAGGCCCGGACGGCCGACGCGAACGTCCGGCGACAGGGTAGGGGCGGCCCCGAGCCGGCGCACTGGCAACCCGGATTCGACACGTTGAAAAACGTGTCGCCACGACGGCCCAAAGCCAGAGCCCACAGCCAGTCGGCGCCCGGAGCGACGGGGCACGAGGAGTCCTTCCGCAGCGAGCCCGCGTGTGCTAGTCGTGCCGGCCCAGCCATTGTTCGCGGAT
>JBJOKF010000159.1:0-3952 GCA_046046235.1 Planctomycetota bacterium | reverse complement strand
CGAGATAGCCGAGCGTGATCGGGCTGCCCTGCGTGAGCGCGTCGGCCGGCCAGAAAAACTGGAGGTTGGGCACGATCGCCGCCAGCGGCTCGAGCCACTTTCGGCCGCCGATCACGGTGGAGAGGAAGTATTCGCCGATTAGGCCGGCGAGGAACGTGCCCACGCAGACCAGGAGCGTGGCCAACTGTCCCAGGCGGGTCGAGGCGGCGATCGCGATCGCCGTCAGGACGACGACCGCCTCGAAGACCAGCGCGATGCCGATCATCAACTGCGGATCCCAGTCGGTCGCCGGGCTCTGGAGCGCCCAGGTGCGGCTGATGCACGACACCAGGCCCCAGGCGAGCGTCGATACCACCGCCCCCACCAGCGCAAAGACCGCGGGAAACGACCAGCGGTAGAGGTAGTTGGCCAGGCCCGCGATCGCGAACGTGAGCAGCAGCGCGAGCAGGCCGAAGGTGACGACCGGGGGGTCGAAGATGTCTTCCGCGCGGACACTCGACTGCACCCGGTGGCGCACGGTGAGCAGGAAGACGACCGCCAGAATCCAGTAGGCCACGGCGATCGCGACCGCGACCCCGAGAAACTTCCCCAGCACGACCAGCGGCCGCGGCACCGGCTTGCTCACGACCGTCAGCACCGTCTTGTTCTCGATCTCCCGCGCGAGCACGCTCGTCGCCGTGAAGGCGGCCAGCAGCAGGCCGGACAGGAAGAGCGTGCTCAGGCCGAGGTCGATGAGCAGCTTGTTGTCGTCCTCGAGCGTGTAGCCGGCGATGTTGACGTTCAGGAGCAGGGCGAGCAGGGCGGCGCAGATCAGCACGGCGTGCACCGGCTGCCGGATCGATTCCAGGAATGCGTTGCGGGCCAGCGTGAAAAGCGGCATCGGCGGCGGGTCCAGGCGGCGTAGGAAACGCTGTTGTACGCCATGGAATGTGAGATTCGTGTGAGCGAGAGCACCGCGAAAATCGGGCATCTACACTCACGAGGGTTGGTCGGTTTCTCGTTTTCGTCCCGCCTTTCGTGGTTCGCTGCATATGCCTTCCGGCAGCTCGGAACCCAGCCGCATCGCCGCCGTGAACGACGTCCTCGTGTTCCGCCGCGCGGTGACCGCGGCGGTCGCCGGCCTCGTGATCCAGCTGGCCCTGACGACGGCGACGGGCCTGGCGGCCCTGTGGGCCGATTCGCAAGGCGTCTATGCCGCGGCCTGGCACATGATCGGCGGCCTGCCGATCTGGATCGTGCTGGCGCTCATCTACCAGCAGCACGAGGCCGAGCGGACGCAAAAGCTGGCGGCAGAGAAGCTCGCCGACCGCACGAAGGCCGCCGCGATCTTCGGCAACTTGAGCGACGACCTCGACGCGGCTCGGGCGCGGCTGGATCGGCTCTACCGCCTCGGCCTGCCGATCGTCAGCGGCATCGTGGCCTGCTATCTGCTCGCCGCCGGCGGCACGCTGCTGGCGATCCACCTACGGGCGGTCCGCGCGGCCGGCGAGGCCGCCACGGGCGGGCTGGCCGCCGGCTGCGATCCCGTCGGGCTGATGTTCGTCACGGCGGCGATCGCCTTCGCGGCCTTCGTCAGCGCGCGGTGGATCAGCGGCTACGCCCGGCAGCGGGCCTGGCAGTTGCTGCGCGGCGGCGCGAGCTACCTGATGAGCTGCTTCGTGGTGGCGCTCTTGCTCTTCGCCGGGTCGGCGGCGGCGGCGATCGCCGGCGACCAGCGGATCTTCGGGTGGCTCGCGGCGGCGATTCCCGCCGTGATGGTGCTCGTCGGCGTGGAGATCCTCGTCACGCTCCTCCTCGAGTGGTATCGCCCCCGGGTGCCCGGCGAGATTCCGCGGCCGGCGTTCGACAGCCGCGTGCTCGGCCTGCTGACGGCGCCGGAGTCGCTCGGCCGCGTGGTGGCGGAAACGATCAGCTACCAGTTTGGCGTCGAGGTGTCGCGCAGCTGGCTCTACCAGCTCCTCGGCACCGCCGTCACGCCCCTCTCGATCCTCGGGGCCGGCGTGCTCCTCGCCTTGAGCTGCCTGTCGATCGTCGGCCCCGACGAGCGGGGGGTCACCCTGCGATTCGGCCGGATGTCGGGCGACCCGCTGCCGCCGGGCATCCACCTCAAGCTCCCGTGGCCGATCGAAACCACCGAAATGCACCCGGTGGGCCAGGTGCAGCAGATCCTCGTCTCGAGCGACCTCACCGGCCGGTCGCGAAACGCGGAAGCGATCCTCTGGACCACCGACGGCGACAAGGATTCCGCGCTCGGCCAGGAGGACTTCCTGGCGGCGCCGGGCCGCTCGACCGACGGGCTCGAAACGGCGGGGGTGTCGCTCGTCTCGGCGGACGTGATCGTGCAATACGCGGTCGGCGACCTGCGGCAGTTCGTGCTCGGCTCGGTGGACCACCGCAAGACGCTCGGGCTCGTGGCGCAGCGGGAAGTGTCGCAGTATTTCGCGGCCCACGACATCGACGACCTGCTCGGTCGCGGCCGCACCGAGGCCGGCGCCGCGCTCCAGCGGTCGCTCCAGGACCGGCTCGACGCGATGCACCTGGGCATCCACGTCGTCGGCGTCGCCGTCACCGCGCTGCATCCGCCGATCGGCAAGGTGTCCCGCGCTTTCCACTACCAGATCGGGGCCGTGCAGGCGAAGGAGACCGCGATCCAGCTGGCCCGCAAGGACGCCGTCCAGCAGCTCGCCAAGGTGGCCGGTTCGGTGGACTTGAGCCTCCAGATCGACGCGGCCATCCGGCGGCTCGACACCCTCCGGGCGGCCGGCGGCGGACCCGAACTGACGGCCGCGGATCAAGAGATCGACACGCTCCTCTCCGCGGCCCGCGGCGAGGCGGCGGAACGCGTCCACGAGGCGCGGGCCTACCGCTGGCGGAAGGCCGTCGGCGAGCGGGCCAGCAGCGAGCGGTTTTCCGGCGAGCTGCTCGCCTACCAGGCTTCGCCCGTCTATTACCGCACGCGGCGCTTTCTCGAGGTGCTCGCCGCCGGCCTCACCGGCCGGCGCAAGTTCGTGATCGCCGGCGACCCCGGCGACGCTCCCGTGTTCCGCATGGACTTCAGCGACCCGACGTCGGCGATCGACACGCTGCTGGCCGAATGACCCTTCCCCGGATGGTGTGCCCGTGAAAAACTCCTTCATCATGCTCGTGGGCGCGGTCCTCGTCGCCCTCCTGCTCGCGCACATGTTCCTCTACCAGGTCCGCTACGACCAGGTGGCGGTGAGGACGACCTTCGACAAGGCCGACGCGGCGAGCGTGCAGGAATCACCCGGCCTGAAGTGGCGCTGGCCGTGGCCGATCAACAAAGTCTCGCTCTATTCGAAGCGGCTGCAGGTGCTCGAAGACAAGATCGAGGAGCTGCAGACCGCCGACGGCAAGAGCGTGATCGTGCGGACCTACCTGACCTGGCGGATCGCCGACCCGTTGAGCTTCTACGTCACGCTCAAGGACCCGGCCGAGGCCAACCGCCAGCTCTCCTCCCGGCTCCGCGAGATCCGTGGCCTCATCAGCCGCTATCAGTTCGACGAGCTCGTCAACGTCGACCGCGAGAAGCTCAAGCTCGCCGACATCGAGCGGCAGGCGGCCGACGCGCTCGGCGCCGCGCTCGAGCAGGCCGGCTACGGCATCCAGGTGGAGAGCGTCGGGATCCACAAGATCATCCTGCCGGAATCCACGACGCAGAAGGTCTTCGAAACGATGATCGCGGCGCGGGAGCGGCTCGCCGAGAACGCGCTCCAGGAGGGGCAGGCGCAGGCCTCCGCCATCCGGAGCGAGGCCACGAGCGCCCGCGAGCGGATCCTCGCCTTCGCCGAGCGCAAGGCCCAGGCCATCCGCTCGCAGGGCGACCGCGAGGCGGCCGTGCAGTACGAGAGCTTCGCCAAGAACGAGGAGTTCGCGATCTTCCTGCGCAAGATCGAGGCCTTGCGAAAGATGCTCGACCACAACACCACGTTCG
>JBJOKF010000116.1:0-7657 GCA_046046235.1 Planctomycetota bacterium | reverse complement strand
AGCCGTAGCTCCGCAGGCCTCCCTCGGGCGTCGTGCCGGCCTGGCTCTCGCCGCCCGCCGCCGGCGTGTAGTAGAAGCCGCCGTCGGGGTTCTTCGTGGGAAAGGGGAGCGTGTTGTGCGGTCCCTCGAGGTTCTGCGTCCGCGACACGAAGACCAGCGCCCGCTGGATCGCCGGATCGTCCGCGCCGGTGCCGACGCTCTGGAGCGCCTCGATGAGGAACGCCGTGTTGGAAAGATCGGGCCGCTTCTTCCTGCCATAGCCGGCGCCGCCGTAGGCCGGATCGGACGCGCCCCGGCCCTCACCGTCGTCCCATTGCAAGCCCTTCACGAACGCCGTGGCGGCGCGGATGGCCCCGTCATGGCGGCCGTCGGCGTTGCAGGCCACGAGCGCCATCAGCGCGATCGAGGTCTCGTAGTTGGCGACGGCGGAGTCGGCGGGATGGATGCCGCCGTCGGGCTGGCGGAACGAGAGCAGGTGCGCGATCCCCGTCTGGACCGCCCGAGCGTCGGCCGGTGTGCCAGAGCGGACGAGCGCCGTCACTGCGAGCGCCGTGATCGCCGGGCCGGCTTGAGACGAAAAGCTGCCGTCGGCGGCCTGCCCCTGCTCGACGAGGTAGGCCGAGGCCTTCGCGATCGCGGCTCTGGTGGCCGCCTCGTCGGCGGCCGCGGCGGTCCGGGCCGACACGAGACCGCCGCAGGCCGCGGCGAGCAGCAGATGGAACAACGAACGGCGGGAGAGGGTGAGCGGCCGCATGGGCACCTCCGGGGGACGAGAACCGGTCAGGGAAGCATAGGGACGGCCCGTGGCCCGTGGAAAGCCGCCGGCCGCCGGGCTCACGGCAGGTTCGCGACCTCCCGGCCGTCGCGCGTGCTGACCGCCCGCCAGACAGCCGTATCGATCGAGTCGGCGACCGAACGCACCGAGCCATCGACCATGGCGGCGTTCACGATCCCGTCGTGGTAGCTGCGGGAGGTGATCGCGGCGAACGTCTTGGCGGCGGCATCGGTGCCCTCCTGCCGCGAGTTGAAGTCGAAATCGTAGTGGAGACCACCTTCGCTATAGGGCACGACCGTGTTCGGTCGAAACGTCGTGGTGAAGCCGGAGTGGTGCACCCGGCCGTCGGGCCACTCGCTGTGGCCCGTGTTCTGGTTCGTCGTCGACCCAAGCTTCTTGCCGTCCGCCGCCGCGCTCGAGGCGAGGCCGGCCATCACGCCGGGGTCGGCGGGGGGAGCATTGGCGGGATACGTGCCACCGGGATCGGACGCGTTGCGGACGTAGGGCGTGAAGGCCTTCACTTCGCTCGCGCAGAGCGTCTTCGACAGGCCGTCGGTGAACATGCGGTCCTTGAACCGCGAGTTGGGATGGAACACGCCGTCGCCGCCTTGGCCGGTGGCGGGGTCGTAGACGAACCAGGTGCCGAAGTTGAAGCCGTAGTTGGTCGGATAGACGTAGTTCGCGCCGTTCTTGGTGCGAAAGAAGTTGTTCTTCTCGGTAGGGCAGATGAACGTGCCGATCCGTGTCGAGGCGACGACCGGCCCGTTGGCCCCTTGATCCCAGCCCAGTTCGAGATCCACCCGATCGGCGACGGCGCCCTCTTCGATGTAGGGCAGGATGCGACCGTGGACGCCCCAGGAGCCGTTGTTGTTCGTGAACACCGTGCCCGGCGTGTGGAGCATGCTCGGCGGGAAGTGGCCCCGGGCCGAGGCGTAGTTGTGCACCGCCTGGACGAGCTGCCGGATATTGAGCGCGCAAGAGAGCCGCCGTGACGCCTCCCGGGCGGACTGCACCGCCGGGAGCAGGAGTCCCACGAGCGTCCCGATGATCGCGATGACGACGAGCAGTTCGACGAGCGTGAACGCGGAACGGCGGACGGCGGCGACACGCATGGCGGGCTCCGGAGAGAACATGCACCGGAGAGCGCGTTCCGCCCGCCGCTGCATCCTTCCTCCAGCGTATCCGAAGCGCGTGCCGGCTGCCGTACCCGGCCGTGCCGGGCGCTCCGCTCAGACCGGCGCCGTCGGCAGGGCGCGGGGATAGGGGGGCACCGCCCGCGGCGGCGGCTCGCGGCCCTCCTCCAGGCTCCACTGCTCCCGCTCTTCGTCGCTGGCGTAGTACATCAGCCAGACCGTCGGGTCGTCGCCGTCGGTGGCGCTGCAGTCCCAGTGGAAATAGTTGTCGGGCAGATCGACCCGCTTCACCGTCGCCGGCAGAATGTCGCGGCGGATGAGCGTGTAGAGTTCGCGGTCGCAGAGGTGGTCGGCGAAATCGAGCACCACGCGGCAGGAGTAGAGCTTCTCGATCGTCTCCCAGAGCCGCTCGCGGATCTGCTCGTCGTCGAGCGTGCAGGCGGGCTGCATGGCAAGCGTCGGCTCGAACCAGCGGGCGATCGGCACCAGCGGCGCCCGCTCCCAGGCGAGCATCGACTCGAGAAACCGGTTCTCGACGTCGGTGGGCAGCGCGCGGAAGTCGATCTCCCAGATCGCCTCGTCGAGGTAGGGCTCGATCTCGTCCCGTAGCTCGCCGTTGCGGATCAGGCAGTCGACTTCTTCGGGGTCGGGGTGATGAGCGAGGGGCATGCCGGAGTCGCTTCTTCGGAGGAACGGCCGGGCCGCCGGCGACCGCCAGCTCAGGCCCGTTTCCGACCGTCGACGATACCAACGCCACGGCGCGGTTCAACGATTCCGACACCGCTTTTCCGGGCGTTTTTCGGGTGTCGGGACGGCACGACCGCTACGACGCGACCACCTTTCCGCCCTTGCCCTGTCTTCACGGCAAGGCTCGGCATCCTGCCGACCTTGCCTTGGCCGGCCTCCGCCGGCTGGTGCTGCGCACGGCATCCTGCCGTGCAGTCGGGCGGCGGGGCTTGGCTGCCGACCTTGCCTTGGCCGGCCTCCGCTCGCTGGTGCTGAGCCGCTTCACGCAATACCTCGCATCCTGCTCGCATTGCTTGGCCGGCCTCCGCCGGCAGGTGCTGACCCGGCCCTCCGGGCCTGGCGCTCTGGCTCTGGCTCTGGGGGCCGTGGCGACAAGTTTTCAACTTGTCGTGCAACGCCCCGGATTCGACACGTTGAAAACTTGTCGTCACGAGGAGGGAGGTGAGGGGCCGCCCATGCCCCGAGAGCCGGCGTATGATGACGAGCGCAGCCAGGATGGCGAAGCGAAGGCAGCATCCGAGTGAGCGAAGGCCACGATGGTCTGAGCGAACGTCCGGCGACGGGGCTTGGGCGGCCCCTCACCGGCGCCGGATCACTCCGCCGGATGCTCGCCGCCGCATTCGAGGGCGGCGATCTTCTGGACACGGCGGGCGTGGCGGCCGCCCTCGAACTGCGTCTCGAGCCAGGTGCGGATCAGCTTGTCCTGCACTTCCGGGCCGATCATCTCGGCCGAGAGGCAGAGCACGTTCAGGTCGTTGTGCCGACGGCTCATCTCGGCCGTGACCTCGTCGTGGCAGGTGGCCGCCCGCACGCCGGGCAGTTTGTTGGCGGCGATCGCCATGCCCACGCCCGTGCAGCAAAGCAGAATGCCGCGGTCCACCGAGCCCTGGCTGACGTGCCGGGCGACATCGGCGGCGATGTCGGGGTAATCGACGGCTTCTTCGCCATGGCAGCCGCAGTCGATCACCGTGTGACCCATCCGCTCGAGCAACCCGATGAGCCGCACCTTCGCCGCCACGCCCCGATGGTCGCTGCCGATCGCAATCCTCATGAAATGCTCCTGACGCGTCTGTCCCTCTCGCGGCCGCGGAGCCGGTCTGGGCTCACGACCCGCCGTCCAGCCGCGGGTCGAGTGTATCGAGTCGGCGGGCCAAATGCGCCTGGATTTGCTCGGCGCATTTCCGGTAGGTCGCGAGCGTTCCGCCGATCGGGTCGAGCACGTCCTGGCGATCGGGCGAGAGCATCGCCACGCGGCCGCCCACCTCGGGAAACTGGGCCAGGATGCCGGCCCGGTGAGATGCCGTCATCGTCCAGATGACGTCGGCCTGGCGGGCCAGGTTTTCCGTGAGGGGCTGGCTGGCGTGGCCCGACAGGTCGAGGCCCTGCTCCCGCATCGCCTCCAGGGCCCCGGTGCTCGCCTTGCCGCCGGCCCAGGCGGCGATCCCGGCGCTGGCGACCACCACCCCGTGCCGCTCGACGTCGTCGGGCCGGCAGCCGAACTTCTTCGCGAGGAGGTCTCTGCAGAGCACCTCCGCCATGGGGCTGCGGCAGGTGTTGCCGGTGCAGACGAAGAGCACCATCAAGCTCGACAGCCGCCGGAGCGTCTCTTCCGACACGATGCCCGGATGAACGACGCGAAATCCGGACTCGTCGACCGCGACGGTCGAGGCGGGCTGGGCGTACCGCGAGCGGCCGTCGTCGAGCACCAGGCCGAGCGCCCCGCCCGCGGCCGCCGCCCGGTCGAGGACGTCGGCGGCCGTGACGGCTGGCGTCGTGGTGGGGCCGGGTGGCTCGGCCAGGGCCACCGGGCCGGCCAGCATCCGCATGCAGTCGGCCAGCATGGCATGACCGGGCACCCGCAGGCGGAGGCGGCCGCCGCCCAGGATGCCCTCGCGGACCACGCCGGGAAGCCGCTTCACGAGGCTGTCGGGATCGTCGTCCGCGACGAGCATCGCGACCGGCCCCGGCCAGCAGCGGCGGGCGAGCCGCTGTCCGAGCGGGCTCAGACGCGGCGCCCAGTCGAGCGCCTCGTCGGCGCTTTTGAGGGCCAGCGAGAGCCGCGGCTCGGCGGCAGGCCGAGGCGCCATGGCGAGCAGATTCGCGATGGCGGGGGCGTTTCGGGCGCTGGCGGCGATCACGTAGTCGGTTTCGGTCGGGAAGGCCACGCTCCGCCCTTCGGCCAGTGCCTGAACGGCCCGGTGAACGACGTCGCGGGCGTCGTCGGTCCGGCGCAGATCGATGACCGTGGGTGCCATGGGCCGGGCCGACGGCAGACACCGCCGTGCACCCGGCGGGCCGCGCGGGGATGAGAAGGCGGGAAAAAGGGCGGAGAACAGAGAAAACTACAGAAGGCTACCGGAGGCAGTCAAGCATAGGGCCCTGGCGGACGGACGGGCCGCTGGGAGGGTCGAAGGAATGCCGTCCTGCCGCCGCCGGCGGGCGGGTCCGCCATGGCGAGGCAAGGAAAGGACACTTTTCGCCTTGTGACGGGGTCAGGGGCTCCGGTATTCCTCTCCGCCCCGCGGCCCTCCTTCCCATCGGCAGCATTGATGCACCCGCGCACGAGCCCCTCTTCCGCGCAGCCGCTCCGTCGCCCCGGGCTTCCTCCCGGTGGCGCGGGCCACGCCGGCGTGAACGGTTGGCTGCTCCTCCGCGCCGCGGCCGCTTTCGCCTGCCTGTTCGCCGTCGGTCGGTCGCCGCTGCTGCACGCGCAGCCGCCCGTCCCCGGACAGCCTGCCGCCGCCGTGCAGCCGCTGCCGGTCCCGGGTGCGCAGCCGATGACCGGCGCCATCGACGAGGCCAACCGCATCGTGGAGGTGCGGATCGAGGGCAACCACGCCACCGATGTCTCGAAGCTGCCGAAGCTCGTGACGCGGGCGGGGCAGATCTTCGACCCGCGAGCCGTCGAGGAGGACGTCCGCACGTTGCATCGCTCCCGCAAGTTCGTCGACGTCCATCCGAAGTACGTCCGCGTCAGGGAGGGCGTGGTCGTGATCTTCCAGGTGGTGGAGCGGCCGATGTTGCGGTACGTGAAGTACGTCGGCAATCAGCGGATTCCCACCCGCACCATCCGCAAGAAGGCCGAGATCGACGTGGGCGACTCGATGGACGCGTACGTGGTCGAGGAGGCCCGGCGGCGGATCGAGTCCTACTACCACGAGAAAGGCTACGACGCGGCGAAGGTGACCACCATCGAGGGCAGCAAGCCGGGCGACAAGGGGGCGGTGTTCCTCATCGACGAGGGCCGCAGCCGCAAGTCGCTGTGGACGAGCTTCGTCGGCAACACGATCACCAGCGACGCCCGTCTGCTCACGCAGATCAAATCGAAGCCCGGCGTGCTCTGGCTCCTCGGCGGCGACCTGGACCGCGAGAAGATCGACGCCGATGTCGAGGCGCTCACCGCCTACTACCGCAGCCTCGGCTTCTTCCAGGCGAAGGTGGGCCGCGAGGTGGAGGTTGTCGAAGGGGGCAAGCGGGAATGGACGATGCTCACCTTCGTGATCAACGAGGGCCCGCGGTACAGCGTCCGCAACGTCTCGTTCGTCGGCAACACGAAGTTCAAGAGCGAGTTTCTCGAGCGCGACCTCAAGCTGACCAGCGGCCAGCCCTTCAACCAGTCGAAGATGGACACCGACCTCGGCCTGATCCGCGACATCTACGGCGGCCGCGGCTTCGTCTTCGCCGACATCCGGGCCGATCCGCGATTCCTCGAGGAGCCGGGGCAGCTCGACCTCGTCTACAACATCGAGGAAGGCCAGCGGTACCGCGTGGGCAAGATCAACGTCCGCATCCGCGGCGAGCATCCGCACACCCGGCACAGCACCGTGCTCAACCGGCTTTCGCTACGGCCGGGCGACATCCTCGACATCCGCAAGCTCCGTGAGGACGAGCGGCGGCTGAAGTCGAGCAGTCTTTTCCTGGCCGACGCCGCCAAGGGAGAGGGGCCGCGGATCGTCTTCAGCAAGCCCGAGGGGGACGGCACGCAGATCGCCCGCGACCCGAATCGGCCTGGTTTCCGTGGCCAGAGCCCCGACGCGGGCGAGGAGGCCGACGCCGTGCTCGACCTCGTGCTCGAAGGAGACTGGGACGATCCCCAGGCGCCGCAGCAGGCGGCGCCGCAGCCGACGATGCCGCAGCCGCCCCGGCAGCAGTCCGTCGCCGGGCAGCCCGTCTGGCGTGGGCAGAGCCCGCAGCCCGCGGCGGCACCCGCCCCGTGGGGCGGCGCACCGTTGGCCCCGGCCGGGCCGGAAGCGGTCGATTACGGCCGCACTGTGGCGCCGCCGCCCCCGCAGCCCGCGTTCGTCGCGCAACAGCCGGCGGGCTTTCCGGCCGGCCCGGCGATGCAGCCCGGCATCCCGCAGCCCGGCATGCCGCAAACGACGATGATGCAGCCCGGCGCGGTGCAGCCGGGCTTCGCACCGGTCGCACAGCCGCAGCCGTTCGCCGGTCAGGCGGCCGCGCTGCCGCCGCCCGGCATGCAGCCGGCGCCGTTCCAGCCCGGCATGATGCAGCCGGGGATGATGCCTCCGGGCATGGCGCAGCCGGGCATGGTGCCCAACTTCGGTGCCGAGCCGCTGCAGGTCTTTCCGGGACAGGAGCCCTACGTCGTCGTCGACGTCGACGCCGAGGAGACGCAAACGGGCCGGCTCATGATCGGTGCGGGCGTCAACTCCAACGCCGGGCTCGTGGGCAACATCGTCATCGACGAGCAAAACTTCGACATCACCCGCCTGCCGCGGAGCTGGGACGACATCCGCAACGGCACGGCCTTCCGCGGCGCCGGGCAGCGGTTCCGGCTGGAGGCCGCCCCGGGCACCCAGTTGCAACGCTACACCGCGACGTTCCAGGAGCCGTATCTCTTCGACACCCGCATCGGCCTGTCGACGAGCGCCTCCTACTACACCCGCTACTTCTACGACTGGGCGGAAAGCCGCGTCGGCGGCCGGGTCGGCCTGGGCTACCAGTTCGCCTTCGCGCCCGACCTGTCGGTGAACACCGGCTT
>JBJOKF010000103.1:0-28153 GCA_046046235.1 Planctomycetota bacterium | reverse complement strand
AGTGGCCCATGTCGTCCTCGACGTTGTCGCCGAAGATCCACAAAAACCACATGTTGCCGGCCAGGTGCATGATGCTGCCGTGCATGAAGATCGCCGTCAGCAGCGTCATCCAGGGCGGGATCGGCGTGACCTTGAGGCCCGGATCAGGGACCTCGATCACGCCCTCCGGCGTGCGGATCATCCGAGTGGACGGCTCGGTGACGACGTCTTGACCGGAGATGATCTCCGCCGGCACCTGGCAGTAGGCGAGCGTGACGTCGTCGTTCTGCCCCATGCCCTGCAGCACGACGAACACGAACACGTTCACAAGCAAGAGCGCGATCGTCACGAACGGGAAGGTCGTGCGGTCGGAGTTGTCGTCGCCGATCGGGAAGACCATGTGGAATTCTTTCTGGCTGCGGGTGCCGCGGTCAGCGGCCCGGAGAGAACCGGTGCACCATCGTATGCCGGTAGGTCTGGCCCGGGTCGAGCCGCACCGGAGGCCAATCGCGATCCGCGGCGTGATGGACGGCGTCGGGATACTTCTGCGTCTCCAGGCAGACCGCCGCCTGCTTCGCGTAGGCCGTGCCGCCCTTGCCGACGACCGAGCCGTCGAGATAGTTGCCGGTATAGACCTGGATGCCCGGCTGATCCGAGAGGATTTCCATGCTCCGCCTACTGGCCGGGTCGCGCAGCACGGCCACGCTCCGCAGACTGCCGTCCGGCTTCCAGCCCCGGACCACGTAGTTGTGGTCGATGCCGCCAGGATTCTTGCCGTCGGCCGAGGGGGGCAGCCCGCGAATCGCATCGCCGAGCGTGCCGGCGGGCAGGCGCTCGGGCCGGAGATCGAAGGGCGTGCCCGCCACCGGCGCAAACTCACCCGTCGGAATGCCACCGGCATCGACCGGCAGATAGCGATCGGCGGCGACCGACAGCTCATGGCCGTGGATCGTGCCCGAGGCCTGGCCCGCGAGATTCCAGTAGGAATGGTGGACCAGGTTCACGATCGTCGGGGCGTCGCAGGTCGCCGTCATCTCCTCCCAGAGTTCTCCGTCAGGCGTGAGCGTGTAGGTGGCTTTGGCCGTCAGCTGGCCGGGATAGCCCTCGTCGCCGGCAGGCGACACGAGCTCGAAGTCGACCGCGGGCCCCTTCGCGGAAATGCGGGGAGTTGCTCGCCAGAGCTTCTTGTCGAAGCCGACGAGCCCGCCATGCAGATGGTTGGGCTCGTTGTTCGTCGCGAGCTGGTAGGGCTTGCCGTCGAGTTCGAAACGGCCGGCCGCGATGCGGTTGGCGACCCGGCCGCAGGTGGCGCCGAAGTAGGGATGCTTCGCCGCGTAGCCGGCGAGGGCATCGAACCCGAGCACGACGTCGACCGGCTTGCCGTCGTTTCCTGGCACGTGCATGCTCGTCAGGATCGCGCCAAAGTCGGTGATGGTCGCCCGCCAACCGCCCGGCACCGCGAGGGTGTAGAGGTGGGCCTCGCGGCCGTCGGGCAGCCGGCCGAACGTGCTCACGGTCGGCATCTCATACGCAGCAGAGTTCACGGCGGCGGGCATGGAGGCAACAACTCCGGAGGTCGATGAGGAGGGCTCGGCAGCGACCGCCCGGCGGGGCTCCACGCCGGCGAGAAAGATGATCAGGAGCACCGCCGGGAGTCGCGCGCACATCATGGTCTCAACTCCCGCGACACGCATGAATCATGCCAGACGACTCGCAACGGAGGACTCACCACAGAGACGGACAGGCTCACCCGCGTTCCGCCGGCTTGGCGGTGACTCGGGGCTTGGTGGCCGTGCCGCTCTCGGCTTCCTCGCGCTTCCCGGCGATCCAGCCGTCGATGCTCCAAGGGCCGCCCCCGAAGGCCATCAGGGAGAGCAGGCCGCCGGCGATCGACAGGTTCTTCATGAATTGGATGATCTGCAACTGGCGCTGGCCGGCATCGGCGACGGCCCAGAAGTCGTGGAAGTAGTAAGTGGCGGCGACGATGAAGACAAGCAGGAAGGCGGCCCCGATCCGGGTCCAGGCGCCGAGCACGAGGCTCAGGCTGCCCAGCAGAAGGAGGCCAATGGCGCCGAAGAGCGCGAACTTCGGGTTTGGCACGCCCTCGCTCGCCATGTAGGCGGCCGTGGCTTGGAACTGCGGGATCTTGTTGGCCACGGCGCTGACCAGGAAGATCGCGGCCAGAAACAGCCGGGCCAAGAGTGCGAAGCAGCCCTGCAGGGCCGTGGCGACGGTTTCCATGGGTTCCCAACTCCCTGAAGATGGCTGCCGAACGGAGCCCAGATGGTCGCGTACCGGGGGACGTCAGGCAAGAGCGACTTGGGCGAGGTGGGGGAGCTTTCAGCCGGGAGGGGCCGCCCCCGACACGGCCGGCTCGTCCCGCGTGATGCAGTGCAGGGCTCCGCGGCCGCGGACGACGACCCGGCTGTCGACGGGCACGATCCGCCGGCCCGGAAAGCAGGCGGCCAGGGTCTCCACCGCCCGGTCATCGGTCGGACCGCCGAAGACGGGCACCATGACGCCGCCGTTGAGCACGTAGAAGTTCAGGTGGCTCGCCGGCAGCTGCGTCCCCTCGAAGGCGAACCGCGCCGGGATGTCGATCGGCACGACCTCGAGCTTCCGTCCCCGCGCGTCCACCGCCGCCGCGAGCTGCTCGTGCATCGCGGCGAGCGCCGCGTGGTTGGGGTCGAGCCGATCGGGCTGCCGGGCCGCGACGACGCGGCCCGGCGCGACGAAGCGCACGAGCTGGTCGATGTGGCCGTCGGTGTCGTCGCCGACGAGATCCCCCTCCACCCAGAGCACGCGCTCGATCGCGAGGCGGTCGCGGAGCGCCCGCTCCATACCCGCGCGGGACACGCCGGGATTGCGTCGGTCGTCGACCACGCACCGCGGGTTCACGAGCAACGTCCCTTTTCCATCCGTCTCGACCGCGCCCCCTTCGAGCACCAGACCGGGCTCGATCGCCTCGAGCCCCAGTCGGCCGGCGATCCGCCGTGACACTTCGGCGTCGCGGTCCCAGGGCGGATACTTTCCGCCCCAGGCGTTCCAGTTCCAGCAGACGGCCCGCGGCCGCGGCGCAGCCACCGGCGACGCCGGAACGAGGAACACCGGCCCCGTGTCCCGCATCCAGGAATCATCGGTGGGGATGTCGACGCACTCCACGCCGGCGACGCCGTCGAGGTGCGAACGTGCGTCATCGAGGACCGCGCCCGACGCCACCACGCGGACAGGCTCGCACGCCGCGAGCTGGCGGATGAAGCCCGCAAAAAACTCCGTCACCGCGGCGAAGTCGCCGAGAAAGGTCGCCCGTCGATGCGGCCAGGCGATCCAGGTCGCGGCATGCGGCTCCCATTCGGCCGGCAGCCGCCAGTCCTCCAGAGGAGCGGCCACGCTCACCTCCCCCAGCGGGCGAGCAGGCCGCCGTAGGCGTCGATCCGCCGGTCGCGGAAGAAGGGCCAGCGGGTCCGCGACCACTCGATTCGGGCCAGGTCGCAGTCGACGACCAGCGTCGCGGGCGACTCGTGGTCGGCCATCGCGAGCCGCTCGCCGTTGGGCGCGTAGACGACGCTCGCGCCCCAAAACCTCAAGTTCCCCTCGCGGCCTGTGCGGTTCACCGCGACCACGAAGACGCCGTTGGCGATCGCATGGCTGCGCAGCATCGTGTCCCAGGATTCGTACTGCTCGCGATGCAGCGGCTCCTCGCCGTCGAGCCAGCCGATCGCGGTGGGATAGAAGAGCACCTCGGCGCCCGCCAGGGCCGTGAGCCTGGCGGCCTCGGGATACCACTGGTCCCAGCAGACGAGCGGGCCGACCGCCAGCCGACTCGTCTGCACCGCCATGAAGCCGGTGTCGCCCGGAGTAAAGTAGAACTTCTCGTAGTAGTGCGGATCGTCCGGGATGTGCATCTTGCGGTAGACGCCCGCCGTCGAGCCGTCACGGTCGAAGACGACGGCCGTGTTGTGGAACAGACCGTGGGCCCGTCGCTCGAACACGCTCCCCACGAGCACCACTCCATGCTCACGCGCCACGGCCGCGAGCGACTCCGTGAGCGGCCCCGGCACCGCCTCGGCCTCGGCGAAACGGCCGTGGTCCTCCGCCTGGCATGGATAGTGACCCGCGAACAGTTCCTGCAGGCAGACGACGTCGGCGCCGCGGCGGGCGGCCTCGGCGATGCCGGCCACCGCCTGGGCCACGTTCGCCTCGCGGGAGGTCGAGCAGGCCGACTGCACGAGTCCGATCCGCACCATCCGGCCCGCGTGGCTCGTGCCGGTGTCGCCGCTCATCGGGCCGCCACTTCGAGCCGGGCGCCCTCGAGCCGCGCCGCGGGCACCGGAAACTGCTCGGCCAACTCCGCGACCTCGCGCTTGGTGGTCGCGATCAGCGCATGGTCGTCGGGCGCCTTGAGCACCCGCAGGATCCAGCCCGCGATCCGCCGCATCTCATCGGCGCCCAGGCCCCGGGTGGTGAGCGCGGGCGTGCCGAGGCGGATGCCCGACGGATCCATCGGCTTGCGCTCGTCGAAGGGGATCATGTTCTTGTTGCAGGTGATGCCGCAGCGGTCGAGCACCTCCTCGGCGAGTTTGCCGCCGATCGCCAGCGGCGTCACGTCGACGAGCATCAGGTGGTTGTCTGTGCCGCCGCTGACGAGCTTCACACCGCCGGCGGCCAGCGCCTCGGCGAGCGTCCGCGCGTTGTCCACCACCTGCCGGGCGTAGCGCTTGAAGTCGGGCTTGAGGGCCTCGCCGAAGGCCACCGCCTTGCCGGCGATGACGTGCATCAGCGGGCCGCCCTGCGTGCCGGGAAACACCGAGCGGTCGAGCGCCTTGGCGTCGGCGGCCCGGCACATGGCGATCCCGCCCCGCGGCCCGCGGAGCGTCTTGTGGGTGGTGCTCGTGACGAAGTCGGCGACCGGGACGGGATTGTCGTGGATGCCGGCGGCGACGAGGCCGGCGTAGTGGGCCATGTCGACCATCAGCTTCGCGCCCACCTCCCGGGCGATCTCGGCAAACCGGCCGTGGGGGATCTCGCGGGGATAGGCGCTCGCGCCGGCGACGATCAGCTTCGGCTTGTGCTCGCGTGCCAGCCGCGCGATCTGGTCGAAGTCGAGCAGTTGGTCCTCGCGGCGGACGCCGTAGTGCACGAAGCGATAGAGGATGCCCGAACTGTTGAGCTTCATGCCGTGCGTGAGGTGGCCGCCATGGGCCAGATCGAACGCCAGCACCGTGTCGCCCGGCTGAATGGCCGTGAGGTAGACGGCGGCGTTCGCCTGGCTGCCGGAGTGGGGCTGCACGTTCACGTGCTCGGCACCGAAGACCGCCTTGAGCCGGTCGCGGGCCAGGTCCTCGACCTTGTCGACGCACTCGCAGCCGCCGTAGTAGCGGTGGCCGGGATAGCCCTCGGCATATTTATTGGTCAGCACGCTGCCCACGGCCTGCATCACCGCGGCGCTCGTGAAGTTTTCGCTGGCGATCATCTCCAGCCCTTCCTGCTGCCGCACCTGCTCCGCAGCGATCATCGACCACACTTCCGGGTCGTCCTGCTCGACGCAATTGGGCGTGCCGCTCACGGCTCTTCTCCTGTCGGGGGTGCGGAAACAGGGACTCGGCGTCGATTGTGCGAGCCGACCGGTCCAGCGTCAACGAAGCCTATTGTAGCTCTGGCTTCACGACTGGCGGCCCGGATTTCGGCGGCGGTCAGGTGTCGGCCAGGAGACCGCCGACGTGCGCGGCGGCGGCGCTCGCCAGGCCCTCGAGCGCATAGCCGCCCTCGAGCGTCGACACGAGCCGGCCGCCGGCATGCCGATCGGCGATCTCCCGGACGATGCCGGTGAGTTCGAGGAAATCGTCGTCCGTGAGCCGAAAGCCTCCGAGCGGATCGCCCTCCCGCGAGTCGAACCCGGCCGACACGAGCACGATTTCTGGACAAAACGCCTCCGCCGCCGGCACGAGCTTCTGGCGGAACGCCGTCACGATCTCGGCCCGCCCCGCGCCGGCGGGAAACGGGCAGTTGAGCGTGGTGCCGAGGCCGGGGCCGCGGCCCGTCTCGGCGGCGGCACCGGTGCCGGGATAGAGCGGGTGCTGGTGCGTGTCGAAGAAGAACACGCTGCCGTCTTCATAGAACATGTCCTGCGTGCCGTTGCCGTGGTGCACGTCCCAGTCGGCGATCAAGACCCGCCGCACGCCGTGGGCCGCCTGGGCATGACGGGCGGCGATCGCGACGTTGTTGAACAGGCAGAAGCCCATGCCCCGCGCGGGCGTCGCATGATGCCCGGGCGGCCGCACCACGGCGAAGGCGTTGCGGACGCGGCCTGTCAGCACGGCGTCCACCGCCGCGATCACGCCGCCGGCCGCGAGCGCCGCGGCGGCGAACGACCGAGGAGAGAGCGGCGTGTCGCCGGTGGAGAGTGTCCGCCGGCCGGCCTCCACCTCCGCGCGGACGAGACGCAGGTAGTCGGCCGCATGGCACCGCAGGATCTGCTCGTCGGTGGCGGCCGCCGCCGCGATCGGCACGGTCCGCGGCACGATCCCCTCCCCGACGAGTCGCCGCTCGATCGCCCCCACGCGGTCGGGCTGCTCGGGATGTCCCTCGCCGGTGAGGTGGTCGGAAAAGGCCGCGGCGAGCACGAGGCCGGTCTGCGGGTCGGGCATGGCGATCAATTGAGCAGCAGCGGCTCGGGCATGAAGGTCACGATCGGGATCAGGAACGATGCGAGCCCCAGGAGCGTGCGCGGCAGCCCCAGCGGCCGGCCGTCGTGGCGGATCGGCGGGTGATCGGTGCCCAGGAGCGTCACGACCACCACCATCGCGATCCAGTTCGTGCGGCCGAGAATCACGATCGTGGAGATGGCCGCGATGAGCAGGCTGCGCGCGATCCAGTCGGATCGACGGCCGAAGAGGGCGTGGCTCACATGGCCGCCGTCGAGCTGGCTGATCGGGATCATGTTGAGGCCCGTGACGAGCAGGCCGACCCAGCCCGCCATGAACAGCGCGTTGGGCGCGATCGTCATCGTGGGCGACAGCTCGGGCCGCACGATTCCCAAGATGCCACGGGCCAGCGGCGGGAGCGCGAAGGGGCTCTGCCGCACCGCCTCGCCCGTGGCCAGGCCGGCCGCGAGCAGCGGCACCGCGACCACGAGTCCCGCCAGCGGCCCCGCCAGCGCGATGTCGAACAACTGGCGGCGGTTGGCCCGCGACCCCTCCATGCCGATGACGGCGCCGAGGGTTCCCGTGAGCAGCACCGGCACCGGAATGAAGAATGGCAGCGTGGCCGGAATGCCGTGCCACCAGGCGGCGACGACATGCCCGGCCTCGTGCGCCGCCAGCACCGCCAGCACCGTCACCATATAGAGCAGTCCGCGGTGCCAGTGCTCGGCGACCTCTTGCGCGACCCCGTCGTCAAGGCCGAGCACCACCGGCTGCCAGCCGACCGCGCCGGCGGCGAAGGTGGTCAGCCCGGTGAGCAGGAACAAAAGCAACTGCAGCACGAACCGCTGCGGCCGCCGGGAACCGCGGCCGACCTCGGGCCAGGAGGGGGGCTGCTCGAAACCGGCCGGGGCGGAGTGCATGGGATGGCGGGCCGGACGGGGGTGCGGATCGGTGTTGCCGCGCGGCGCGACCGGGCCGGAGACCGACAGCTTCGTCGGAATACTGAAGAATACTGGTTTCGAACGGGGGCTGGTAAGCTGCCGGTATCGAAGGCCGTCCACTGCCCCGCCGCTCGAGTTCACGAGGGAGTTCCATGTCGCTTCCAACAGTCCGCCGTCGCTCGTCCCGTCCGCTCGGTCTGGCCGTGGCGGTCGCCATCCTCGTGGCGGGAGCCTGGCTGCCCGCCGCCGCGGCCCGCGCGGCGGAATGGAAGCCACTGGCGATCGTCACCTGCGACAGCTACGCCGATCTGAAGAAGCAGCTCGGCTGGCTCGGTGGCCAGGTCGGCCAGCCGGGGCTGGCGGGCATGCTCGAGTCGGTGCTCCTGATGGCCACCCAGGGCCGTGGCTTGGGCGGGCTCGACGTGAAGCGGCCGCTCGGAGTGATCGCGACGACCGACGGTCAGGAGATCGCCGTGCACGGCTATGTGCCGGTGAAGAGCGTCGACAAGCTTCTTGAATCGCTGCAGGGTGTGACCGGTCCCGTCGAGCGGGCCGGCGACGCCCGCAACATCGTGCTGCCGAGCGGCATGGCGCTCTCGATCCTGGAAAAGGACGAGTGGGCGATCGTCGCCCCGCAGGGCTCGCGGCCGGCCTCGGCCGATCCCGCGACGTTGCTCGCACCGCTCACCGACAACTACTCGCTGGCTGTCGAAGTGTTTCCCGCGCTCATGCCGGACTGGCTCCGGCAGCAGCTGCGATTTCTTCTCGAGCAGCAGGCCGCAGCCGCCGGCCCCGAGGGCCAGGCGTTCGACCCGCGGGCGATCGCGGCCGCAGTCGACGGGCTGGCCGACACGGAGTCGCTGGCGCTCGGGCTGGCGATCGACCCCGAGAAGGATCGCGTGTTCCTCGAGAATCGCACGGTCGGCGTGCCCGGTTCGGCGACCGCCCGGGCGATGCAGGGTTCCGACGCCGGCCGGCTCACCGTGCCGCTGCCGCGGGCCGCGGACGGCGGCCGCCCCGCCGTGACGGGCCACCTTCTGCAGTCGGTGCCGGAAGGCTCGCGGCGCGAAGTGCTCGCGGGGCTGGAGGCGTCGCTCCCGCAGGGCAGCGACGATCCGCTCACCCGCACGATCGCGACGGTCGTTCGGGAACTGCTCGCGTCGGTCCTGGGCACGGGCGGCATCGATGCGGCGCTCGCCGTCGATCCGCCCGCCCGCGGCGGCGCCGGCCCCAAGGTGCCCCATGTCACCATCGGCGTGCGGGTGCAGGACGGCAAGGCGCTCGAGGCGCAGGTGAAGCAGGCTTTCGGCCCTGCGGGCGAGGCCGGCAAGCGGCTGCCCCCCGGCGTGAAGGTGGCCTTCGATACCGGCAAGGTCGCCGGGGCGAGCCTGCATACGATCACCGTCGACCTTTCCGACACCGACGCCGCCGAAAGCTTCGGCCGGTCGGTCGACATCACGCTCGCCCTCGCGCCGGAGCATGCTTTCGTGCTGGCGGGTGGTGATCCGGCGGCCCGCCTGGCCGCCCTGCTCGGCCCCGAAGCCCAGACCGATCCGCGGGCGCGGCCGATCGCCGGGCTTGATGTCGCGCTCGGCCGCGTGCTCGCGTACGCCGGAGCCGGGCAGCCGGAGGCGGAGGGCGACGCGGGCGGCGACGGGCAGGTGCAACTGCTCGTGCGACCGCTCGACCGCGGGCTGGCGACCAGGCTCACACTCGACGGCCAGGCGCTCCGGAAGGCGGCCGCTGCCGGTGCGGCCACTGCCGAGGCTCCGGGTGGCCGGCCCCTACCGCCGGGCCTGCCGCTGCCCGGCGGCTTCCCCATCCCCGTCCCCGCCCAGTGACCGGTCGCGGCGGGTTGGGCTCGCATCCCAACTCCCCCGACTTTTGCTCCGCTTGAGTTCCTCTTTTTGGCTTCCTCTTTTCATTTCTCTCCAATCCCGTGATCACCGATAGCCGCAACGCTCCCCTGCCCTCCCCGGCTTCCTCCACGCACGGCGGCCTCCGCCGCCAGATCGCCGGCGTCGACGTCGCCGCGCTCGCCCGCGAGTACGGCACGCCGCTTTATGTGTACGACGCCGCCATGATCCGACAGCGGTGCCGCGACCTCGCCGCCTGGGACACCGTCCGCTTCGCGCAGAAGGCCTGCTCCAATCTGGCGGTGCTCGACCTGATCCGGCGCGAGGGGGTGATGGTCGACGCCGTCAGCACCGGCGAGATCCACCGGGCGTTGAAGGCGGGCTACTCCGCTCATGCCGACCGCGCTGCCGCGGCCGACGGGCTACCGCCGGCCCATCCGATCGTCTACACCGCCGACATCTTCGACCGCGACAGCCTCGATGCGGTCGCGAAACTCGGCATCCACTGCAACTGCGGCTCCGCCGACATGATCGAGCAGCTCGCGGAGCGGGCGCCCGGGGCGAACATCACGCTCCGGGTGAACCCCGGCTTCGGCCACGGCCACAGCCAAAAGACCAACACCGGCGGCGAGGGCTCGAAGCACGGCATCTGGCACGAGACGATCCCCGAGGTGCTCCGCCGTGCCGAGTGGGCGGGGCTGGCGGTGAGCGGGCTGCACATGCACATCGGCAGCGGCACCGATCTCGTGCATCTCGCGGAGGTGGCGGGGGCGCTCGAACGGGTCGCGATCGAGATCGGCCGCTCGTTGACGGTGATCAGTGCCGGCGGCGGCCTGCCGGTGCCCTACAAGCCGGGCGAAGTCCACGCCGACCTCGGCGGCTACTTCCAGCTCTGGGACGCGACCCGCAAGAAGCTGGAGGATCGGTTCGGCCACCGGATCCGCCTGGAGATCGAGCCGGGCCGTTACCTCACGGCGGAGTCAGGCTTCGTCGTGACGGAAGTCCGGGCGGTGAAGCTGCAGGGCGGGCGGAAGTATCTCCTGGTCGACGCCGGCTTCAACACGCTCGCACGGCCCGTGCTCTACGGCTCCTATCATCCGATGAGCCTCTGCCCGGCGGCGGACGGCTCCGCGGCCGGGCCGGCGACGGAGGAGGTGGCGGTGGGCGGGCCGCTCTGCGAGTCGGGCGACATCTTCACGCAGACCGACGGCGGCTTCGTCGCCTCGCGGCCGCTACCCCCGGCACAAGTGGGCGACCTGCTCGTGATCGAGATCGCCGGCGCCTACGGCTTCGTGATGGCGAGCAACTACAACTCGAAGCCCCTCCCCGCGGAAGTGCTCGTGGACGGGGGCCGGCACCGGCTGGTGCGGGCCCGGCAGACGCCGGAGGACCTGGTCCGCGGCGAGACCGTCTGAACCGCCGGACGAGCGGTGATGTGGCCGGGATTTTGCCGGTTCGTCGGCGACGGCTACCATGGTGGGGCTGGAGATTTCCGCCCCCACCGCCGAATAAAAACACCATGGCCAAAGCAGGTCCCCGCAAAAAGCTGCCCAAGGAACTGGCGGTCATCAACGCCGACAACTGCACCGGCTGCGAGAGCTGCCTGGAGGTCTGTCCGGTCGACTGCATCGTGAAGGTGCAGCAGTACGACCAGTTCCACAATCTCCAGAGCTGGTGCGAGATCGACATCGAGCGGTGCGTGGGTTGCGAGGTTTGCGTCCACATCCCGGGGAAGAAGTCGAACCCCTACGACCTGAAGGTCTGCCCTTGGGACGCCATCGAGATGGTGCCGACGGAGCAGGTGGCTCAGGTCGTCGCCCAGATCGGCGGCCCGCCGGAGTACGTCGAGAAGAACTGGGATCGGCTCGTGGGCACCGCGCAGCACCTGGCCGAACTCAAGGTCGCAACCGGGTGAGGCGGGCCGATTGACGCTCCCCCGGCGGCCGGCTACAACGTGACAAATGTTCACGTTCTCCGCTGGCCCTGCCATGGCTCGCCACCGCTTCGAGGATCGGGATCTCCACGATCAGGTGCGCCTGGCCTGCCTGCCGGGAGTCGGCAGTCGGCTGCGACGACTCCTGCTCGAGCGATTCGGCTCCCCGCAGGGCGTGTTCGCGGCGACGGAGGCCGAGATCGCGGGCGTCGCACGGATCGGTCCGGCGAAAGCCCGCCAGATCGCCACTGCCGCGGCTGATGAGGCGGCGATCGACGCGGTGCTCGCCCTCTGCCGTGACCGCGATGTCGGAATCGTTCAAGAGGGAGCGCCTGGCTACCCCGGGCTGCTCGCGCGGATCGACGACCCGCCCGGCCTGCTTTTCACCCGCGGCCAGTTTCTCCCCTGCGACGCCCTCGCCGTGGCCATCGTGGGCGCCCGCCATGCCACGCCCTACGGCTTGAAAGTCGCCGAACGGCTGGCCGGCGGCCTCGCCCGCGCGGGCTACACGGTGGTGAGCGGCCTGGCCCGCGGCATCGACGCGGCCGCCCACCGCGGGGCGCTGGCGGCGGGGGGCCGCACGATCGCCGTCCTCGGCAGCGGCGTGCTCAACGTCTATCCGCCGGAGCATGCCGACCTGGCCCGCGAGGTCATCGATTCCGGGGCGCTCGTGAGCGAGCTGCCGCCGCTGATGGAGCCGACCGCGGGCACGTTTCCCCAGCGGAACCGGATCGTGTCTGGGCTGTCGCTCGGCGTGGTGGTGGTGCAGGCGGCGGAGCGATCCGGAGCCCTCATCACGGCGCGGCTCGCGGGCGATCAGGGCCGGGAGGTCTTCGCGGTGCCAGGCGAGATCGACTGTCGGATGTCGCGGGGCAGCCATCGGCTCATCCGCGACGGCGCGAAGCTCGTCGAGCATGTCGATGACATCATCGAGGAGTTCGGCCCCTTGTTCGAGACGGCCACCACGGCCGACGGTCGCGCGGTGCATGCCGCGGCCGAGCTGCAGCTGGCCGACGTCGAGCGGCAGGTGCTCGCGGCCTACGACACGGCCGCAGGGGGCGGCACCGGCCCCGTGTCGATCGACGCGATCATCGATGCGACCGCCCTGGCCGCGTCGCAGGTGCTGGCCACGCTCTGCGCCCTCGAGATGCGCCGCCTGATCCGGCGGCTGCCCGGCAACCAGGTGGCCCGGGTCTGAGGCGACAGCGGCATCTTGGCGGTCCGCTTCGGCACGCGGATTGCATCTCTCCGTGAACGTCGACGGCCTTCAGTCGGGGCCGCCAAGGGGAACGGGGTTGAATTCCGGATGTCGAGGGGCCGAGCATGAGCCACCTGTCGCGGATCGGGAGTCCGCTGCAAATCGCTCCACACGCCGCGGAATGCGGCGCTCGCCGGAGGGCTGCCGCCCCTCGGCCTCGCGGGGGCCTGGCAGCGGTCGAGGCCCTGGAACCGCGGACCCTGTTCGCGGCGGACGGGCACCACATGCGGATCGGCATGAACCTCGAGAACGTCGTCGACTGGTCCCCCGCATGGACCTTCACCGACGTGTTCAAAGCCTCCCGGCCCTGGATCGCCCAGGCGGCCGACGAATCGACCGGTGCCGTCACCTGGGACGTCGGGGCGACGCACCCGCTTTCACTCGACGCCAACGGCAATCCGCGGTCGCTCGCCACCTGGAACGGTCCGGACGGCAGCCGCATGCGGCAGATGGCCGCCACGCTCATGTTCCGCGAGACCGGCGGAGTCTACCCGGCGGGCGTCTACCGGGCGGAGTGGAGCGGCACCGGCAGCGTGTCCTTCGGCTTCGACGCCCGCGTGATCGCCAGCGGCACGACCGACGCCGGCCACCACTTCGCCGACCTCGAAGTCGCGCCGACCGAAAACGGCATCCTGCTGCGGATCGAAGCGACGAGCCCCACCGACCCGGTGCGAGATCTGCATGTCTGGATGCCCGACTGGCAGGGCCGGCGGTTCGCCGGCCAGCGGTGGCAGCCGGGAGCGAACTTTTCCCCGTTCCATCCGCTCTTCCTCGAGCGGCTCGCGCCGTTCAAGACGCTCCGCTTCATGGGGATGCAGGAGACCAACAGCTCCGACATCCGCACCTGGGCCGATCGCCGCGATGCGGCCGACATCCGCCAGGGTTCGGGCTCCGAGGGCACGGCGAGTGAGCCTGTCGCCAACGGCATGGCGGTCGAATACATGGTGCAGCTTGCCAACGACCTCGACGCCGACGCGTGGTTCAACATGCCGCACATGGCCGACGACGCCTTCGTGCGGAACTTCGCGACCTACGTCCGCGACCATCTCGAGCCGGGCCGCCGAGCCTACGTCGAGTGGTCGAACGAGATTTGGAACTTTGGCTGGGGCTTCGAGGCCTCGCACTGGGTGGCCGAGCAGGCGCGGCGGCCGGAGAACGCGGGCCTCGACCACTGGCAGGTCGCCGGCCGCGAGGCGAAGCGCGACCTCGACATCTGGTCCGAGGTCTTCGCCGGCCAGTCCAGCCGACTCGTGCGGGTGGCCGCCGGCTGGGCGGCGGTGGATTGGGTGACCAACCGAGTCGTGGAGAGCATGGACGGCTCCTTCGACGCGATCGCCATCGCCCCCTACATCACGCCGACCGACGAACAGCGGGCGGCCTACGGCGCCACGACGTCGGTCGAGCGCGTGCTCGCCGATACCCGCCTGAACGTCACCACGTCGCTGGAGTGGGTCGCCAACCACGGCAGACTGGCCCGCGACTGGCAGACGCGGCTCGGTCGGCCGATCGAACTCGTTGCCTACGAGGGAGGGCCGCACCTCGACGGCCGCGGCGCGGCCTATCAGGACGTTTTTTACGCTGCGACAAACGACCCGCGGATGGGCGACATTCAGCGCGAGTATCTCAAGGCACTCGATGCCGCCGGGATGGATCTCTACGTCGACTTCCAGTTCACGGGCCGGGCCGGCGCGGCCCCCTGGGGCGACTTCGCGAAGCTTCATCGGATGGACGAGCCGCTCGCCACCGCCCACCTCTACAACGCCGTCGTGGCGGCGGCGAACGGCTCGCTCTGGACCGGTGTCGTGCCGCCGACGCCGGTCCCGTCTCCCCCGGTGCTCCCCCCTGCAACGCCGCCGACACCCGCGCCCAGCCAGCCGCAGGTGCTGATCGCGGCGGCATCGGTCCTGGAGGGCAACGTCGGCCGACGGACAATCGTCTTCGTGGTCACGCTCTCGGCGCCGTCGCGACGCCCGGTGAGCGTGCGGTGGGCCACGGCCGACGGCACGGCGCGGGCCGGCCGCGACTACCTCGCCGCCCGCGGCATCGTGGCCTTCCCGCCCGGCCAGACGCGGCGGGCGATCGGCGTGATCGTGCTCGGCGATCGCGCCGTCGAGACCGACGAGACGCTCGTCGTCGGCCTGACGCGGCCCGTCAACGGGATGCTCGCAAGCACGCCCGTTCGAGCCACGGGCACGATCCGCAACGACGATGGGCTCGCACGAGCCACCCTCGCTGCAGCCTTCGCAGAGTGGCCGGCTCCTCCAGCCGGGAGCCCGGCCAAGAAGACCGCTCGCTAGCGGCGGCGGTGCGCCGGCGGCGATGCGAAGGGCTCCTTCTCGCGACAGTCGCGGAAGCGTACACTTCCCGTCATGGACACCGCGCTATTCAACCGTGCCGAAACCATTCGGGCCCGCCTGCTGCAGCTGCGGGACTCCCTTTGACTGGGAAGGACGCAAGGCGTCGGCCACCCGGCTCGAAGACGCCATGGGCCAGGCCGACTTCTGGAACGATTCGACCAGGGCCCAGGCCACGGTTGCCGAGCTCAAGACGCTCAACACGCTCCTGAAGCCGCTGGAAGAGGCGCTCGCGGTGGGCCGTGACCTCGAGGCCCTCGAGGAACTGGCACGCGAGGACCTCTCGCTCGAGCCTGAGCTCGCCCAGGAGGCCGATCGGCTCGAAAAGCTGGTCGACGCCCTCGAACTGGCGTCGCTCCTGTCGGGACCCCATGACTCGAGCGACGCGCTCGTTTCGATCCACGCCCGCGACGGTGGCACCGACGCCAACGACTGGGCGGAGATGCTTCTGCGGATGTACACCGCCTGGGCCGGCAAGCACGACTGCGCGGTCGAGCTGCTCGACCGCCAGGACGACGCCGTGGCCGGTATCCAGAGCGCCACGATCGCCGTCCGCGGTCCGTGGGCTTACGGGTATCTCAAGGGGGAGACGGGCATCCACCGGCTGGTGCGGATCAGTCCGTTCAATGCCGAAGGCAAGCGTCAGACGAGCTTTGCCGCGGTGGACGTCGCCCCCGAGATCGCCGACGACGACGCGGAGGTCGAGATCAGGGACGAGGACATCCGCGAGGACGTGTTCCGGGCCAGCGGCGCCGGTGGCCAGCACGTCAACAAGACTTCCAGCGCCATCCGGCTCACCCACTTCCCGACCGGCATCGTCGTGCAGTGCCAGAGCGAGCGCAGCCAGCACAAGAACCGGGCCACCGCGATCAAGATGCTCCGGGCGCGGATCGCCCGCCTCCAAGAAGAGAAGCGCGAGGCTGAGCAGCTCGCCCGCTACAAGCAGCAGCCCAAGACCGGCTTCGGCTCCCAGATCCGCAACTACTTCCTCCACCCGGACCAGCGGGTGAAGGACCAGCGGACGGGTCATTACGTCGGCAATTTCCAGAGCGTGCTCGACGGCAATCTGGACGGTTTTTTCGACGCCTACCTGCGGTGGAAGGCCTCCGGATCGGCACCGCAGGCAGCCGGCGACGACGCCTGAGCATCTGCCCGGCCTCCGCGGCTGGACTGTTTCCGTGCCCGGGGATAGCATGGGCGGCTGTTCGGCGGGTTTGCAGCAAGGGTTTCCATGGCGGAAAAAGAACAAGCGCTCGAAGTCGAGGGTGTCGTCACGCAGGCCCTCGCGAACACGCGTTTCCGCGTGCAGATCACCGGCGGCCACATCGTCAACGCCCACGTCGCCGGCAAGATGCGGAAAAACTTCATCCGCATCGTCCCGGGCGACAAGGTGAAGGTCGAGCTTTCGCCGTACGACCTCACCAAGGGCCGGATCACGTTCCGCGAGCGTTGATCCAGCAGCGGATCAGCCCGCCGCGGGCTGGTCATTCCCGTCGGGCGACGGCTCGCCCTGGCCCTCGGCCGGCCCCTCATCGTGCCGGCCCTGGAAAAACTGCTTCAGGTCGCCGAAGGTCCGCAGCGGCTCCTTGCCCTCCTGCATCGCCTTCGTAAGCGGCTTTTTCTCCTTCGGTGCCGCGGCCGTGTAGACCCTCGGCCCCTGCTCCCGCCGCTGCTGGGGGCGGCCACGACCGCGGCGTTCGGCCTTGCGCGGCTCGGACGCGGCCGTCTGCCCCGAGGCGCCTGCCGCCGCGCCGGCGGCCTGCGCCGACCGCGGCTGCTGCGGCCGACGCGGGGGCCGCCCGCCCTCGGGGCGACGGGCCTGCTGGTCGGAATGCCGCTTGGGCTGCTGCTGCCGCTGCGATCCGGGCTCGATCATGGTCAGGGCGACGCGCCGCCGCCCCTTGTCGACCTCGAGCACCCACACCCGAACGACCTGGCCGACACTCACGACCTCGTGCGGGTCGCGGACGTAACGCGAGGACAGGTGGCTGATGTGCACCAGCCCGCTGTCGTGCAGGCCGATGTCGACGAAGACGCCGAAATCCACGACGTTGAGCACGGAGCCGAGCAGTTCCATCCCCGGCTCGAGATCCTCGAGCTTGAGCACGCCCTTCTTGAAGAACGGCTTGGGCAGATCCTCGCGGGGATCACGGCCCGGCCGGGACAGTTGCTCGACGATGTCGCTCAGCAGCAACCGGCCCACGCCCAACTCCGCGGCCAGGCCGTCGAGGTCGAGCGTCGCCACCCGCTCGGCGAAGGCCTCCGCCTGCTGGCGGCCGGCGAGATCCTCGCGCGAGCCCCCGAGCCGCTCGAGCACCTTGGCCGCGACCTCGTAGCTCTCCGGGTGGATCCAGGTCGAATCGAGCGGTTCGACGCCGCCGGTGATCTTCAAGAAACCGACCGCCTGGACGAACGCCGCCTCGCCGAAGCCCGGCACGTCGAGCAGCTGGCGGCGGGACGTGAAGGGCCCGTTCTTCACCCGCCACTCGTGGACGTTGCGGGCGGTCGACTGGTTGAGCCCGGAGACGTACCGCAGCAGGGCCGGACTCGCCGTGTTGACGTCGACACCGACGTAGTTCACGCAGCTCTCCACGACCGCGTCGAGCGAGGCGTGGAGATGGCGGGCTTTCACGTCGTGCTGGTAGAGGCCGACGCCGATGTTGGCCGGCTCGATCTTCACCAGCTCCGAGAGCGGATCCTGGAGCCGGCGGCCGATCGAGATCGCTCCGCGGACGACCGCCTCGTGGCTCGGCAGCTCCTCGCGGGCATAGCTGCTCGTCGAATAGACGCTCGCCCCGGCCTCGTTGACGATCACATAGGCGACGTCGAGCTCCTGCAGGCGGCCCGTGACCAGTTCCGCCACGAGCGTCTCGGTCTCCCGGCCGGCCGTGCCGTTGCCGATCGCCACCACCGAGCAGCCGTGCGTGGTGACCATCTCGACGATCTTGTCGGCGGCGGCGGCCCGCTTGTCGGCCTTCCCGATGATATGGAGGACCGCGTGCTCGAGCGGATTACCGCACTCGTCGAGCGCCACAGCCTTGCAGCCGCTCTTGAAGCCGGGATCGATGGCCAGCACACGGCGGCCCGCCGCGGGCGGCTGGAGGAGCAGGTTCCGGAGGTTGCGGGCGAAGACCTGGACCGCGTGCGCCTCGCAGTAGTCGGTCATCTCCCGCCGCAGTTCGCGCTCGAGGCTCGGGAGCACGAGCCGCACGAGGGCGTCCCGCACGCAGCCCTGCAGGAAGGCGGCATGGGCATGCCCTTGGGGGACGAGCAGCTCCTCGGCCGCGGCCTGCATCTCCTCGAGCGGCCCCTCGATCTTGACCTTCAGCAGCTTGGCCCGTTCTCCCCGGTTGATGGCCAGAACGCGATGGGGTGGAACCCGCTGCACGTGCTCGGAATAAGAGAAGAAGTCGCGAAAGTGCTTTTCGTCCTTCGACTGCGGCTTGCCGGGGCTCTCCTGCCGCTGGCTGGTGAGCCGCGACTGGCGGTGCAGGATGGAGCGGAGCCGCTGCCGCACGTCCGCCTGCTCGCTGAACTCGTCGGCGATGATGTGCCCCACTCCGAGCAGCACGTCGGCCACCGTGGCCACCTGCGCGTCGGGGTCGACGAAGTCCTGGGCCCGCCGGTCGAGGTCGGCCGCGGCCGGGTCGCCGGCGACGATCTCGCGGGCGAGTGGCTCGAGCCGCCGCTGTCGGGCGATTTCGGCGAGCGAGAGCTTCCTGGGCTTGAAGGGCAGGTAGAGGTCCTCGAGCTGCTTGGGGCTCGAGGCCGCCAGGATGGCCGTCTCCAACTTGGGACTGAGCTTCCCCTGGCCTTGAATGGTCCGCAGGATCGTCTGCTTCCGGTCGGCCAACTGCCGAGAGCGGCCGACGTTTTCCGCGATCAGGCGGATGCCGACCTCGTCGAGCCCCCCGGTCTGGTCGCGACGGTAGCGCGTGATGAAGGGAACCGTGTTTCCTTCGTCGAGGAGCCGGACGACCGCCTCGACCGCCGTTGCGGGCATGCCGAGCCGCTGGGCGATCGGCCCCAGATCGATGAGCGTGGTGGATCCCATCCAACCGGCGGACCGTCGCTGCCACCAGGGCACCGACGGCCGCTCGACTCCGCATTCCCCTCGCCGGCCCACACGTGCACGTGTGGTCATCCAAGCGAGCATTCCCAACGCCAGGAATCTAGGGTCAGTCGACGGTGGGTGTCAAACTTCCAGGCATCTCCCAAAGCCCCGCAGACACCCCAGCCCCCCGGAAGTGCCGGAAACGGCCTGCCCTTGACGCTGGATTCGACCGTTTCCTATTTCCCGCTTTGCGGGCGTTGCTCAGCGATAGACGGCTCGTGGCGACCTCCTTGACAGGCGGCTGCACACGTCGACTGCATCGGACACTTTTGACTGTAGTGGATGTGGCAATCGTGACGATTTCAACGTGTGAGCGAGGCGCGGCGGCCGATGGGACGGCCCGCCACGACGCCTGCGCGCGACCGGCCCAGGAGATCGCCACACCATGACCCGCTCCACCACCTCTCGCGCCTCCGCCACCCAGAGCCCGGCTGCTGCCGATCCGCTGCTGCCGGCTGTGCCGCTCCTCGCCCTCGATCGACAGTACGCCGTGCTGCGCGACGAGATCCGCGGCGCGCTCGACCGCGTCTGCGATTCCGGCCGCTTCGTCCTCGGCCCCGACGTGAGCGACCTCGAGGCCGAGTTGGCCCGGGCCCTCGACGTGCCACACGCGATCTCCTGCGCGTCGGGCAGCGATGCGTTGCTGCTGGCCCTGATGGCACTCGACGTCCAGCCCGGCGACGAGATCATCCTGCCGAGTTACACCTTCTTCGCCACAGCCAGCGCCGTGACGCGACTCGGCGCGACGCCGATCTTCGCCGACATCGATCCGGTCACCTACCTGGTCGACCCGGAGGACGTCCGCCGAAAGATCAGCCGCCGGACGAAGGCCCTGATCCCGGTACACCTCTTCGGCCGTACGGCCGACATGGACGCACTTCTGCCCGTGGCCAAGGCGGCCGGCATTCCCGTGGTGGAGGACGCGGCCCAGTCGATCCTCTCGACCTGGCACGGCCGCTGCTCCGGCGCCCTCGGCGACATCGGGTGCTTCAGCTTCTACCCCACGAAGAACCTCGGCGGCGCCGGCGACGGCGGCTTCCTCACGACCACCCGTGACGATCTGGCAAAGGCGCTGAAGCTCCTGCGGGTCCACGGCATGGAGCCGCGGTACTATCACCAGGTCGTCGGCATCAACAGCCGGCTCGACTCGCTGCAGGCCGCCGTGCTCCGCGTGAAGCTGCCGCACCTCGATGCCTGGACGTCCGCCCGGCAGGACAACGCCACCCGCTACCAGAGGCTCTTCGCCGAGCATGGCCTCGAGGGCCATGTCGCCGTGCCGGGTGACGAGCCCCGAGGACGGCATGTCTGGAACCAGTTCGTGGTCCGCGTGGCGGACGGCCGCCGCGACGAACTGCGGGCCCATCTGGCGTCCCGCGGAGTCGGTACCGAGATCTACTATCCCGTGCCCTGCCACCTGCAGCAGTGCTTCAAGTACCTCGGCTGGCAGAAGGGCGACCTGCCGGAGACAGAGCGGGCCGCCGACGAGACGCTGGCGCTGCCGATCTTCCCGGAACTCACCGAGGCCGAGCAGCGGACCGTGGTGGGCCGCATCGCCGAGTTCTTCGGCACCGCCAAGCCCCAGCCGGTGACCGCGGTCCGCGAGGAACGCAAGGAGCCGCAGACCGGCGTCGAAGCCCCGCACTTCCTCCGCCGCATGAAGGCGGTCGGCAAGGCCGACGACGTGCGGTGCTGAATACACGCGAACACTGGCCTTCCAGGCCAGGTTCGCTTGGCCGGCCTCCGCCGGCTGGTGCTGCGCGTCGCCATCCAGGCGACGCAGTCTTAGCGTTGGCCGGCAGAGCTGCTTCTTGCCTCCTGGGCGGCCCCGGCCCCCCGGGCATTCCGCATTCGACACGTTGAAAAACGTGTCGCCACGACGAAGGCGATCCCGCGCTCCGGCGGCTACTTCTTGCCCGGGCCCTTGCTCTTGTCCTTGCCCGCGTCCGCCTGCCCGAGGGAGCCGGGCCGCGGCGCGGCGGCAATGAGCGTTCCGAGGCCGACCAAGAGCACCATCAGAACGTAGCTCGGCCCATACTTGATCAAGTTGGCCGTCAGCGACGGCTCGGCCTGCGCCGCGGCCGGTTTGGAGGACGCCGGATCCGCCGCCGGATCGTCCTCGGCAAAGCCGGGAGTATCCGCAAGGATCAGGGTGATGATTGCCACGCGCAACACCCCCGCACACATGCCCCGACAGCCTCTCATGGTTCCTCTCCTTGTCATCCACCGCCCAGAGCCCCGGCGGCCCGCCGCGACATGGGCAAGAGTCTACCGGGCGTGCGGGCCGTCGGCGAGGTACATTGCCGGGGCCGTGAGCGGCGGCCGCACCCGCTCGACCCCATCGCAGGACACCCCATGGCCTCCAAGACCAAGCGCGCCCCGAAGACCGCCGGCGGCTCCGTCGCCAAGCTGCCCCCCGTCGACGTGAAGACCCGCGGACTGATCGTGGACCTCGCCGACGAGGTCGCCACCGCCGCCGAGAAGCGGCGCGATCCGCACCTCGACATCCCGACGCGGAGCCTCTCGAACGTCCGCTTCAACAAGTCGCGAAAGATCATCGAGATGGGCGGCCAGACCAACCGTCGGCAGCTCTTCAACCTCTCGCAAGCCAAGAGCTACATGCAGACGCTCCTGGTGGCCACCGGTTGCAAGCAGCTCATCGAGCAGCAGAAGACCACGAGCATCCGAGGCCTCTACTACCTGCTCAAGCACACCATCGAAGGCACCCGCGAGGAGACCTTCGCCACGCAGGAGGAGTGTGACCCGATCATCGAAGACCTGGAGGTCACCCTCGAGAGCCTCCGTGAGGAGCTGCACGTCTACGCCAGTAATCGCGGCGGCATGGTGGGCCCGATCACGCTGATCGACTCCGGCGACGAGATCGACTGCTCCCGGATGGGCTCCGGCGGCTACAGCATCCCCTCGATCGTCGAAGCGGACATCGTGCAATTCAAGTCGTGCGACGCCAAGTTCATCCTCCACGTCGAGAAGGACACCGTCTGGCGCCGCTTCAACGAGGATAAGTTCTGGAGGAAGCACAACTGCCTCCTGACGCACGGCGGCGGGCAGCCGCCCCGGGGCGTGCGGCGGATGCTCTACCGACTGCACCACGAGCTGAAGCTTCCCGTCTACTGCCTGCTCGACAACGATCCCTGGGGCTACTACATCTACTCGGTGCTCAAGCAGGGCTCGATCAACCTGGCCTACGAGTCGAAACGGATGGCGATCCCGGAGGCGCGGTTCCTCGGCATCCGGTCGCGCGACTACGACCGCTGCAAGCTCTCTCAGAGCGTGCAGATCGCGCTCAACGACACCGACGTCAAGCGGGCGAAGCAGATCGCCGCCTACCCCTGGTTCGCCGACAAGAAGGGCTGGCAGAAGGAGATCGAGACGATGCTCAAGAACGGCTTCAAGCTCGAGGTCGAGTCGCTCATCTCCAAGGACATCAGCTACGTCACCGAGGTCTACACGCCGGAGCGGCTCGAGGAGAAGGACTGGCTCGACTGATACACGCGAATACTGGCCCTCCGGGCCAGATTCGCTTGGCCGCCCTCCGGCGGCTGGTGCTGCGCGTCGCCATCCGGGCGACGCAGCGTGCGCGCCCAACGGCCAACCCACACGCGTACACGCGAATACTGGCCCTCCGGGCCAGATTCGCTTGGCCGCCCTCCGGCGGCTGGTGCTGCACGTCGCCATCCGGGCGACGCAGCGTGCGCGCCCAACGGCCAACCCACACGCGTACGCGCGAATACTGGCCCTCCGGGCCAGATTCGCTTGGCCGCCCTCCGGCGGCTGGTGCTGCAGGTTGATGAGGAGATGCCCCTGCCCATGACGGGAGGTGAGGGGCCGCCCATGCCCCGGGAGCCGGCGTATGCCGACGAGCGCAGCCAGGATGGCGAAGCGAAGTCGGCATCCGAGTGAGCGAAGGCCACGATGGCCTGAGCGAACGTCCGGCAACCGGGCGTGGGCGGCCCCTCACCGGCGCCCCCGCAATCGACGACGCCGGCGGCGGTCGCTAATCCAAGGCCACGTCATCGACGCGGTAGCCCTCAACCGCGTCTTTCGTCGCGATCACGATGAAGCCGTCCTTGCCCGAGCGGTAGCCGCCCAGGCCCACGATGGCCGCCCCATGGCGGTAGCGGTCGACCACGCGGCCGTCGGCCCAGAGCACGATCACCGAGCCGTCGGGTGACGCGATGAGCCACTGCCGCCGGGGCGTGCCGAGGAGATCGGCCCAGGCCACCGGCTCGATCGGCCCGTCGCGATGGACGCCATCCGGCAGATCGAGCTGCCAGAACTGGGCGTCGTCGGGCCCGAGACCGACCGCCTGGTTCTTGCCCAGGCGCGGGCTCGAAAGGCCGAGGAACGCCCAGCGGCCGTCGGGGGCCACAGGTCCGGAGAAGAGCGCCGCCACGGCCGGGCTCGGCGCCCAGCCGGGCTGCGGTGCGGGAGACGGCGCGGGAGCGGCATCGGGCAGTTGCGGCGCGAACGGCACGAGCCGACCCCGGCCGTCGACGCAGACGAGGCCCTGGCCGCCGCCTTCGCGTGGCACGTCCGCCACGACGTCGAGCACCGTGTCGAGCGAACGGTCCCGCCAGACACGGTGACCGTCGAGCCTGGCAACCTGCACGCCGACGGTGCCCGCGTAGCCGACGACGATCTCGGGCCCGCCGTCGCCGTCGCAATCCACGAGTTGCGCCGTGCGGATGCCGGCATGGCGCGAACCTTCCCACTCGGGGTAGGTCGCGTGGAGTTTCCACGTCTCGTCGAACACGAAGACCCGCTGCCCGCCACGCTCGCCGCCGAGCCACCAGCGGCGGCCGGAACCATCGACGGCCGTCCGCAGGAAGCCGACGGCCGCGTCGGGCGGGAGGTCGAGCTCGTGCCGGGCGGCCTCGCGTCCTGCCGTGTCGAGCAGAACGACCGTCCGCCAGCCGTCGAGGGCGACGACCCGCGCCTCGTCCCCCTCCTGCACGCAGATGACGTTCCCCGGCAGCGCAATCCCTTCGGCCCGCCAGGCCTTTACCAGCTTGAACCGGTCGGGCTGCCGCCGCGGCGCGATCTCCTGCGGCGGGATCCGCTCGGCCGCGCCGTCGCCGGCCACGCGGGCGAGTGATTCGCGATATTCGCGCAGCCGCGACTCGAAGCGGTCGCGGACGAGCGCCGCCGTCGAGCCGCCGTCCCCGAGCGTGGCGAGCGTCGCGGCGACATCCGCCCCGATCCGCTGATCGGGCCCCTGAAGCACGTCGGCCACGACGCCGTCCGCAGCCAGCACGACCACCGCCGGGAACGACTCGATCTCGAATCCGCTCGCCGCCATGCTCCGCGGGTCGCGGACGAACGTGCCCGTCCCTCCCCAGTGATCGAGCTTGTCCCGGAGGTCCGCGGCCCGCACGTCCAGTTCATCGACGCTGACGGCGTAGTGCCGTATGGCGGGATCGCTGGTCGGGGCCTGGCGGGCGACGAAAGCCTTCACGGCCTGGGCGATCCGCGGCATCGATTCGCCGCAGCGGTCGCAGCCGGCGTGGAAAAACTCGAGCACCGCGGGAGCGCCCGTCAGGTCGGCAGGGGCGATGGTCGCGCCGTCCGCGCCGGAGAGCGTGAACCGCGGGGCCGGCTTGCCCACCAGCGCGCTCGGCGGCGCGGGGGCGATCGGCGGATCGAGCCGGGCGACGCGGGCTGCGGCTGCCGGCACCTCGAAGGCAAACGCCGTCTCGGGCACCGCGGTAGCGAACCGCGCCTCGTGAAAATCGACGACGACCGACAGGCCGCCGACCGGGCCGCCCTGCCCGGCCAGATGCCGGCCATACTCTCCCGTCGGGAGTGCCATGCGGCGCAGGAGCTTCGTCCGCTCGTCGATCCAGAGCACGAGCTTGCCGTCGGGCTTCGGCACGGTGACGACCCGGCAGCGCTGGCCCTCCACCGTCTCCGTGCCCGTGATCCGCGGCGGGCCGACGGCGTCGGCGAGGATCAGGTCGACCGTGTCGTCGGCCAGGAGCAGCGGCAGTTGCGTGGGGCAGCCGGCGTCCCCTTCGGCCAGCGCCAGCCGCACCTGCTCGTCGGCGAAGAGCTGATCGAGCGTCAGCGGGCTCTTCACAGGCTCTTCGAGCACCTGCCCCGGCACCGAGCCGACGGCCGCACGGAGCGTCGTGCCGTCGGCGGCGATGCGGGCGTCGTAGCAGTCGATCCGCAGCCGGTCGGGCCGCGCGAAGACGACGCGGAAGGGAATCGTCTGGTCGGTTTCGACGTCGTTACGGACGTAGCGGATGCGGACGACGGCGTCGTCCGCGTAGGAATCGGCGTTGCGGTAGCCGCGGCTCATCTCGTCGAGCAGCCCGCGCGGATTCGTGCCGCAGCCGCAGGCCGTCAGGGCCGCCATACAGATGACGACAGCGCCGGGGAGATTCAGGTGGCGGGGTGTGGAAGTGATCATGGTCGCATCATGCCGCACCGGCCGGCGGTGTGGCCAGACCATTCTCGCGCCTCGAGACCGGTGCCGTCCGCGGCAGAGCTGGCAGCGGGTAGGATGTGGCCGGAGGCACTGCCGTGGTCATATGCATCGAACTGCCCTATGGGGCGCCCGAGCCGCTCATCCTGGAGATTGGGGAGGATGCGCTCGTGGCCGACTGCCGCGGGCCGGCGGGCGTGGCCGGGGTCGCCGCGGGGGAACTCGTGCTGGCGGCCGTGGACGACACGGCGGACGGGATCGCGCTCGGGGCGCAGGTCGTGCCCGGCGACCGTGTCGCGATCGCCGTCGGCGGCGCCGTGCCCCAGGCCGAGGCGGTGATATCCGCGGTGTGCGACCGGCTGCTGGCGGCCGGCATCGAGCCGGCCGACCTGACCGTCCTGGCCGCTCCGCCGCTGGATGTGTTGGGAGAACCGCAAACGTTCCGGGACTTCGTGCTGGCCGGCCGGCCGATCACGCCCTTCGTGCCCGCGAGCGACGCCCAGACCTCCTACGTGGCTGCCGACGCCTCGGACCGGCCGATCCATCTGGCGCGGCCGCTCGTCGATGCCGACGTGGCTGTGAGCGTGGGCGGGTGGAGCTGGGACGCGGCGCTCGGTGGCGAGTCTCCCACGGGCGAACTCTGGCCGGCCTTCTCGCGGCAGGCTTGCCGGCAGCGGCTCGTCCGCGACCTGGCCCGCCGCGGTCGCCGCGCCGTGGCCGATTGGCGGCAGAGCAACGGCGACGCGATCTGGCAGTTGGGCATGACCGCGAGCCTGCGGCTCGTACCCGGCCGCCGCGGCACGCTCGCCGCCGCCAGCTTCGGCCTGCCGGCTGTGGCCGCCCGACGGGCCCGCCGTGCCGCCGGCGGCTGGCGGCCCGTGCTGCCGCGCCGGGCGCAGCTCACCGTCGCGTCGCTCGCCGACCCGACGGGTGGCCTGCCGGCCGTGCTGCGGGCCGTGGCGGTGGCGTCCCGCACGACGTCACCGGGAGGCACGATCTGCGTGGCGAGCCGGCTTGCCGAAGCGCCGGGCGTGATCTTCGCCCGCTATCGCGAGGGCGCTCCGCTCGAGGGCCTCGTCCGCGAGGCGCTGGCGACGGGTGACCAGGCGCTCATCGCCGATGCGTTCCGAGCCCGATTCTTCGCCCGCTGCCTGGGCGATCGCCGGCTCGTGCTGCTCTCCGATCTCGACGAGACGACGCTCGAGGATCTCGAGATCGGCCACGCGGCGACGCCGGAGGTGGTCGAACGGCTGGCGCACCGCGCCGAGAGCGTCGTCGTGCTCCACGAGGCAGACTGCATGCTGCCGCGCGTGGCGGAGGAATGAGACGGCGTCTCCTACACGGCCGGACTGCGATTCAACGTCCCCGGGTGATGCGGTGCCTGAGGCTGCCTCGTCCGAGCGGCCCCCAGTGCCGCGAGTCGCGGCTGCCCGACGGAAAGTCGCCGAGCAGGAAGAACTCGTCGGCGCCGAGCCGCCACTCCTCGACCTGATCGGCGGCCGGCCGCCAGAAAACATCCCGCCAGATCGCGAGCCGTTCGACGCACCGGGCGGCGTCCTCGCGGGGAAGAGCACGCATGCCGAGTTCGAGTGCCTGCGGTGGCCCCTCGTCGCCGGGCCACGTCACCGCCACGTCCCACGCCTCGGGGCCGCCTGGCGGCAGGCAGTCGCGGACCGCTGCGCTCGCGACGTTTAGCAGCCACGCGGCGCCGACCAGATGTCCGTCGAGCCTACCGGCGACAACGGCATAACGGCCGGGCGCAGGGAGCCGCCAGACGATCCGGCGGTTGCCAATGCGGGCCGCAAGTCGCGCAGTTTCGGCCGGCAGTTGGTTCAGCCGTACGATCGCCGCCAGGCCGATGTCGCGGACCGGCAGGAGCACCCGTCGCTCCCGGGGTGCGAAACCCGCGTCGTCGAGAACCTCGGGCACGGCCACTCGCCAGCGCCAAACGTCATCGTCGCCGGACTCGAACGCCGGCTCTGGCGCCGGCGGAGCGAAGTCCGTCGCCAGACAGGTCGCCACTTCCGCCAGGATCGCCGGAGCCGCCAGGATCTGGCGCCCGTCGATGGCCAGATCACCGCCGCGGATCGACAAGACCTCTCCCGGCAGGCCGACGACCCGCTTCAGGGCCGGTGCGCCATGCGGCGCGGCGACGACCCACCGTGCGAATCGCGTCGGCTTTCGCCAGCGGTCGACGAGCGGCCACGGCCCCGTCGCGACCCGGTCTCCCGGCAGGAGACCGGGTCCCATCGAGAGACCCTCGACGACGAACTGCCGGGGCCGGCTGCCGGCGACCAAGGCGAAGAGCCCGATCGCCGCCGCGACCGCCGCCAGCGTCAGCCGACGTCGACCCACTGGTGGCTCGCGGCGCTCTTGAGCACCGCGTCGCAGACCTTTTGGGTCTCGAGAGCGTCACGGAAGGTCGGGCCGGCGAGCTGGTTCTTGCCCACGCCGTCCACGAAGTCGGCCACCTGATGCACGAAGCTGTGCTCGTAGCCGATCGCCAGGCCCGGCACCCACCACTTGCCCATGTAGGGATGGTCGCCGTCGGTCACGTGGATGCTCTTCCAGCCCCGCATCGGCCCCTCGTCCTTGTAGTCGAAGACCTGGAGCCGGTGCAGGTCGTGGA
>JBJOKF010000089.1:0-16514 GCA_046046235.1 Planctomycetota bacterium | reverse complement strand
CGGTTCTAGACTCTGTGGGGAGGCCCTCGGTTCGGCAGCCTCTCGATCGGTGGCGTGCCGACGTTTCTTCCTCGCGAGGATCTCCTTCCGTGCCCGGCACTTGCGTGATCGGTCTGCAATGGGGTGACGAGGCCAAGGGCAAGCTCGTCGACATCCTCACCGAGGACCACGAGATCGTCGTCCGCTACCAGGGCGGCGCCAATGCTGGCCATACGGTCGTCTCCGGCGGCGAGACCTGGAAACTGTCGCTGATCCCCAGCGGCATCCTGCGCGACGGCGTCGCCTGCGTCGTCACCGGCGGCGTGGCCCTCGACCCCGCCAGCGTGATCAAGGAAATCGACGGCCTCGAGGCCCGCGGCGTGCGGGTCGAGGGCAAGCTGCAACTGAGCGACCGCGCCCATCTGGTTTTCCCCTGGCACGTCGCCGAGGACCGGCTGCTCGACGGCAGCCTGTCGGGCGGCGAGGCGATCGGGACGACGGGCCGCGGCATCGGCCCGTGCTACCGCGACAAGGTGGGCCGCTCGCTGGCGATCCGGCTCGGCGACCTGTATCGCGACGAGTTTCCAGACCGCCTGGAGCACATCGTCGGCATCAAGAACCGGCTCCTCGCCGGCTGGCAGACCCCCGGGTCGGCCGCCCTCGAGCCGCTCGACGCCGCCGCGATCCGGCAACAGTTCGCCGCCTACGCGGCCCGCCTGCGTCCCTACGTCCGCGACACCACCGCCTTCCTGCTCGACGCGATCGAGGATGGCAAGAAGGTCCTCTTCGAGGGCGCTCAAGGGGCGCTGCTCGACATCGACCACGGCACCTTCCCGTTCGTGACCAGCAGCAACTCCTCCGGCGTCGGAGTCGCCAGCGGCTCCGGGGTGCCCGGCCGCTGGATCGAGCGGGTGATCGGCGTCGTCAAGGCCTACTCGACGCGGGTCGGCGGCGGCCCGATGCCCACCGAGCAGGACAACGCGATCGGCCAGCACCTCCGCGACCGCGGACGCGAATACGGAACCGTCACGATGCGGCCGCGCCGCTGCGGCTGGTTCGACGCCGTCGCCGCGCGCTACACCGCCAGGCTGTCGGGCGTGGACGAGCTGGCCGTCATGCTGCTCGACGTTCCGGGTGGCCTCGACGAGCTCAAGATCTGCACCGCCTACGAGATCGACGGCAAGCGGACGACGCAGTTCCCGTCCCACGTCGACGACCTGAAGAAGGCGGTGCCCGTCTACGAGATCCTGCCCGGCTGGCGCGAGGAACTGGCGACCGTCCGCAGTGAGGCCGCCGTTCCGGCGGCGGCGAAGGCCTACGTGGCCCGCATCGGTGCGCTGCTCGGCCGGCCCGTCTCGATCTTGTCGGTCGGCCCCGACCGTGAGCAGACGATTTTCTGCGACCGCTCCGCCCCCGAGCAGGCATCATGGCAACGTCCCCAGCACCGTGCGGCAGCCAAGGCCTGACGCCTCCGCTGCCACAGGCAGCCGGGGGCGGTGAGGCCGCCGGCGAGGCCTCCCGCCTGCCGCGGCACGTCGCCATCATCATGGATGGCAACGGCCGCTGGGCGGTGCAGCGAGGCCTGCCCCGCATCGAGGGGCATCGACAGGGCGTGACGAGCGTCCGGCGCATCACCGAGCACTGCGCCCGCCTGGGCGTAGAACAACTGACGCTCTACTGCCTTTCGAGCGAGAACTGGCGGCGGCCGGCGCTCGAGCTCGAGTTTCTCATGCATCTCCTCGAGCAGTACCTCATCGAGGAACGGTCGCTCCTGGTCCGCGAGCGGATCCGGCTCTCGATGATCGGCCGCCGGGACGGCCTGCCCGCCTCCACGCTCGCCGAGCTCGACCGCACGGTCGCCCTCTGCGCCCCCAATGACGGCATGCGCCTCTGCCTCGCGATCAACTACGGCTCACGCGCCGAGATCGTGGCCGCCGCCCGGGCGCTCGCGACCGCGGCCCGCGACGGCGTGGTCGACCCGGCGACGATCGACGAGGAGGCTTTCGCGGCCCGGCTCGACACCGCGGGCATGCCCGACCCCGACCTGCTCATCCGCACCGCGGGCGAGATGCGCATCAGCAACTTTCTCCTCTGGCAGATCAGCTACGCGGAGCTGTGGGTCACGGACGTGCCCTGGCCCGACTTCGCGGAGCCGCATCTCGACGCGGCGATCGCGGCCTTCGCGGCACGCGACCGGCGGTTCGGGGGACTCAAGCAAACGTGACCTCGGCCGCCGATCCCACCGCTTCGCCGCGGGCGCCGGCGGTCGCGGCGCTCAAGTCGCGCATCGCCGCGGCCGTGCTCGTGACGGCCGCGTTCGCGGCGCTCGCGTGGGCGGATCAGACCGCGCTTGGCGGCGCAGCGCCGGTCTGGTGGCTTCTGCCGGCGGCCATCGTGGTGGCTTTCGGCGGCGCCGACGAAGCCGTGAAGCTCTTCGCCCAACGCGGCGTCGCGCTGCCCGGCTTGCCCGTGAAGCTCCTCGCCGCGGCCGTCGCCTGCTCGGCCGCGGTGGCCGGCACGGCCGCGCCGGCCGCCGCCGCGATGGGCTGGCCCGCGCTCGCGGTGGCGGCCGCGGCCATCGTGCTTTCCGCCCTCGAGGTCTGTCGTTATCGCGGGGGCGACGAAGGGACTCTCGACCGGCTCTCCGCCGGCATCCTGGTGGTCGTGATCCTGGGGCTGCCGCTGGCCTGCATGGCGAGCCTGCGGCTGCTGGGCGCCGCGACCAACGCGGTGGCCGGAGGCCTGCTGCCGCTGGTGAGCCTGATCGCGGTGGCGAAGGCCGGCGACATCGCCGCCTACGTCGGCGGCACGCTCCTGGGCCGGCATCGGATGGCGCCGCTGTTGAGCCCGGGCAAAACCTGGGAAGGCGCGGCCGCGTCGATCGCGGGATCCAGTTTCATGGCCTGGCTCCTGCTCGACCGGCTGGCGGGCCCGCAGTCCACCGGGCCCTGGGGCGGCTGGCCGCTCTACGGCCTGGCCGTCGGAGCGGCCGCGATCCTCGGCGACCTGGCCGAGTCGCTCTTCAAACGCGAATGCGGGGCGAAGGATTCGGGACGCTCGCTGGGGGCGATGGGCGGCCTGCTCGACCTCGTCGACTCGCTGCTCTTCGCGGCCCCCGTGGCCTGGGGCCTGTGGGTGCTCGGCGGCTGACGTCGGCATGGCATCGGCGCCCCGCCGCGCCGCCCCCGGCGATTGCCGCAGGCCCGGCCCTTTTCCGCGGCGAAACCGCGATTCGGGCCGGTTTCGGGCCGCGCATGTATACTCTAGTGATTGCCCAGTTCCCCCGAGACCGCCGGCGTTCGACACGCCGCGGGCTTCGATGTCCCGCACGTCCATCGCGGTCGTCGACACCAAGCGGCTCGTCGCCGTCTTCGGCCCGAGAGACCAGCACCTCCGGCGGATCCGCTCGGCCCTCGGCGTCGGCGTCGCGGCCCGCGACGACTCGATCCAGATCGAGGGGGAGGAGCAGGCCGTGCTCCGGGCCGCGGGCATCTTCGAGGAGCTCGACCGGATCGCGCGGGAGCACGGGTCGGTCGACGTCGCCGACGTCACGCAGCTCTTGTCGGTGGCGACGGGAACGGCGCAGGCGGTGGCCCGCGACCCCATCCCGGTGCCGCGGCCCGACAAGCAGGTGCAGCCGCGGTCTCCCGGCCAGGCCGCCTACGTGAAGGCGATCCGCGAGCACGACATCGTCGTGTGCAGCGGTCCCGCCGGCAGCGGCAAGACGTTCCTCGCCGTCGCGATGGCGGTATCGATGCTGCGGAGCGAGCAGGTCCGCAAGATCGTGCTCGTGCGCCCGGCGGTCGAAGCGGGTGAGAGCCTCGGCTACCTGCCGGGCGACCTGCAGGCGAAGATCAATCCCTATCTGCGCCCCCTGCTCGACGCCCTGCGGGAAATGATGGACTACGAGCAGCTCAAGCGGCTCACCGAGCAGGACGTGATCGAGATGGTCCCGCTGGCCTACATGCGCGGCCGCACGCTCAACAACGCCTTCGTCATCCTCGACGAGGCGCAGAACACCACCGTCGCCCAGATGAAGATGTTCCTGACCCGCCTGGGGATGGGATCGAAGATGGTGATCTCCGGCGACGTCACGCAGATCGACCTGCCCTCCAACCGGCGCAGCGGCCTGCTCGACGCGCTCGAGCGGCTGGAGCCGGTGCGCGGGTGCGGACGCGTGCAGCTCGGCGGCGTCGACATCGTCCGGCATCCGCTCGTCCAGCGCATCGTCGAGGCCTACGGCGACTGACGCCTTATGAGCTTGCCCCCGTCCACCCCGCGTCGCCGCGTCAAGCGTGGCTCCTCCGTGGAGGCGCCCCACGGGTTCTGGGGCGCGCTGTTGGAGAAGGCCTCCCGCGCCGACGTGCTCCTGCGGCTGGTGCTCTGCCTGGCGGCGTCGCTCCTCCTGCTGGTGCTGATGCACGGCTGGGCCGAGCCCTTCCCGTTCCGGGTCGGCATGGTGGCGCCCCGCGGCATCGCGGCCCGGGTGGCGTTCGAGAAGCCCGACGCGGAGCGGACCCGCACGGCACAGGAGCGGGCGGCGGCCCAGGTGCGGGTCGTCTACTCCCAGGACAAAGCGCCGCTCGTGCGGCTGCGCGACGGGCTCAAGAATCGTCTCGCCGAGATCGCCGCCTCCGAAGCGCTGACCGCATCCTCCCGGGCCGCCTGGCTCGAGTTCGCGCCGGAAGCGGCGCCGGTCGTCGACGCCCTGATCGTGGTGGGCGAAAAGAAGCCGCGCGACCCGCCGGTGGCGCCCGAGCCCCCGGAGGCCGCCCCCGCCGATGCCGCTGCGACGGATCCGAAGAAGCCCGCCGAGCAGCCCGACAAGCGGGTGGCCGAGGCCGAGGTCGCCTTCCAACGATTCCGTGCCCGCATCGACACCAAGGAACGGCTGCTCGAATGCGAAAAGGCGATCGACCGCAGCTTCGCCGACCTGGAGACGATCGGCGTCCTCGAGAAGATCCAGCACGGCATCGACGAGGGCAGCCAGACGGAGATCGACGTCCATCCCCTGGGCAACGCCGCCGAGGTGGCCCGGGTGCAGGTGGCCGACGCGCTGCTCGGGGAGGCGAAGGTCCGCCTCCGATCCCGTCTCCAGGAGGAACTGGGTGAGGGCCCGCTGGCCGCCCGGGTCTTCGCCTGGGCCGAGTCGCGGCTCGCGGGAACGCTCGAGATCGACCGCGACGCGACGGCGAAGGCCAAGAAGGAGGCCGTGGAAAAGACGCCCCAGCAGTTCGTCCGCTATGCGGCGGGCGACCTGCTCGCCGACGCCGGGGCGGCCTTGTCGGCCGACGGCGTGGAACTGCTCGACCGGGAGCATCGGGAATACCTCCGCCAACAGGACGCGCGGCAGCGGACGGGCCGGGCGCTGGCGCTCTTCGGACTGTTCGCCGCGATGTTCGCGCTTTCGGGTTTCTACATCCACCTGCACCATCGCGAGGTGCTCGACGACCTGGTGCACGTGGCGACGCTGGTCGGCCTCTCGGCGGTCACGATCCTGGTCTGCCTGCTGTCGGCCGGTGAGGGCTGGCGGGCCGAGATCGTGCCGCTCCTCGTCTTCGCGATGACGATCGCGATCGCCTACGACGAGGATCTCGCCCTGCTGCTGGCCGCCCAGGCGGCGCTCGTCGTGGTGGTCGGCCTCGGCCGCGGCCTGACGGAATACGTGACGCTCTCGGCGGCGGCGGCGGCGATGATCTTCTGGATGGGCCGGATCCGCAGCCGCAGCAAGCTCATCTACGTCGGCCTCTGGGCCGGGGCGGTCGCCATGCTCACGCAGATCGGCGCGAGCCTCCTCGACGAGCGGCCGCTCGACCTGCGGCTGCTCTACGAGGCGGGGCGGACGGGCGTCTGGACCCTGCTGGCGGGCTTTCTCATGACGGGCCTGCTGCCCTTCATCGAGCGGTGGTTCGGCGTGCTCACCGACCTGAGCCTCCTCGAGGTCGGCGACGTGGCGCATCCGCTGCTTCAGGAACTCGTCCGCCGCGCCCCGGGCACCTACAACCACTCGATCAACGTGGCGAGCATCGGCGAGGCGGCCGCCGAGGCGATCGGCGCCCGCGGCCTGCTCGTGCGGGTCGGGGCCTACTTCCACGACGTGGGCAAGATGCTCAAGCCCGCCTACTTCATCGAGAACCAGGGGCAGGAAAACCGTCACGAAACGCTCGTCCCGGCGATGAGCACGCTGATCATCGTGGCCCACGTCAAGGAGGGTGTGGAGCTGGCGCGGCAGTACAACCTGCCGCAGCCGATCGTCGACATCATCGCCGAGCACCACGGCACCACGCTGGTCGAGTTCTTCTACCGCCGGGCCGCCGAGCTCTCGCAGTCCGACCCCAACGGCACCGAGATCGACGAGCAGAGCTACCGCTATCCCGGCCCGAAGCCGAGTTCCCGCGAGTCGGCCGTGCTCATGCTCTCCGACGCCGTCGAGAGCGCCAGCCGCGCCCTCACCGAGCCGACACCGGCCCGGATCGCCAGCCTCGTCCACGACCTGGCGATGAAGCGGCTGCTCGACGGCCAGTTCGACGAATGCGGCCTCACCCTGGAGGAGCTCGAGACGATCGAGCGGAGCCTGGTGAAGAGCCTGACGGCCGTCTACCACGGCCGCGTCAAGTATCCCGATCAGAGGACGGCCTAGTGAGCGTGGCGAGACGGCCGCGGCGCCGCCCCGGCGACGGCGCCGCCGGCATCGGCTCGCGGGCGGCCGCGGCCGCCATGCACGTCGACGTGAGCGACCGGCAGAAACTGCTGCGGGTCTCGGCCCGCGGCATCGAGCGGCTCGTGCGACAGGCGCTCGCCGCCGAGGGCGTGGAGGCAGCGGAGATCGGCGTCGTGCTGGTCGACGATCGCCGCATCGCGGCCATCCACCGTCGCTGGCTCGGCGTGCCCGGCCCCACCGACGTGATCACCTTCGACCTCTCCGCCGGCACCGGCCTGCCGCGGGCGGCCCTGGCCGGCGATATCGTCGTGAGCGCCGAGACCGCGCGACGGGTGGCCCGCCAGGTCGGCTGGACGCCGCGTCAGGAGCTTCTCTATTACGTGGTCCACGGTCTGCTGCACCTGACCGGCCACGATGACCGGACGCCGACCGCCCGGCGCGGCATGCGGGCCCGCGAGCGGGCCGTGCTCCGCGCCTGCGGGCTGCCCGTGCCCCCGCGCGCCGGGCCGCCGCCGGGCTCCCGCAGCACGAGTCTTCGCCCATGAATACCTCCCCGGCGCTCGAGATCGAATCGGCGGCCGTGCTGCTGGCCCTGGCGACCGTCGCGGCGGTGCAGGCCCGGGCCGTCCGCGGCGCCGAGAGGCACCGGATCCAGGAACTCTGCCGCCGCCGGGGCGACCCGGCCCGGTACGAACAGATCGTCTCCTCGAGCGAGGCGATCGCCTTCGTCTCGGCGTCGGTGGTCGTCGTCGCGGCGGCAGCCGCCACGCTGCTCGTCGCCCGAGGCCTCTTCGTGCCCGCGGCAGGCCGGCTGGCGGTGCAACTGCCCGTCGCGATCGCCTGCATCGCGGTCCAGTGGTGCATGCTCGTCGTCGTACCGACGCTCCTGACGAAGCTCGCGGGCCCCTGGATCGTGGTCACGACCTGGCTGGTCTGGCGGCCGCTGGTGATGGCGTTCGGCCCGGTCGTACGGTTCTTGGCAGCCGGGGCGTCGCTGCTCGGTGGGGCAGGCCGCCGGACCGGGGGGACCGCGCCGGATGCCGAACGCCCGGCCGACGAGCTCCGGATGGTGGTCGACGAGGCCCACCGCGAAGGCCGCCTCGAGGGAACGGCCCGCGACATGATCCGGGGCGTCATCGGGCTGGAGGAAGTGCGCGTCTCCCAGATCATGACGCCGCGGACGCAGATGATCGCGATCCCTCTGGCCGCCGACTGGGACGAGGCGGTGCGGCTGGCGGCCGCGAGCGGCCACACGCGGCTCCCGGTCTGGGACCGGTCGTCCGACGACGTGGTCGGCATCATCCACACCCGCGACATGCTCGACCGGCTGGCGGCGGGCCTGACGGATCGAGCCGCTGCGGTCCGGACCGGCGATATCCGCCCGCTCTTGCGGCCCCCATGGTTCGTGCCCGAAGCGATGAGCGTGCAGACGCTCCTGCTCGAGTTCCAGCGTGGCAAGACGCACATGGCGATCGTCACCGACGAGTTCGGTGGCGTGGCCGGAGTCGTGACGATCGAGGACGCGCTGGAGGAGATCGTGGGCGAGATCGCCGACGAGCACGACGAGGCGTTCTCGGACGGCATCCGCGTGGTCTCGCCGGAAGTCTGCGAGGTCCTGGCCCACGTGCCGATCGGTCGCCTGAATGCCCGGCTGCACACCAGCCTGCCCGAGGAGGCCGGCTACGAGACCGTCGGCGGCTACCTGTTCCATCGGTGCGGCCGCATCCCGGAGGTGGGCGAGCGGATCACCGGCGACGGCGTCGCCCTCGAGGTGCTCGCCGCCACGCGGCGGCGCATCGACCTGATCCGCATCACGCGGACCGGTGAGCCCGACGGCGACCGCCCGGGGAGCACCGGCACCGATGGCGGCTGACAAGACGCGGGCGATCGTCCTCCGCACGTTTCCGTTCGGGGAATCCAGCTGCGTGGTCAGCCTCTACACCCGCGAGCACGGCAAGCTGCGGGCTCTGGCGAAGGGGGCGTGGCGCCCGAAGGGCTCGTTCGATGCCGCCCTTGACCTGCTTTCGACGTGTCAGGTACTCGTCCTCCGCAAATCCTCGGACAGTCTCGACTTGCTGACCGAGGCCACCCTGGAGCATCGGTTCCGCGTCGGACACAGCCTGGCCTCGTACCTGGCCGCACTGGATCTTGCCGAACTGCTCGACTCGCTCACCGCCGATGGCGATCACCAGCCGGAACTGTTCGATGTCGCTCACTCCACCCTGCGCACGCTCTCGGCTCCCGTGGACGCGGCCGCTGCGGCCGGCCTTGCCGACCGCGACGTGCGGGCGCTCGCGACCCACACGGAGCTCACCGTGCTGCGACTGCTCGGCCACGCGCCGGCGCTCTTTCGCTGCGCCGAATGCAGCGGCAGCCTGCCGGAGGGCGGGCGGACCGCCTTCGGCATGCTCGACGGCGGCGCGCTCTGCCCGCGGTGCCGCCGCGGCAAGCGGGCGGTCGTCTCCATCTCCGGCGAGGCGGTCGCGAGCCTGCGGCTGCTCGCCGGCTCGGCCGACGCCTGGCGCTCGCTTGACCTGCCGCCCGCCGTCGACGGCGAGGTGCGGGCCGTCATGAACACCCTGCTGTCGCATCTGCTCGGCCGCCGACCGCGGGTCGCGCCGCTGCTCCAGCCCCGCTCCCGCATCGCACCGACCACCCCCTCCTGACCGACAAGCGTCTCATGGCCGACTCCCGCATCGCCGCACGGCTTCCTCAGGGCTTCGCCGCCGCGGCCCTGCTCTGCCTCGCGCTCGCGTCGGGGTGCGCCACCCTCAAGACGCCGAGCTGGCCCTGGTCGAAGACCGCGCCGAACGACAAGCTCGCCGGCGAACTGGGGGACGACGCCGACTCGTCCGTGATCTCGTCGGAGTTCAACCCCACCGAGGAGGATCTGGGCTGGGACTACTTCAAGGGCGCCAACATCAAGAAGCGGTGGAAGAAGATGCTCGGTCGCGGCCCCAACGAGCCGATCGCCCGCAAGGCGCTCGCCGACGGCGACGCGCTGTTCCGCGAGCGGAAGTACGCCGAGGCGGCGAAGAAGTACGCCGTGGCGATCGACCGCTGGCCCGACTCGGCGATCGAGGAAGACGCCATGTGGCAACTGGCGGAGTGCTGGTTCTTCCTCGACCGCTACGCCAAAGCCGAGGACGGCTACGACGAGGTGGTGAAGAAATACGCCAACTCCCGCTACCTGGACCGCATCGCCCAGCGGCAGTTCGTGATCGCGCAATACTGGATCGCCCTCGACCAAAAGCACAACTACGCCACGATCGTGCCGAACCTGGTCGACCGCAGCCGGCCGCTCTTCGACACCCGCGGCCGGGCGCTCAAGGCCTTCGACCACGTGCGGATCAACGACCCGCGGGGCCCGCTGGCCGACGACAGCATCATGGCCCAGGCCAACGCCCACTTCCTCGACCGCCAGTGGCTCGACGCCGACTACTTCTACGGCCTCCTGCGGACCGAATACCCGGACAGCGACTTCCTCATGCAGGCCCACCTTCTGGGCCTGCAGGCCAAGCTCCGTGCCTACCAGGGGCCGGGCTACGAGGGGGGCATCCTCGACGAGGCCGAGGTGCTTGCCGACCAGACCGTGGTGCAGTTTCCCGACCAGCTGACACGCGAGGAATCGGACCGCGTCCAGAGCACGCGGGCGGCGATCGCCGCGCAGCAGGCGCAGCGGCATTGGGGCCGGGCGGAGTTCTACGCCAAGGGACAGCACTACACCTCGGCGCGGATCTACTACGCGCTCGTGGCCCGCGACTATCCCAAGACGGAGCTCGCCCAGCAGGCCCGGGACCGGCTCGACGCCATCGCGGGCAAGACCGACGTCTCCGACAACCCCTTCCCGATGCTCACGGCCCTCCTCAATCCCGACTCGCTGAAAGAGGCGGAACTCGACGCGATGGCGGAGCAGGCCGAGACGGCGATCGCCCGCGGCGACGACTCCGGAAGCTCCCCGCCCCTGCGCTGACCGGACGAGGTCTCATGGCCGCCCGCGCCGTCACGCCGTTCCGGCCCGCCTGCATGGCGGCCGCCTGCCTGGTCGTGCTCGTGGGCGGCTGCGCCGGGTATCGCTTCGGCAACAACACCCTCTATGCGCCCAACGTCCGTACCGTCTACGTGCCGCTCATCCAGTCGGACAGCTTCCGCACGACGCCGAGCATCGACCTCGGCGAACGGCTGACCGAGGCGGTCTGCAAGGAGATCGAGAAACGCACCCCCTTCAAGGTGGTGGGCGATCCGGCGGCTGACAGCGTCCTCACCGCGCGGATCGTGGCTGACACCAAGCGGATGGTCGTCGAGAGCCCGACCGATCAGTCGCGGATGGTGGAGATGAACTTCCAGGTGCTCGTCACCTGGGCCGACCGGGGCGGCGCGGTGCTCGCCACGGGCGGCGTGCCGCTGCCCGCCGCGAGCGTCGACGTCGGCCAGCCGGCGATGCTGGTGCCGGAGTTCGGCCGCTCGGTGGCGAGCACGCAGCAGGAGATGATCCAGAAGATGGCCCAGCAGATCGTGGGCCTGATGGAAGAGCCCTGGTAGGCGGGGGTAGAGTTTGGGCATGGCATCCGCCCCCCGCCCCACCCACTGGCGGCTCCGCACCCGCTCGATCGCCCTGCCCGCCCCGGCCGCGGTCCGGCTGCGTCCGCTGCTCATGGGCATCGTCAACGTCACGCCCGACAGCTTCTCCGACGGTGGCTGTCACGACGACGCCCGCGCCGCGGTGGCCCACGGACTGGCCCTGGTCGCCCAGGGGGCCGACATCCTGGACGTCGGCGGCGAGAGCACGCGGCCCTTCTCGGAGCCCGTGACGGAGGCCGAGGAGCTGCGGCGGATCGAGCCGGTGGTCGCGGAGCTCGCGGCGCGGGCGGGCGTGCCGATCTCGATCGACACGTCGAAGGCGGCCGTGGCCCGCCGGGCGGTCGCCCTGGGCGCCGAGATCATCAACGACGTCACGGGACTCGAAGGCGATCCACGGATGCCGGCGGTGGCGGCCGAGACGGGCGCCGGCGTGTGTGCCATGCACATGCGGGGCACGCCGCGCACCATGCAGCTCGACCCGCGGTACGAGGACGTGGTGGCGGAGATCCACTCCTACCTCGCCGCCCGCCGAGACACGCTCGTCGCCTCCGGCATTCCGCTCGACCGCATCTGCCTCGATCCCGGGGTCGGCTTCGGGAAGACACATGCCCACAACCTCGAGTTGATCTCTCGCGCCGGCGCCTTCCTCGACCTCGGCGTGCCGATCCTCGTGGGGCACTCGCGGAAGGGATTCATCGGCAAGCGGATCGAGCAGGCCCTCGGCCGTCCCGCCACGCTCGAGGAGCGGGATGCCGGCACCGCGGGCTCCGCCTGCCGGCTGGCGGAAGCCGGCGTGCAGGTGCTCCGTGTCCATGCGGTGGGCCTCGTCCGGGCGACGCTCGAGCTCTTCTCGGCTGCCGAGACCGAACTACCGCGTTGACTCGTTTCCCCGTGGCGGAGACCGCGAAGGGGGCGGGTTCTGGATCCCGCCCCCTCCGCGGCGAGCCCCGGCGACCGGGTGTGTGCCGATTACACGGCGCGGAATGCGGATCGCAGCATGTGCCGCGGCGACCGTTGGGCCATCGCCTGCCGCTCCCTGTGGCGGTCGATCTGCCGGGCGACGGTGTGACCGATCCGAGTCGTCGCCCGGTCGACGGCCGCCACCCAGTCGGAGTCGACGACGGCGGCCATCATCACGCCGCACCCCCTGGTTCGCACCAGGATGCGGCACACCTTGTCGATGCCGCCCTTCGGGCCGTTGCCGTCCTGCAGGAAGACGATCGTCTTCTGGATTCGGCCGCCGAATCGCGACAGCGCGAAGCGGAGCCGCCGCTCGATGTGATCCTCGAGCCCCTTGGGACGCCGTGCCCCCTTGTCTTTGAGTTCCCAGATCATCGCTGCCTCCCGTGGAGTGTGCGTCGGGGCGTCTTTCCCCGACGAAGGCATTCTTCGCCGCGGCGAGCGCCGGGGAAGATCCGATAATTCCTCGAGGATCCATCGAAAATAGCGATGGATAACCCGCACGAAACGCCTCGCATCCTGCTCGCGTTTCTTGGCGGTGCATTGCGCTCCGGCTCCCGTGGCGACAACTTTTGAACATTTAGTGTAGCACCCCGGATTCGACAAGTTGAAAACTTGTCGCCACAAGGGGCGGTGAGGGGCCGACCATGCCCCGAGAGCCGGCGTATGACGACGAGCGCAGCCAGGATGGCGAAGCGAAGTCGGCATCCGAGTGAGCGGAGGCCACGAAGGGCGACACGAACGTCCGGCGACGGGGCGTGGGCGGCGCCTCACCGGCGCCCTGGCAAACCGGATTCGACAAGTTGAAAACTTGTCGCCACGAGGGGAGGTGAGGGGCCGACCATGCCCCGAGAGCCGGCGTATGACGACGAGCGCAGCCAGGATGGCCTGAGCGAACGTCCGGCTTTCGCGGCATCGGCGGCACCTCACCGGCACGCTCGCTCGACACTCAAACCGCGACTCACGTGCGTTCGCCGCCGTCACGTCCGCGTTGTGCCACCGCCGCGACGACGACCGCCACCGCGCCGATCCCAAGCGCGATCCCCGCGCAGTCCCCCACCCAGTCGAGCCAGTCGGCCAAGCGGGAAAAGAACGGCTGCGTTGCTTCGTCGACCGCCGCGAAGAGGACGAGCCCCACCGCCAATCCGGCGACCCGCGCCACGGTCCAACGGCCGCGGGTCGCGAGCGTCGCCGCGGCGAGTCCCGCGAGGAGGAAGTACGCGACCACGTGCATCGTCTTGTCGGACGGCACCCCGGGACCCGTACCGAGGATCTCCTGGGGCCGCGGATAGTGCGTCGCGCAGACCAGCAGCAGCGTGTAGGCGGCTGTGACCCAGGGCAGGGCGGCCCGCAGCCAGGCGGGCAGCACCGTTCCGAGCGGCATGTGGGGCTTCGATCGCGGCATGCTCATTACCCGTCTCCTCTGGCCCCACGACACCGACAAACCGGCTCGAAAAGCCCCGCTTTCCGCCCGCAGCATACCGATTTTTTGGCCTTCGCCCGCGCGGGCCGATCCGCTAGTGTCCCGCCCTCGCCGCGGAGCCTCCCAGCCCGCGCATCTTTCGCAGGAGACTTCCGCATGAATCGCCAGGAACTGTCGGCAACCGTCCTCGAACTGCTCGAGAAGGAGACGGGCGAATCGTACCCCGCGCTCGAGGACGCGACCTCGCTCCGCGACGGGCTCAACCTCGACTCGCTCGACATGGCCGGGCTCGTGCTCCACATCGAGAGCCGATTCGGCATCCAGATCGAGACCGAATTGCTCGAGCACGTCACGACGGTCGGCAACCTGCTCGACATGCTCGAGCGGAAGATCGCCGCACAGGCCGCGAAGAAAGCCGCCTGATCGTTCCGGGAGCCAAGTCGCCGCCGGGTCGCTCCGCCATGTCGTTCCGCGCTGCCATCGTCGAGGCCGTCCACGCCGCGTGCGGCGTCGGGAGCCATGCGCTCGTCGAGGCGCGGCTCTCGGAGATCGGGCCGCTCCGCGACAGGGCGACGCCCGCCGACGCGCCGGCGCTGCCGCCGCGATTCCTACGGCATGCCGACGAGCAGACGGTGGTCGGCATGCGGGCGGTGCTCGAGGCGATGGCCGCCCATCCAACACCGCGGCCCTCGTTCGCCGACTACGGCGTCGTCGCCGCCCCCTGCCGCGCCGGCCGGTTCGCCACGGCACAGTCGCTCGCGCAGGCCCGTGCGGGTGGCGGCGTGGCCATCTCGCCGCACGTCGTGCCGCAGTGTTCGCTCCATGCGCTCGCCAGCGCCGTGAGCGTGGGCTGCGGCATGCACGGGCCCAACCTCGGCTCGAGCGGCGGTAGCCAGGCGGTCGCCGAGGGACTGTTCACGGCCCTGTCGCTGCTCGCCACCGGCGTGCCCGCGCTCTGGCTCGTGCTCTGCGGCTGGGATCGCGAGCCCGCTCTCGACGAGCAAGGAAAGCCTCTTCCGGTTCCGTCGGCCGACGAGCCGGTCTGCCGCGCGCTTGCCATCGCACTCACGGCCGATGTCGCTGCCGGCGCCGGCCTGCAGTTCGCGATCCGTCTGACCGACACAACCGCGGTCCGCTCGGCCGCCGATTCCAGACCGCACGTCGCTCACGACATCCTCTCGCTCTCCCGGGCGCTCGCTGCCGGCACTGACGTCTCCTGGTCGCACCGCTGTCCCTGGCCTGCGGAAGTGCTTCTCGCGCCTGCGCGAAGCCGAGCCTGCAGGCCGCGCATCGACACGGGCAGCCCCACGCAGGAGGCCGCATGAGAATCGCCTCTCCGACCGGGGCGCACCGCCCGGCGGTCGTGATCAGCGGCGTCGGCGCCGTGACGCCGCTCGGCAACGGATTCGACGCGGTGGCCGACGCGCTCCTGGCCGGCCGGTCGGGTGTGCGGGCGATCGATCCGGGGCCGTTCGCCCGCGAGAGCCGGCAGTTCGCCGCGGTCGTCGACCGGATTCCGCCCCCGCCCTCGGGAACGAGCACCGTCGATGCCGAAGCCTTCGCCAGGCTCTCGCGGTACGAGCAGCTCTGTGCGAGCTGCGTGGCCCATGCGCTCGCCGATGCGGGGCTGGAAGCGGACGCACCGCGGCGGCGGATCGGCCTCGTGCTGGGATTGGGCGCAGAGCACCTGAAGACCTGGGAGTTCGACTGCCTCGACGGCGGCACGCAGGTCAGGCAGCCCGGCACCGACGACACGCTGGTCCACCGCGTCGCAGGCATGATGCGGCTCGACGGCCCGGCGGTCACCGTGGCGGCCGCCTGTGCGTCGAGCGGCTATGCCCTGGCCCTCGGCCGCGGCTGGATCGAGGCCGGCTGGGTCGATGCCTGCGTGGTCGGCGGGTGCGACGTGCTGAGTCCCACGGCGGTGGCGGCCTTCTACAACCTGCGGGCCCTCTCCCGCCGCAGCGACGATCCCGCCAAGGCCTCGCGGCCCTTCGACCGCGGCCGCGACGGCTTCGTGATGGGCGAAGGGGGCGCCTGCTTCGTGCTCGAGAGGCTCGAGGCGGTGCGGCATCGCGGGGGCCGCGTGCTCGGCGAGCTCGCCGGCGTCGGCATGTCGAGCGACGCCGCGCACATGGTCACCCCGTGCAGCGATCCGACGCAGGCGGCCCGGGCCATCGCCCAGGCGCTCGCCGACGCGGACGTCGCGCCCGAAGAGATCGATTACGTCAACGCCCACGCCGCCGGCACGCCCGTCGGCGATGCCGCGGAGGCGGCAGCCATCCGCCTAGCCCTCGGCGCAGCGGCCGATCAGGTTCCGGTCAGCTCGACCAAGAGCATGTCGGGCCACCTGATCAGCGGCGCGGCGGCCTTCGAGGCGGTCGCCTGCCTCGCGGCACTGCACCGGCAGGCGGTGCCCCCGACGCTCAATCTCGACGACCCCGATCCCGCCTGTCATCTCGACCATGTGCCGCACACGGCCCGCGGCCGGCCGGTGCGGGTCACCGCGAGCAACTCATTCGGCTTCGGCGGCGCGAACCTCTGCCTGGTGATCCGCCACGCTGCTTGAACCAGTCCCTGATCCCGGCCGGTCGGCCGCTGCCGACCGCCACCATCCCGTAAGGAGTCTCCGCGATGAGCCACCAGCATGCCGCCCCGACCGCCGCCCGTCAGGCTCTCCCGATGTCGGTGTCGGCGATCGACTCGATGCTCGAGTATCTCGTCGCCCACTGGCACGCCGTGGAGCCGGTCCACACCGAGCAGGGGCTCGGCGGCCGCATCTGCGACCTGCACCGCTTCAACTTCCTGCTCTGGCACGAGGAGGACATCGCCCGGTCGCCCGACGTGACCGACGCCCGCATCGCGCAGGTCAAGCGGGCGATCGACAAGTACAACCAGGCCCGCAACGAC
>JBJOKF010000071.1:0-6115 GCA_046046235.1 Planctomycetota bacterium | reverse complement strand
AGTACCCCCGGCAGGGATCGAACCTGCGACCTACGGTTTAGGAAACCGTCGCTCTATCCACTGAGCTACGGGGGCCACTGGGCTACGGGCGGCTTTCGAGCGACACGCCCGCATCTTACGGACGGCCCCGACCGCCAACAAGAATCGACGCTGCGCGACGCGGTCGTGCCACACCTCGATGCAGTTGCCTACAGCCGCGGTCGATTCAGCGCCCGCAGGCCCGCGAGCAGTACCACCGCGCCGACCGTGGCCGTGACGAGGCTGCCCAGCGGCCCGGTCGCCGACAGGCCGAGCAGGCCGAAGAGAAACCCGCCCAGAATGGCGCCGATCACGCCGACCGCGAGGTCGCCCACGAGCCCCGAGCCGCCGCCCTTCATGAGCTGGCTTGCCAGCCAGCCCGCGGCCACCCCGATCAGCAGAAACCACAGGAAGTCCATGGATCGTTCCTCGGGGAGCGAGTGCGACCGGAGCGAGACCTGACGCCTCGCCTCAGGCCGCCGTCCGCGATCCGGTCTTGTAGAGATAGGGGTTCATCGACGGATCATTGTACATCTTCATCTGGCGGAAGACCCGCAGTGGCCGTTGGCCCACGAAGATCTCGTCGACGAGCCGGGCGAGCGCGTCGACCAGGTGGCTCCGCTGCATGTCGAGCACGGCCAGCCGGGCCGCCGCTTTCTCGCGATGCTCCGCCGTCGCGTCGGTCCGATCGATCTGCTCCCGCATATGGAAGCGGCGGAGCTCGAGGATCGAGAGCCGGTCGATCGCCGAGCCGGGCGTCTCCGTGGCCGCGGGCGCCTGCGGGCCTGCCACGATGCCGCGGCGGCCGAGCTCCTCGATCAGCCAGTCGTCGACCTTCTCGATCGCGTCGTTGCGGGCCTGGTTGTACTTGTCGATCGCCCGCTTCACCTGCGCGATGCGGGCGTCGGTCACGTCGGGCGAACGGGCGATGTCCTCCTCGTGCCAGAGCAGGAAGTTGAAGCGATGGAGGTCGCAGATGCGGCCGCCGAGGCCCTGCTCGGCATGGGCCGGCTCCACGGCGTGCCAGTGGGCGACGAGATACTCGAGCATCGAGTCGATGGCCGGCACCGACATCGGCAGGGCCTGGCGGGCGGTGGTCGGGGAAGCGTGCTGCGGGCTCATCGCGGGGGCTCCTTCAGGGGACATGGCGGCCGGTCTCGGCCGACCGTGATCGGGGAGGGTTCAAGCGGCGTGGCGGATCACCAGACAGAGGTTCGCGCCGCCGAAGCCGAACGAGTTGCTCGCGGTGACCCGCACCGGCCGGGCGCGGGCCGTGTGCCGGACATGGTCGAGATCGCAGGCGGGGTCGGGGTCGTCGAGGTTGAGCGTCGGAGGCACCGCCTGCCGCTGGAGAGCCGCCAGGCAGGCGACCACCTCGAAGGCCGCCGCGCCGCTGATCAAATGGCCCGACATGCTCTTGGTCGAGCTGACCGGCACGTGGTCGGCCGCCGCGCCGAGCGCCAGGCGGATCGCCGCCGCCTCGGCGGCGTCACCGACGGGCGTGCCGGCGGCATGGGCGTTGACGTAGTCGATCTGCTCGGGGGCCACGTCTGCGTCGGCGAGCGCCCGCGCGATGGCCCGGGCGGCCTGCGTCGGATCGCTGCAGGGCGTGACCATGTGCGCGGCGTCGCTCGACATGCCGACGCCGGCGAGCTCGCCGAGCACGCGGCACCCGCGCTGGCGTGCAGCCTCGAGCCGTTCGAGCACGAAGCAGGCGCCCCCCTCGCCCATGACGAAGCCGTCGCGGCCGCGGTCGAAGGGCCGCGACGCTTTGGCGGGATCGTCGCTGCGGCGGGAGAGGGCCCGCAGGTTGTAAAAGGCCGCGACCGCCGTGGGGCTCAGCACGTCGCAGCCGCCGACCACGCAGGCATCGACCCAGCCCGACGCGACCCAGTTCCGGCCGAGGGCCAGGGCATAGCCGCTCGATGCACAGGCGGCCGCCACGGTGACCGCCGGGCCGTGCAGCCGCATCATGCCCGCGACGCGATGGACGATCGTGTCCGCTGCCGCGGGCCGCCTGACCTGCGTGCCGCCGTCGAGATAATCGAACTCCCAGGTCTTCAAGTGTTCGGCGCCCAGGCCCAGGACGAGTCCGATCCGCAGTCGCGGTGCCTCGTCCGCCAGGCCGGCGTCGGCGAGCGCATGGGCCACGCAGCTTGCGCAGAGCTGTTCGTACCGCGAGAGGTCGGCAAACGCCCCGGCGTCGACAGCGGCCGTGCCCGCGGGTGGAACCGGAATGTTCTCGACGACCGCGGCGAACTGCCGGCTCTCACGGGCGAAGGGCCCCGGGGCGATCGCTCGCACGCCCGACCTGCCGGCCAGCAGGCCGTCGGCCACGGCGTCGAACCCGTTGCCGAGTGGCGTCACGGCTCCGATGCCGGTGATCACGACGGCGGGGCGGGCCGCCACGGTCGGAGAGGCGATTCTCATGCGGCCTCCTTCGCGGGAAGGCCCGTCTCTCCGCGCGGGCCGACGGCTCGGCGACGCGCCGGTTCGAGGACCAACTCCGCCGGCCAGGGGCACGGGTGCGACCAAGAGGCGGCACCGCCGGCGGCGAGCGCCCGGGCGAGCGAGAGGATGTCGGCGGCGACATCGGCTCGGGAGTCGGCTGTCGACCGGATCGCGGTCGCGCCCGTCATCCGGATCGCGAACTGCGCGCCGATGCCGGCGTCGACATCGGCGGTGAGCGCGACCGCAAGCGCCCGGCAGACCGGCTCGGCGGCAGATGCCACCGGGAACGGCCGTCCCTGCTCGTCGAGTTCGGGCTCGCGATCCCAGCCGCTGAGCACGAGCCACATCCCCGGCACGCCGCCTTCCGACGCGGCGGCCTCGCCGGCCAACAGCGACACCGCCGTGAACAATCCCTCGGCGACGGCATGGTCGCCGCCGCTCGAGCCGACGTTCGGCCCGTGCATGCCGCAGGCCACGCTCACGGAGCCGGCGAGCGCATGGAGCGAGCACTGCGGCACGACGTGCGGCGAGACGGCCACGCCGCCGCCCACGCGGGCCTGCGCCAGGGACTGCGCCGTGGCGAATCGTCCGGCGCGGCAGGGCGCGGCGACGACGCCGTAATCCGTGAACGACGGCCGCGGCGTCGGATACTCCGCCATCGCCTCCAGCACCGCCCGCACGCCGACTACCGTCTGCTCGTCGGCATGACGCAGGAATCTCGGCGGCAACGCCGGCGCTTGTGGAGGAGTCGCCCGGTCGCGGAGCGGCCCGATCTCCGACAGCCGTGCCTCGACCAGCGCATGGCGTCCGACGCCGCACGCGGTGTGGACGGCCTCGACGGTGTTGACTCGGGGCATCATGGCGGAGCGCAGGGCTGCGGTACGGCTCCCGGAACGATCAAGCGGCCTTCTTCGCGGACTGCGCGGCGATCTTCCGCTCGAGCATGTCGAGCAGGTTGCCGACGGTCGTGATGTTTTCGAGCAGTTCGGTCTCGATCTGGATGCCGAAGCGGCTCTCGATGTGGAGCACGAGGCCGGCCATGTCGAGCGAGTCGAGGTTCAGCCCGTCGCGAAGCGAGGTCGCGTCCGCGAGCGAGGGGTACGATTCGCCCGTCTCCTTCTCGAGCAGTTCGAGGACGGTGGCGGACAGTTCCTGGCGGTTCATGCGGAAGTCTCCTGCGAAGGATGCGCGGGCTGGGAGGCTCCGCGGCGAGGGCGGGACAATAGCGGATCGATCCGTGCCGGCGAAGACCAAAAAACCGGTATGCTGCGGGCGACAGGCGGGGCTTTTCGAGCCTGTCCGCGGTCTTGGGTTGGTGGGAGACAAACAGTGAGAACGCCGCGTTCGCAGGCTGCAGAGACGATCGGGGCCGCGCGCCCCGCCTGGCTCCCGACCGCCCTGCCGTGGGTCAGCGCCGCCTATACGCTGCTGCTTGTCTGCGCCACGCACTACCCGCGGCCTCAGGAGATCATCGGCTCGGGCCCCGGGGTGCCGTCCGACAAGACGATGCACGTGGTCGCCTATTTCCTGCTCGCGGGGCTCGCGGCGGCGACGCTCGCGGCCCGAGGCTGCTGGACGGCGTGGCGGGTCGGGTGGCTGGCGGTGGGGCTCGTCCTCTTCGCGGCCGTCGACGAGTTGACGCAGCCTTTCTTCTCACGCTTTGCCGACCGGCTCGATTGGGTGGGCGACTGCGCGGGGATCGCGCTGGGCCTTGGCGCGGTGGCGGTCGTCGTGATGGCGATGACACGGCGGGCACGTGCCGGCGGCGAACGCACGTGAGTCGCGGTTTGAGTCTCGAGCCCGCTTGACGGCGAGGAGCCTCCCGGATCGTGGCGACAAGTTTTTAACTCGTCGAATCCGGGGTGCTGCACGACAAGTTGAAAACTTGTCGCCACGACGAGCCAGAGCCAGAGCCAGAGCGCCAGGCCCGGAGGGCCGGGATAGTTCCAGCGAGCGGAGGCTCGCCAAGGCAAGGTCGGCAGGATGCCGAGCCTTGCCGTGCAGTCATCCCCCTAGCAGCGCCGCAAACCAGCATGGCATGGATGCCATGCGCAGCACCAGCGAGCGGAGGCTCGCCAAGGCAAGGTCGGCAGGATGCCGAGCCTTGCCGTGCAGTCAGTAATTCGGCGTCGGAGCCCGGAAGTCCTCGAGCCGCACCGAGCGAAACCAGTCGATCGTGCGGGCCAGGCCGTCGCGGAGCGGCACCGTCGGCTCCCAGCCGAGATGCCGCTTCGCGAGCGTGATATCGGGCCGTCGCCGCTCGGGGTCGTCGACCGGCAGCGGCCGCTCCACAAGCCGGGATGACGAGCCCGACAGTTCGAGTGTGAGCTCGGCGAGTTGACGGATCGTGAACTCGCCGGGATTGCCGATGTTCACCGGGCCGGTGAAGTCGTCGGGGCCGTTCATCATCCGGATCATCCCCTCGACGAGGTCGTCGCGGTAGCAGAAGCTGCGGGTCTGGGAGCCCGAGCCGAAGATCGTGATCGGCTCGCCCGAGAGGGCCTGCCGGATGAAGTTCGACACGACGCGGCCGTCGTAGGGATGCATCCGCGGGCCGTAGGTGTTGAAGATCCGCACGATCCGCACGTTCACGCCGTTGGAACGGTGATAGTCCATGAACAGCGTCTCGGCCGCCCGCTTCCCTTCGTCGTAGCAGGCCCGCGGGCCGATCGGGTTGACCGCGCCACGGTAGCTCTCCGGCTGCGGATGCACCTCGGGGTCGCCGTAGACCTCGCTCGTGGAGGCCTGCAGCACCTTCGCCCGGCACCGCTTCGCCATGCCCAGCACGTTGATCGCGCCCATCACCGACGTCTTCATCGTCTTGATGGGGTTGTATTGGTAGTGGCCGGGGGCCGCGGGGCAGGCGAGGTTGTAGATCTCGTCCACCTCGAGCCAGAGCGGATGGATGATGTCGTGCCGGATGAGGTCGAAGTTGCCGCAACCGAGCAGGTGGGCGACATTCGACTTCTGGCTCGTGAAGAAGTTGTCGGCGCAGATCACGTCGTGCCCCTGCTCGACGAGCCGCTCGCAGAGATGGCTGCCGAGGAAGCCGGCGCCGCCGGTGACGAGAATCCGCTTGAGAGAGGGCATGGAACGTTTCCGAGGAGTTCGGTCGCGGGAAGAGTCTACCCTTCAGGGCCGGGCGAGCACGATCCGCACGTCGGCCACGTTCGTGCCGGTGGGACCGGTGCGGACGAGCCCGCCGGCGGCGTCGAGCAGGGGATGCGCGTCGCAGCGGGCGACCGCCGACTCGACGTCGAGCCTGTGCGCCGCGACCGTCGCGGCCACGTCGGCATCGATCCAGCTTCCGGCGGCCGTCGTCGGCCCGTCCTCGCCGTCGGTGCCGACGCTGGCTACGAGCAGCCCCGCCGGCCAGCCTCCTGTCCGTCGCGCGGCGGCGAGGGCCGCGACAGCCGTCTGCTGATTACGGCCCCCCAGGCCGTGATCCGCCGGCACGGTCACGGTCGCCTCGCCGCCCGAGATGACCGCCCGCGGTCGTCCGTCGCGACGTGCCGTCTCGAGCATCGCGCGACCCGCCGCGAAGAGCTCGACGCCGACCGCCTCCGCCGTGCCGCCCGCCGGCGGCGCGGTGACCACCTCGTAGCCGGCCTGCCGCGCGGCGGCGGCGGCGGCCGCCACCGCGGTG
>JBJOKF010000063.1:0-2853 GCA_046046235.1 Planctomycetota bacterium | reverse complement strand
CTCGTCTCACCGGCCTTGTCGACCACGACCCCGAACGACGTGCCGATGTCGGTGACCGTAGCTGCCGGAGTCTGTACAGTGAACCGCGACAGGCCGTCCGCGGCCCCGCCGCCACGCACCGTGACTGTCGCCTTGCCGCGTCGCAGCGATACCGCCGTCGGACCGTCGACGACGAAGCTCGCCGGCCCTTCGAGGACGATCTCGGTGCCGCCATCGAACGCCAACTCCACCCGGCCGCTTTCCAACTCCAAAACCGCGCCAGGACGGAGTCCGTCCCAGAGGGACCAGCGGTTCGCATCCGGCATCCATTCGGGCAGTTCGAGTGCCGCCAGCTCGGCGATCGCCCCGGCCGCCCGCGGTGGTCGGACAAGCGTCGGCAGCTTGGAGGGCACGAGCAGGCCGACGCCGGTGATCCAGACGACCGCCACAATAGCCAGAGCCAACGCAAGACCGCCGACGACCGCCGCCGACCGCCCCGTCAGTCGCCAGGAAAACCACTCGGCGGACCATTCGCGCCACCGCGCCCCGCCCGCTGCGGTCACGGTCGCAGCCGCCTCCTCCGCGGCCGGAGGCTGCGGCGCCAGGCCCGCAAAGTCCATCTCCCGGCTCCAGAGCCGCATGAGGCTGGCATGCAGCCACACCATCCTGCGATAGGCAGCTCGGGCGGCCGGATCGCGGAGCAACTCGGCGAGCCGGTCCCGGTCGGCAAGCGTGATGGAACCGTCGAAACACGCCCCGGCGAGCCGCGAGAGCTCGGAGCCGGGATCGGGAAGCGCGACGGCATGCGATTGCCTCATTGCGTCCCCCCCGGGCCGCTGCCCGCGAGTGTCAGCTCGATGCACTTGAGCAGGGCATGCCTGATCCGCTGCAGCCGCATCGTCAGCGCTGCGGCAGAGATCTTGAGTTCCTCGGCGATATCCTTGATCGATTCCACCCCCTGATAGGCCCGCTCGAGCAGTCCGCGCTGGGGCGGCTGGAGCCGGGCCAGGCAGTTGGTGAGGGCGAGGAGCCGGTCGTCGTCGTGCGCGAGATCCTGTTCGAGTTCTCCGGCGAGCGTGGCTAGCAGGTCGTCGGGCAGGTAGAGATGCCGCGAACGGCTGTTCGAGCGGATCTGGTGGAGCACCTCGTTGCGGGCGAATCCGCAGGCCCAGGCGAAGAAATCGCGCACCTGCGGCAGCTCGGCCCGCTTGTTCCAGAGCGCCACGCAGGTCTGCTGGTAGACGTCCTCGACGTCCGAGGGATTCGGCAGCAGCGAGGCGATGAAGAGATAAATCCGCCGCTGGTGACGGACGAGCGCCGTCACGAACGCCGCCGAATCGCCGTCATCCGCCGCCCGGAAATCCATCCGCTGCACCATCCGCGCCTACGGCCGGCCATTCCCGCTGCTCGATCCGTCCACGATCGGGACAGACAGGTCGCCTGCCCTGGGGCGGTCCACCCCCTGCAGGATGGCTCCCGCTCCCGGCACAATCTAACGGTGCCGGCGGAGGCACACCGTTTCCCCGGGGAAAACGCCGCCCGCCCCCGGGGGCGCGAGAGGATCAAGCGGCTCTACGGCATGATTTCCCGTCGATCAAGCCGTCAGACGGCGCGGCGACTCCCACCTCGGCCTCCGGCACGTGCGCCGCCGTGGCTGCGGTTCCGGGCCTTGCCTACTCCTTGAGCAGCTTCAAGAGCACCTGCGCATAGACGCGGGCGAGGAAGTCGGAGGGGTGGTTCACGCCGTTGCCGCTCATGTCCCAAAACTTTTTTCGCGTGAGCAGGAACGCATGGGCCGATGTCACGTCGGCCAGGGCGACTCCCTTGTTCTCTGTCGCGATCTCGCGCAGCGGCACGAGGAACTCCCGCTGATTGCCGCTGAAGCTCGGTGACTCCGGGTTGGCGAGCATGGTGCCGACCACGATGAACTCGCAGTCCGGCCTGCGGGCACGAACGGTATCGATGATGCCCTGCACGTTCGCCTTGTACGCCGCATTCGAAAACTTCTTGGTGATATGACCGTCGCCCATCCCGAAGGCGATGATGACGAGGTCGGGATCCTTGACGGCGACCCGCGGCTCAGCCTGCTCCCGCCCCCATTCCGATGTCTTCCCACCCTGAGACATGTTGAAATACTTGATCTCGCCGCCGTAGTGCTTCCGGAGCGTGCGCCGCACGAGTTCGCCCCAGGACGGCATGAAGGGGGCCACTTTCCAGAATCCGCTCGTCTCGGCACCGTTCGCGATGCTGTCGCCGTAGAGCACGATCGTGAGCGGCTTCTTATCGCGGAGGGCCGCGATCGTCTTCGGGAGCGTCTGGGCGGCGAAAGCGGGCGGCTCATAGCCACCAAACCCGGTCTCGTCATGGTCGTAGGTCACCGCCACCTGCATCTGGCAAAACTTCTTGCCTTCAGGCATGCCCATCGCGAGCAGGCCGCCGCCCGCCCGGCCCGTAACGGCCGCATCACCTTTCTCCCGGGGATGCTTCGCCTGGGGATACATCTGCTCGCGGGTGACGAACGGCGCTCGCGACTCCTTCGTGAGGCGGAGCACCCGGCCTGCGACGGTGAAGTCACGTCCCGCCTCATACACCGTCTGCAGGTCCGCACTCGTGACGGCCTTGATCCGCGTCGGCTCATAGAGGAGCGACCCCTCGGGACCGGCATCGGTCTCGAGGAAGAGCACGGGCTCATTGACGGTCGTCTTGCCCTCCCAGACTGGCTCGACGGCGATGTCGAGGTCCATGAGCGGCGCGGCCGCAGCCTCGGCCGCAGGGGGCGCCGCCGCCGTTTCGACGCCTGGCGCGCTCCATGCGGTCGCCAGGGCCAGGCCGACGAGCGGCAGGCCGCCCGTGAGCAATCGTGTCGCGCCGCCG
>JBJOKF010000047.1:0-41433 GCA_046046235.1 Planctomycetota bacterium | reverse complement strand
GACGTTGACAGCTAGGTGCGTGCCGATACAGTTTAAAGGGAGTTCGTGAAAAAAATCACGAACTCTCCCAATCGCGGCCGAAACCAGCTTTTTGAGTGGATTCGGGGTGCGGCAGCAGGCCCTTTCCAGCCGGCTCGCGGCATCCGTCGACTCGTTGGGTGGAGGTCGTTGCCGAGGCTGAGGCAATCGCATGGCTGAGAAGAAGAAGATGTCGGTGGCGGAGATCCTGGCAGCCGCCAGGGCGCAGGGCCCCGGGTCGGCCCAGCCAGCGGCCGATCCCCCGGCCCCGCAGCCGGCGGCCGAGGAACCCGCAGAGCCCAAGGCCGCCCCCAAGCTGGCTGCCAAGCCCTCTGCGGAGCCGGCGGCGAAGCCCGCCGTGCCGAAGGCGGGCGGCGGGCGACCGAGCGTTGCGGACATTCTCGCGGCGGCCCGGGCAAACAAATCTGCCGCTGGCGAATCGCCAGCCGAGGCAGCGAAGCCGAAGCCCGAGGCGGCGGCCGCCAAGCCCAAGCCCGCCGCGAAGCCGGCCGCCGCGGCAGCGGCGAAGCCAGCAGCAGCCGCCGCCAAGACGGGCGTGCAGCGCGATACCGCCAGCATTCTGGCGGCGGCCCGCGCCGGTGCGAAGCCCGGCCCTGTCAGCAAGGCAGAGGCCGGTCCGGCGCTCGCCGCCCGGGCCGCTCCGCCCAAGCCGAAGCCCGTCGCCGAGAAGCCCGTGGCTGCGCGGGCCGCGCCCCCGATGCCGGTGCGGCCGGCCAAGCCGGCTGCGAAGAAGGAGGGTGAGGAGGATCGTCGCGGTTTTCTCGAAATGGCGCTCGGCTCGTTCATGGCGATGGGCTTCACGGCGCTTTCGGTTACCGGTGGCCTCTTTTCCCTGGGCCTGGCCCGCTACATGTTTCCGAACGTCCTCGCCGAACCGCCGAGCCGCTTCAAGGTCGGCTTCAAGGAGGGCTTTCCGGCGGGGAAAGTGGAGACGAAGTTCGTCCCGCAATACGGCGTCTGGGTCGTCAACGGCGAGTTTCAGGGCCAGCAGCAGATCTATGCCCTGAAGACCGTGTGCACCCACCTCGGCTGCACGCCCAACTGGCTCGAGGCCGAGCAGAAGTTCAAGTGCCCCTGCCACGGCAGCGGCTTCTACAAGGACGGCATCAACTTCGAGGGGCCCGCCCCGCGACCGCTGGAGCGCTACGCGATCCGCATCGCCGACGACGGGCAACTCGAGATCGACAAAAGCAAGGCGTTCCAGGAGGAGCTCGGCCAGTGGGCCGACCCTGATTCGTACGTCACGGTGTGACCCCGCGGGCAAAGAGAGCGCGGGGAACCAAAGCCCCGTGGACAGGCTGCCATGGCCATCGGCGAAACCATTCGCAACTCGCAGATCTGGAAGAGCATCTTCCGTCATCCGATGCCGCTCGACAGGCGGAATCGGATCGTGGTCATGCTCACCAACTTCTTCCTGCATCTGCATCCGGTGTCGATCAAGAAGCAGGGTATCGCCCTCTCCTTCACCTGGTGCATGGGAGGGGTGACGTTCTTCCTGTTCCTGGTGGAGACCGTCACCGGCGTCCTCCTGATGTTCTATTACCGGCCCACGCTCGAGTGGGCCTACAACGACATCCTCGCGCTGCGCGACGTGACGAGCCTCGGCATCCTTCGGGAGCTTCATCGCTGGGGCGCGCACGCGATGGTGATCACGACCTGGCTGCACATGTACCGGGTGTTCCTCACGGGCAGCTACAAGCCGCCGCGGGAGTTCAACTGGGTGATCGGCGTCATCCTGCTTTTGCTGACGCTGCTCCTGTCGTTCACGGGCTACCTCCTGCCGTGGGACCAACTCGCCATCTGGGCCATCACGGTGGGGTCCAACATGGCCCGCGCGACGCCGATCCTGGGCTACGAGGGCCCCGGCCAACAACTCCTCACCATCGGTGGCATCGACATGATCACCGACGGCTCCGACGCCCGCTTCGGCCTGCTCGGCGCCCGGTTCGTGGGCGAGGAGACGCTCAACCGCTTCTACGTGCTGCACTGCATCGCCATTCCCCTGGCGGTCGCGCTGCTGCTGGCGATCCATTTCTGGCGCGTGCGAAAGGACGGCGGCATCAGCGGCCCGCTGTAGTCGATTGCCATGCACTCAAACGGCTTCTTTCTCAAAGACGTCGCCGGCTTTCTCGGCGGTTACTACACGTTCATCGCCCTCGTCAACGGCGTGGCGGCGATCATCCTCTGGAAGCGCAAGCAGCAGCCTGGCTGGGCGATCGTCTGGGCCGCTTTTGCGGGCGTGATGATGATCCTGGCGAGCCTCGCACTGTCGGCCTCGCCGACGCTCGTGCCCGCGCTGCCGCTTTCGGTTCGGATGCTCGTCAACCGGCTCTCCGGTCCGGTGCTGTACACGCTCGGCACGACGGCACTGTTCGCGATCCTGTTCATCTTCCGCAAGTTCTTCGTCCAGCCGATGGTGGCCTGGACGACGCTCAATGTGGCTCTCGTGTTGATGGGGCTGTCGATGGCGGACGAGAACTTCGCCTCCATCGTGATGAAGCCCGACAACGTGCCGATCGTCGGGCTGGTGTTCCTGCTGGCCTTCTTCACCTGGGTGGCCACCAAGCAGGCCGTCGTGAACGACGACCGTATCGCGCGAGGCCTGCCCCCGATGGAGAAGGAAAACGACGAGAAGGTGCTCGTGTGGCCGGACCTGGTCTACACGGAACTCATCTGCATGGTGGCCGTCTCGGCGTTCCTGCTGCTGTGGGCGATCGTCCTGCCGGCGCCCCTCGAAGAGCCCGCGTCGAGCGTGAAGACCCCCAATCCCTCCAAGGCTCCCTGGTACTTCCTCGGCCTGCAGGAGATGCTCGTCTACTTCGACCCCTGGTACGCCGGCGTCGTCCTGCCGAGCCTCGTCGTGTTCGGGCTGATGGCGATGCCCTACCTCGACTTCAACAAGAAGGGCAACGGCTACTACTCCATCGAGGAGCGGAAGTTCAGCTACTTGGTCTATCAGTTCGGGTTTTTCGAGCTGTGGATCACGCTGATCATCCTGGGCACTTTCCTGCGGGGGCCGAACTGGAACTTCTTCGGCCCGTTCGAGTATTGGACGCCCTACAAGGTCGAGGTGCTCAATAACGTCGACCTGCCGCAGATGTTCTGGGTGAACCTGCTCGACCGTCCTCTGCCCCGGGCTCCGCAGGGTGCCGGCACGCTGACGCAGATCGGCTACATCCTCTGGCGCGAGGCGCCGGGCCTCGTGCTGCTGGGGGCGTATCTGCTGCTGCTGCCGCCGCTCCTGGCCGTGACGGTGTTTCGGCCGTTCTTCGCGAAGATGGGCCTCGTCCGCTACATGATCATGGCGAACCTGATGCTGCTCATGCTCTCGCTGCCGCTCAAGATGATCCTGCGGTGGACGCTCAATCTGAAGTACATCGTGAGCATTCCGGAGTTTTCCCTGAACTTCTGACGCCGCGCTGGCCATATCGGCGGGTGTTTCCTTCGCGCTCGCCTCCTCGTGAAGAACGACTTCCATGCCCGCTACAGAACAAACCTGGCGCAATCTCAAACTCCTGCACGTCGTGTTCGGAGTGGTGGCGATCCTGTTGCTCCTGGCGACGGTGTTGATGCTGGTGTCGGACCACAACCGGCCCTGGAAGAAGTACCAGCGGGAGTTTCGTGCGCTGGAGACATGGTCTGCGGCGGCGCGGGTCGACGAGGCGGACTCGCGCTCCTTCGCCGAGCGGTCGCAAGAGCTCGACGCGGCGCTCGCTGCCGCGCGGCGGGCCGACCTCGACCCCGTTCTGACCGAGTCGTTCCTCAAGCAGGTCCGCACCGTCCCCGTCGACGCCGAGGCGGCGGACCGGGTGCAGCTCGACATCGATCAGCTGCGGAGCCAGGCCGACCCGGAAGAGCGGCTGGCGCTCCGGGGCGATCTGGTTCAGCGAATGCGGGACATCACCGCGCGGGCCAAATTCCGCGAGGATCTGCTTGCGGGCCAGCTCAAACTGCGCCGTGCGGAACTCGACAAGAACCGCGCCGACTATGAGCTGGCGGTTGCGGAAGATGCGCCCCAGGACAAGCTGGCGGCGCTGCTGGCGCTCGCCGATTCCAAGCGGCAGGAGGTCAACGCCTCCAACCTCGAGTGGCAGGCCGCCAACACGCACCGGAAGGAGCTGGATGCCACGCTCCGGAGCCTGACGGCTCCGGAGGACGCCGCCGCGAAGGCGCTCGCCGACCACCGCGGCAAACTCGCACAACTCACCAAGACGCTCAAGGATCGGGCTCCGAACGTGGGCAAGGGGCTCCTCGAACTGCCGGTGCTCGAGGCCTTCAACGGTCCGCTGCGGATCGACCAGATTTGGCTGCCACAACTCACGCTCAACAACAATTTCCGGGACGTGGCCCGGTTCGATCGCTGCGTCACCTGCCACAAGGGGATGGACAAGTCGGCGCCCGGATCACCGACCGACCCCGCGTACCCTTCGACCGAGACGATCACGCTGACGCTGCCCACGCCCGGGAAGGGGCCGGAAAGCGTGGCCGGCGACGGCAACGATCAACTCGAGGAGTTGTACGGCCTCCGATTGGCGCCGCACGGCCTGTTTCGCGCCGACGACCCGACGGTGAGCGTCGTGGTGCCCGAGTCGCCCGCGGCCGTGGCCGGCCTCGCGACGGGTGACGTGATCCTCGACATCGGCGGCGGCAAGACGCTCGCGCGGCCCGTCGCCGTTGCGGGCTTGCTCGAGTCGCCGCGGTGGGGCCAGCCGCTGTCGCTTACCGTGCAGCGCGGCGTTCCGCAGCCCTATTCGACCCATCCCCGTCTCGACCTCTTCGTGGGATCGACGAGTCCGCACCCGATGCAGACGTTCGGCTGCACCGTTTGCCATCAGGGGCAGGGGAGCGCCACGAGCTTCAAGTGGGCCTCGCATTCGCCCAACACCCCGAAGCAGGGGCACGAGTGGCATGACGAGCACGGATGGTTCAACAATCATCACTGGATCTTCCCGATGCTGCCGCAGCGGTTCGAGCAGTCGAGCTGCCTGAAATGCCATCACGAGGTCGTCGACCTCGAGCCCTCGGAGAAGTTTCCCGAGCCTCCGGCGCCGAAGCTGGTCGAGGGTTACCACCTCATCCGGCAGTATGGCTGCTACGGCTGCCACGAAATCAACGGCTGGGCCGGCCCCGACAAGCGGATCGGTCCCGACATGCGGCTGGCTCCGAACTACCACGAGGTGGCGGAGGCTCTGTCGTCCGATCCCGGCTTGGCCGCCCTCGGGTCGACGGTGAGCCGCTGGGTCGAGGAGGTGCGGTCGAGCCCCGACGGTCGGCAGTCTCGGGAGCGGCTCCGCGAGCTCATCGAGCGCGACGCCGCCGCGGGAGACGAGGCGAAGCTTTCCGCCCGTAGCCATCAGATGGCGGTGCTGCTGAAGGACCCGGAGACTCCGGGAACGCTCCCGAAGGTGGGGCCGTCGCTGCGGCACGTCGCCAGCAAGGTCGGCTTCGAATGGCTCTACTCGTGGCTGCGGAATCCGCAGGATTTCCGGCCCTCGACCAAGATGCCCCGGTTTTTCGGCCTCTGGGAGCACCTCGAGGGCAAGGGCCTCGAGGAGTCGATGCGGTACGAGCCGCTCGAGATCCGGTCCATCACGCATTACCTCCAGCGGTCGAGCCAGCCATTCGAGTACGTGCAGCCGTATGCCGGGATCACCGCGCCCCCGGACCTCGAGCGGGGCAAGAAGGTGGTTCAGCTGCGCGGCTGCCTGGCCTGCCACAAGCACGCCGATTTCCCCGAGGCGACCAGCACCTACGGCCCCGAGCTCTCCCGGATCGGCGCGAAGGCGGCGTCGAGCCCGCGTGGCGCCGCCTGGCTCTATAGCTGGCTGCGGGAGCCCGCGCGGTATCACCCCAGGACGCTCATGCCCAACGTGCTCCTCGAGCCTGTGACGCTGCCCGACGGGCGGGTCTCCGACCCCGCGTCCGACGCCACCGCCTACCTCTTGAGGTCGACCCAGGACTGGAAGCCCACCGACATTCCATCGGCCACGACTCTCTCCGCCGACGAGCGCAAGGCGCTCGATGAACTGGCGCTGATGTATCTGAAGGAACGCTTCCCGGCGAAGCGGGCCGAGGAAGTTCTGGCCAGCGGCCTCTCGGCCGACCAGTCGAACCTGCAGGGCGATGAGCGGATGCTGCTGGGCTTGGCCGAGGCGGATCGCGACGGCCGGCTGCTCGAATATGTGGGAAAGAAGACGATCGCCAAACTCGCCTGCGCGTCCTGCCACGACATCCCCGGATTCGAGGACGCCAAGGCGGCTGGCGCGGCGCTCGCCGACTGGGGCCGCAAGGATTCGTCGAAGATCGCGTTCGAGCAGGTGTCGCATTTCGTCATGCATCAGCTCGCGGGCAAGCACGGTCACGGCCATGGAGGAACCCACGGCGGCGGTCATGGCCACGCGGGAGAGGCGCAGCGGCCTGCTACGGCCGACGGAGCTGATGAGCCGCTGGCGCCGGATCTCGCCTACGCGGCCGCGAGTGAAGACCACGTGTCGCCAGAGTCGGTCGACCCCGACACCGGGTTCTTCCTCGAGAAGCTCCTGGCCCACGAGCGGGAGGGATTCCTCTGGCAGAAGCTGCGGGCGCCGCGGAGCTACGACTTCAAGAAGGCTGAGAACAAGAGCTACAACGAGCGCTACCGCATGCCTCAGTTCCCCTTCGACGACGCGCAGCGGGAGGCCGTGATGACCTTCGTGCTGGGGCTCGTCGCCGAGCCACCGGCGCCGCAGTTCGTCGCCAAGCCTGCTGGTCGTGAGGCGGCCCGGATCGCGGGGCTCAAGGTTGTGGAGCAGTACAACTGCGGCGGCTGTCACACCCTGCAGATGGATCGGTGGGATATCCGCTACCGACCGGGCACCCTTGGCGAGGCGAGCGTCGTGGCGGATTATCCGTTCCTCTCCCCGCACTTCGCGCCGCAGGACGTGGCGAAGTCGCTGCAGATCGACCGGCAGGGACGCCGCCGGGCGACGCTCAGCGGCATGCCCGTGCTCGATGCCGCCACGGGGCGGCCGCAGCGGGTCGACGAGGACGGTGTTCCGATCGAAGAGGACGACACCGAGGCCGTGCCGTACCAACCCGTGATGCTGTGGCACGACGCGCTCGTCGACGGCGAGCCGCGGCCCGTGGGGGGGCCGAACGTGAACGTGCCGCTGGACGCCGTGGCCGCGGGGCGGCATTACCCCGCTCGCGGAGGCGATCTGTCCCGTCTGCTGTTCCCCGTCGTGATCGCGGACGAGAAGCAGATCAATCCCAACGTCAAGCCGGACGACGCCTGGGGCTGGTTGCCGCCGCCCTTGGTCGGCGAGGGCAAGAAGGTGCAGACCGGCTGGCTGCACAAGTTCCTGCTGAATCCGCACACGATTCGTCCGTCAGCCGTCCTGCGGATGCCGAAGTTCAACTTTCAGTCGTCGGAGGCGGCGGCGCTCGTCGACTATTTCGCGGCCGTGGACGGCGCCGAGTACCCGTATGTCTACGATGCCCGGCTCGACGAGTCGGCCGTGCTGGCCGCCGAACAATCCCATCCGGGACACCTCGACGGTGCCATGAAGATCGTGACCAACAACAACTACTGCGTGAAGTGTCACCTGGTGGGCAGCTATTCGCCCCCCGGCAATCCGAAGGCGCTCGCGCCGCAGTTGGAGCGCGTCCACGAGCGACTCCGTCCCGGGTACGTGCACGACTGGATCGCCAACCCCAAGCGGTTCCTGCCCTACACGGGCATGCCGGTGAACATCCCGTTCGACAAGCCCGTCAGCGCCGACCTGTACGACGGCACGAGCGAACAGCAGGTCGACGCCCTCACCGACCTGCTCATGCATTACGACATGTTCGCCAAGAAAAACCTGTCGCTCGAGGCATACTTGAAGCAACAGCCGCCGCCGGCTGCCCCGCCGGCTCAGCCGGCCGCGGCGGTGGAGCCCCGGATTCCTGACAGATCCGCCGAGCCCTCGCGTCCTCCCGGTGTCGCGCTAAAATGAAGGCGTGTGGACGAGTGCCCTTCTGCCATCCGTTCCGCTTTGCCCCCGACCCGTTCAGCCCCCTGGAGAGAAGACGATGAACAACTGCCTGCGTGACTCGCGTGTGCTTCCCTGCCTGGCCGCCCTGGCGTGGTTCACCGTCCTGCCGATGGCCGCCACGGCCGAGGAATGGGGCACGATCAAGGGTCGGTTTCTCTTCGGTGGGGACGCCCCTGCGGCTTCCGACCTCAAGGTCGACAAGGACGTCGAGGTCTGCGGGAAGCACAAACTCCTCACTGAGGAACTCGTGGTCGGCGGAGACAAGGGGGTCGCGAACGTCGTCGTCTTCGTGCGTGACAAGGGCGTGAAGGTTCACCCGGATGCCGCTGCCGCCGCCAAGTCGGCGAAGGTGGTGCTCGACAACAAGGACTGCCGCTTCACGCCCCACGTCGTCTTCGTGCAGACGGGCCAGCCGCTGGTCATCAAGAACTCCGACACCGTCGGGCACAACAGCAACATCGCCACGATCAAGAACCCGCCGTCAAACAGCCTGATTCCCGCCGGCGGCGAGTCGAGCGTGCCGTTCTCCAGCGAGGAGGCGATTCCGTCGCAGGTCACCTGCAACATCCATCCCTGGATGAAGGCGTGGGTGCTCGTACGTTCGAATCCTTACGCCGCCGTGTCGGCCACCGACGGCACGTTCGAGATCAAGAACGTGCCCGCCGGCGAGGTCGAACTCCAACTGTGGCATGAGAAGGCGGGCTACATCGGTGAGGCGACCGTCGGCGGCAAGAGCGAGAAGATCGCCAAGGGCCGCCGCAAGGTGAAGGTCGAGGCGGCCGGCACCGACCTGGGCGACATCGTCCTGGCACCGGGCATCTTCCAGAAGTGATCCACGCGGAAGTCATCCAACCCATGATGCGGCTGCTTGCTGTCAGTTCGATCGCGTGCCTGCTGGCCCTGGCCGGCTGCGGAAGGTCGCGTGTGTCCGTCCCGGCTGCCGATGCCGAGGTGGCCGGCCGTCTCCGGGCCACGCTTTCCACCGCTGCCGTGGCCTCGGGCGGCGGGGCAGGGGAGCAGGTCTCGGGGACCGGCTGGGGCACACTCAAGGGCCGGTTCACGTTCGCCGGCGCGGTCGGCGATCCGAAGGCGCTGGTCGTCGACAAGGATACGGAGGTCTGCAGCAAAGGCGGCATGAAACTCGTCGACCGATCGCTGCTGGTGGACACGTCGAGCAAGGGACTTGCCAACGTGGTGGTCTTCGCCCGCAAGACGAGCCGAGTCAAAAATCCGGTCAGCGAAGCGGCGCTGGTGTTCGACCAGAAGAACTGTGAGTTTCTCTCGCCGGTGTTCGCCGCCCGTGTCGGTCAGCCTGTCGACGTCCGCAACAGCGACCCGATCGGTCACAACACCAACATCGCCGGCACGAGCTTCAACCAGCTGATCCCCGCCAACCAGGGCACCGCCTACAAGCCGGATGCCGAGACTGGCATGCCGACGATGGTGACCTGCAACATCCATCCGTGGATGAAGGCCTATGCGGTGTTTCGCAAGGACGGGTATGTCGCCGTCAGCGCCGCCGATGGCTCTTTCGCGATCCCCGATCTCCCGGCGGGCGAGCCGCTCGAGTTCCAGGTCTGGCACGAGCGGTCCAGCGGCCCCAACGGCGCCTTGGGCTTGGAGAAGCCGGAGCTGAAGTGGACCCCGAAGGGCCGCTTCCAGATCCGGCTCCAGGCCGACGAGGTCAAGGATCTGGGCACCATCGAGGTGCCGGCGAACGCGATCGGCACCTGAACCCACCACAGACCCTTCGACAGACTGTTCCCAGCCACCTTTCGATGCAACAGGCAGCTTCGATGAACGGATTTTTGCCCGCCGCGTCACGGTGTTTCAGCGGTTTGCTCCTGGCGGCGATCGCGTTGTCCTCAGCGGGCTGTGGCCGCACGCCCCCCGCGTCCTTCCGGCTCAATTTGGTCGAGGCGACGAAGCAGCGGCTCACGACCGACCAAGAGCGGCAGGTATCGACGGTGTTGCTGGCGATGTTCGGAACCCCCGACGAGCCGGTGGCGCTGCCTGAGACCGGTCTCGACGAGGCCAAGTTGCGACTCGCCGCCGGACCCGTTCGCAGCGACATCGTCGGCCGCAAAAATGGTCTCTATCGGGAGCACTGTGCCCACTGCCACGGCATCACGGGCGACGCGCTCGGCCCCACCGCGGCATTCCTCAATCCGTATCCTCGGGATTACCGGCCCGGTGTGTTCAAGTTCAAGAGCACGGAGCGGGCGGACAAGCCGACGCATGCGGACCTGACCCGCATCCTGCGGAACGGCATCCCCGGCACTTCGATGCCCTCCTTCGCGCTCCTCAGCGACGCGCAGATCGACGCCCTGGTGGAGTACGTGAAGTATCTGAGCATCCGCGGCGAAACGGAGTTGGGGCTCATGCGGGCGTTCTTCGAACTCGACGACGACGCCGAGGGCAAACTGCCGGAGACGCGAGAGTTTCTCGTCGACGAGACGCTGACGCCGGTGGCCGAGAAGTGGCAGGCGGCGGCCGCCGCGCAGATCGCGGTCCCCGAGATGCCGGCGGGTCTCGATCTGGCGGCTTCGATCGCCAAGGGCAAGGAACTTTTCTACGGCGACAAAGCCAACTGTGTGAAGTGCCACGGTCCGACGGCCTTGGGCGACGGCCAGGCCAACGACTACGACGACTGGAACAAGGCGATCGTCGAGATCAGGAAGGAGCTGGCCGGCACGCTGGAGAACGCGGCCAAGGCGTCGGGCGGCTCGGCGGACGAAGCGGCCGAGCGACGGCAGCAGCTCGCCTGGGTGGACCGGTTTCAGGGTGTGCTCGAAGGCGACAGCCTGCGGCCGCGGACCATCCCGCCGCGTAACCTGCGCAAGGGCATCTACCGAGGCGGCCGGAGGCCGGTGGATCTTTATTACCGCATTCACGCCGGCATCAACGGCGCCCCGATGCCGGCCGCGAAGGGAACGGTGCCGCCGGAGGACATCTGGCACATCGTGAACTACATCCGCTCTCTGCCCTATGAGTTCGACGGGGAACTGGGCGCCGACCGTCCGATGGTGGCGCGGGATCGCTTCTGAACTCAGGATCCGAAAACGAGACACTCGAAAAAGAGCGAACTGACATGGGAAGACGACTTGGCGGCATCTTCTGGAGCCTGTTGTTCCTGGCCGTGCCGGTGCTCGGGGTGGCCACGTTCGCGGTAGCCCCCGCGTACAACATCTGGCTGCCGAAGGACGTCTCCGAGCACGGCGGCTCGATCGACGGGCTGTTCATGTTCATCCTGGCGCTGACGGGCGTCGTCTTCATCGCCACGGAGATGCTGCTCTTTTGGTTCCTTTGGAAGTACGACGCCGCCAAGGCCACGGGGCGAGCCACCTACATTCATGGCAGCCACACGTTGGAGGTCGTTTGGACGATTATTCCGGCCGCGACGCTCCTGTTTCTCGCGATCTACCAGATGAATACCTGGGCCGACGTCAAGATGCGGCGGCCCGCGATGGCGCCGACCGTGGAAGTGGTGGCCCGGCAGTTCGAGTGGCGGCTCCGCTACCCCGGTCGCGACGGCATGCTCGGCACGGCCGACGACTTGTTCCTCACCAATGACCTGCATCTGCCCGTGGACGAGGACGTGCTCATCCAGCTCAAGAGCATGGACGTGCTGCACAGCTTCTTCCTGCCGAATCTGCGGATCAAGCAGGACGCGGTGCCCGGCATGAAGATCCCGGTCTGGTTCAAGGCGAAGGAGACCGGTCAGTTCGATATCGTCTGCGCCGAGCTCTGCGGCTGGGGCCATTACAAGATGAAGGGCCGCGTCACGATCGAGTCGCGGGAGGACTTCGATCGGTGGCTCGAGAAGACCTACGCGGAGCAGGAGGCGACGCAACCCGCACCCGAGGACGTCGCCGTCGCCCCCGAGTGATCCCGCTCGCCTGATTCCACAAGCCTCTTTCCCGCACCGCCCGACACACGCCCGCGTTCAGCAACGCTCTCTGGAGACCGACTCATGAGCATCGCCAGCACGGTTTCACACGGTACCACCGTCACGCTGCCGCCCGCCCGCAAGCCTCGCCCGGTGTCGGAGTTTCTGTCCACCTACGTGTTCTCCAAAGACCACAAGGTGATCGGGCTGCAGTTCCTGTTCTCCACGCTGCTGTGGTTCCTGATCGGCGGGCTCCTCGCGCTCGCCGTCCGGTGGCAGGTGGCCTGGCCGTGGTCCGACGTGCCTGTGCTCGGCCGTCTGTTCGCCCAGGAGGGCGGCCAGATGTCGCCCGAGTTCTACACGATGCTCTTCACGATGCACGCGACGGTCATGATCTTCCTCGTGATCATCCCGATCCTCGCGGGAGCGTTCGGCAACTTCCTGATCCCGCTCATGATCGGCGCCGACGACATGGCGTTTCCGACGCTGAACATGCTCTCGTACTGGTTCATGTGGCCGGCGTTCTTCGCCTTTGGTGCGAGCTTCTTCGTCGAGGGCGGGGCGGCGTCCGGAGGCTGGACGAGCTATCCGCCGCTGTCCACGAATACCGCCTCCGCACCGGGCAGCGGCATGGGGCAGACGCTCTGGCTCCTCGGCCTGACGATGGTCGGCGTCTCGAGCATGCTCGGGAGCGTCAACTACATGACGACGATCATCCTCATGCGGGCGCCGGGGATGACGATGTTCCGTCTGCCGATGACGATCTGGGCCATGTTCATCACCGCCGTCCTGCAGGCGTTCGCCCTGCCGGTGCTGACTGCGGCCGGCTTCATGCAGCTATCCGACCGCATGCTCGGCACGGGTTTCTTCTCCCCCGAGGGCAACATCGTCAACAACGCCATCGCTGGCGCCGGCGGCGGGCAGCCGCTGCTCTGGCAGCATCTGTTCTGGTTCTACAGCCATCCGGCTGTGTACATCATGATCCTGCCGGCGATGGGCATGGTCTCCGACATCCTCACGACCTTCGCCCGCAAGCCGCTGTTCGGCTACCGGCCAATGGTCTATTCGATCGCCGGGATCGCCGGGCTGGGCTTCATCGTCTGGGGCCATCACATGTTCATGTCGGGCATGAACCCCGCTCTGGGTATCACGTTCATGGTGTCGACGATGATGATCGCCCTGCCGAGCGCCGTGAAGACGTTCAACTGGCTCGGCACTGTCTGGGGCGGTCGCATTCAGTTCACGACGTCCATGCTCTTCGCCCTATCGTTCGTGTCGATGTTCATCATCGGCGGCCTTTCGGGCATCTTCATGGCGGCGACCCCCGTCGACATCTTCATCCACGACACCTACTTCATCGTGGCCCACTTCCACTACGTGCTCTTCGCGGGCACGGCGATGGGCGTCTGGGCGGCGATCTACTTCTGGTTCCCGAAGATGTTCGGCCGGACGATGAACGAGTTCTGGGGCAAGGCGCACTTCTTCCTGACGTTCATCTTCCTCAACGGCACGTTCTTCACCATGCACATTCTCGGCGCCGTCGGCTTCCCGCGGCGGCTCGCCGACGCCTACCACTACGAGACCTTCCACCATCTGCAACCGCTCAATGCGTTCATGACCTGGTGCGCGATTGGGATGGTGGCCACGCAGGTGATCTTCGCGGCCAACTTCTTCTGGAGCATGTTCTTCGGGCCCGTCGCCGGCCGGAACCCCTGGAACTCGAACACGCTCGAGTGGACGGCGCCGAGCCCGCCGGGCCACGGCAACTTCGACTTCCAGCCGGTGGTGCATCGCGGCCCGTACGAGTACTCGGTGCCGGGCGTCGAGAAGGATCACCTGATGCAGACCGATCCCCCGAACGCGGCCGCCGTGGCGGCCGCGGCACTGGCTCATTGAGCAGCCTCTCCGCGTCCGCAAGCCGATGACAGACCGCCCTTTCAACTGGACGCATCTGGTCGCCTGCCTGTTGGTGGGCGTGACGGCGGTGCTGCTCTCGTTCGGGGCGCTGGTGACGACCTACGAGGCCGCGATGGCGGTGCCCGACTGGCCGGCGACCTACGGTCACAACATGTTCCTCTTTCCGTGGCGCGAGTGGATCCTCGGCCCCTGGGATCTGTTTCTCGAGCATGGGCACCGGCTCCTGGGGGCCCTGGCCGGCATGGTCACGCTCGGGTTGGTCGCCGTCGCCTGGCGGAGCGACTCGGGCCCGGCGGTGCGTTGGCTGGCGGTGGCCGCGGTGGTGCTCGTGGTGTTGCAGGGAGCGCTTGGCGGCGCCCGGGTCCTGCTCGATGACAAGACCGTCGCGAAGGTGCACGCCTGCACCGGTCCGCTGTTCTTCGCCGTGGCGGTCGCCATCGCCACGCTCTCGCGCCGGCCGGCTGCCGGTCCGGTTTCCGGCACCGGTTCGCGGCTGCCGGCGGGCCTGCTGATAGCAGCCTATCTGCAACTGGTCGCCGGAGCGCAGTTAAGGCATCTCGACGCCACCGTCGACCCGGCCCTGTTTCGCTCGCTCGTGGGCTTGCACGTGCTTGGCGCGGTGGCGGTGTCCGTGCTGTCCTTCGTGACGGCCGCCGCGCTCGGGGAGAACGGTCCTCCGGTCGCGCGTGCCTGGTCGCGGGGCATGGTGGGCATGGTGGTGATGCAGGTGCTGCTCGGCGTGGGCGCCTGGGTCGTCAACTGGGGGCTGCCTCCGGGGCTCGTGCCGGAGTCTTGGGAGCCGGGCACGCCGCTGTTGGCCCGCAGTGTCGCGCAGGCGTCGGTCGTGACGGGCCACGTCGTCCTCGGCATGCTGATCCTCGCAGGCGCCGTCGTGGTCGCGATCGAGGCCGCCTGGCCCGGGGCTGCGGCACGGAGCCGCCTGTGTCGCGGTGCCTCCGCGGAGAGGGCTTTCGCATGACGCCGCCCGTGCTCACCGATGCGGCGGTCGTCGCCGCTCCGTTCGCCACCGGGGGCGGCCGTGTCGCCGACGGCGGCCGACTCTCATCGTGGGCCGCCGACGTGGCGCTCCTCACGCGGCCGCGGATCGCCGTGATGGTGTTGGCGACGGTGGTGACGGCGATGTGGCTGACCGCGGGCCGGCTCGATGCCGCCGCGCCGCTCGTGCTCCTCCTGGCCGGCACGACGCTCGTGGCCGCCAGTTCGAGCATCGCCAATCAGATCCTCGAGCGGGATGTCGACCGGCTGATGGCCCGCACCGCTCGTCGACCGATCGCGTCCGGGCGGCTCGGCGTCGCCGCGGCCGTCCTCGCGGCGGCGGCGACGTTTGCGGGGGGCGCGGTGGCGATCGTTGTGGCCGCCGGCTGGCGGCCGGCCGTGGCCGCAGCCGCCACCTGGGCGCTCTATGTCGCGGCATACACACCGCTGAAGCGTCGCTCGCCGCTGAACACGGCCGTCGGGGCCGTCGCAGGCTGCCTGCCGGTGGCGATCGGCTGGTTGGCCGCCGACGGCCCGGAGCGACTGGCGGCCGGCGATGCCACCGGCGGCCTGGCGGTGGCCGCGCTCGCGACGATCCTCTATCTCTGGCAGTTTCCGCACTTCATGGCGATCGCCTGGCTCTATCGCGTCCAGTATGCCGAGGCCGGCCTGCGAATGCTGACGGTCGACGATCCGAGTGGCCTGCGGGCCGCGGGACAGGCGCTCGCGGCAAGCCTGGCGATGATTCCGGTAAGCCTCGTCCTCGCCGTGCCATCGGGCAGCATCCGCCTGTTTCTGGCGGCGGCCGTGGCGACGGTCGTCTATGCTGTGGCCACCGTCGGCTTCGCCGTGCGGCGCGATGACGGCTCCGCCAGGCTGCTGCTGCTGACTTCACTCGGTACCTTGCTGGCCCTGCTGACGGCCGCGGTCGTCCTCGGCGGGCCGGCCTGACAGCGTCCGCCGCCCCTCACACGTACAAGATCCTGCACGCCTCACGAGAACTGCCGCCATGAGCGCCCCCGCCATCTCCCTGCCGCACGGCCACGACTCGCACGACGGACATGCTGGTCATGGCCATCACGGTCACGTCACGCTGCAGTACCAGCCCGGCCTGCCGCTCTCGCGCGGCAAGCTCATCATGTGGCTGTTCCTGTCGACCGAGATCATGTTCTTCGCGGCGCTCCTCGGCAGCTACATCGTTCTGCGGTTCGGTGCCGCCGTCTGGCCCAAGCCGCACCATGTGCACCTGAGCGAGCCGATCGGTGCCTTCAATACCTTCGTGCTCATCTGCTCGTCGGTCACCGTCGTCCTGGCGCTCGAGGCCGCGCGGGCCAACAAGGCGGGCCTCGCCAAGCTCTGGATGCTGCTGACGTTCCTGCTCGGTACGCTGTTCCTCGGCGTCAAGGCGTACGAGTACCAGGCGAAGTTCGCCCACGGCATCTATCCGGCCGCGCCCCGCGGGCTCATCTACGAAAAGCCCGACCTGTACTACGGCTCCGCCGTCCGCGCCCGTCTCGGCGAGCCGGCGATCATCGACAGGCTCAAGGAACTCGACGACACCCCGGTCGAGCGGCTCACTGAGGAGCAAGCGGCGGCCAGGTCGCGTCTCCAGCAGGTGCGGGCCATGGTGGCCAGCCCCGAGCAGCAGGCGTTCGATCTGGCGGTCGTGGCGGATCAGGTCATGCCGTTGCCGACGGAGGGAGCCGGCGGCGGCCACGGCGGCCATGCGAGCGGGCTCAACGACGTGTTTCCGTGGCTGCGGCTGCCGGTCGTGATCCCGGGCGGCAACATGTGGGCGAGCACCTACTTCCTCCTCACCGGCTTCCACGCGATCCACGTGATCGTCGGCCTGATCGTGTTCGCCATCCTGCTCCTCTACCGGCTCGATCGCACGCAGGCCGGAAAGATCGAGAATGCCGGCCTCTACTGGCACTTCGTCGACCTGGTGTGGATCTTTCTGTTTCCGCTTCTGTACCTGTTTTGAGGCAACCGCCATCCATGAGCGACCACGAAGCCCACCACGACTCCCGGCAGGCAAGTGCCCACGGGCCGGTCACGCGGCCCGGCGATCTGCCGGCGCACGACGCCCACGATCACGGGCACGGCCATGACCATCACGACGCCCACGAGGGCCACGGCGGTGTCGGCAAGTATCTGCTGGTCTTCCTGGCGCTCTGCGCTCTGACGACGATGTCGTTCCTGACCTATTCGCCGCTCTGGCCGTGGCGGTCCGAGCCGCACGTCGGCTGGGCGTTCATGATGGCGGTCTCGTGCACCAAGGCGATGCTCGTCGTGCTCTTTTTCATGCACGTCTTCTGGGAGGCCAACTGGAAGTACGTGCTGACGATCCCTGCCGCGATGATGGCGATCTTCCTGGCGATCATGCTCGTGCCCGACGTCGGCATGCGGAATCGCATGGTCTCGCAGGAGCGCGCGCTCCACATGGCGCGGGGCTCGGACGTGAAGCTCCTGGAGCATGCGGCCGAGGCGAAGTTGCCGAACGAGCAGGCGAACCATTGAACGGTCGGCCGGTGGACGACGGGGCCCGGGCGCTGAACCGGGTGACGGAGTGACGATGAAACGAACGCTCGTCGCCTGCCTCTGCTGGGTCTGCCTGAGCGGGGCGGGGGGCTGCGCTCGTCCCGACTCCGTCGGGTCGGCCGAGCGCCGCGTCGCGGCCCCGACGCGGCGGGGCGAGTCTCCGGCGCCGGCCCCGGAGCGGATGGAGCCGGGGATCGTCGCCGCCGACTTCACCCTCACCGAGCGTGACGGCCTCCCCTTCGACTCCCGCGCCCTGCGGGGCAAGGTCTGGTTGGCGAGCGTGTTCTTCGCCAACTGTCCTGGTCCGTGCTTCCGTGAGAACCAGGCGCTCGCAGACATCCTGCGCAACATCCCCGATCCCGACTTCATGGTCGTGAGCGTGACCTGCGATCCCGAAAACGACACACCCGATGCGCTGCGGAAGTACGCCGACCGCTTCCAGGCGGATCCCGCGAGGTGGAAGTTTCTGACGGGCGACATGGGTGCGATCAAAAAGATCGCCAACGAGACCTTCCTCCTGCCGGCCGAGGTGGGGGTGCATTCCGAGCGGGGCGTGGTGTTCGACCGCCAGGGACGGCTCCGCGGCAGCTACCACCTGTTGCAGCCCGACCGGGTGAAGTTGCTCGAGAAGCTCATCCGTGACGTGCTCGCCGAGCCGGTCGATCCTGCCGCGGCCCCGGCGGGGAGCGGAGCGACGGCTCCTGTGAGAGCGGCCGCCCCATGAGCCTGGCCGAGGCGGCCGTCTGGCTGCCCACCCTCAACGCCGCGCTGAACACCCTCGCGACGCTCCTGCTCGTCGCGGGGTGGGTGCTCATCCGCCGCGGCCGCTGGCGCGCTCACCGGGCGGCGATGGTCGCCGCCTTCGCGGTGTCTGCCGTGTTCCTCGTGAGCTACCTCACGTACCACGCGATCGTGGGGCACGTGCCGTTCACCGGCCAGGGGGCGGTGCGTCCGGTCTACTTCGCGATCCTGCTCACCCACATCGTGCTCGCGGCCGCGGTGCCGTTGTTGGCGATCGCCATGTTCGTCCTGGCGCTGCGGGGCCGCTGGGAAGCCCATCGGCGTCTCGGCCGGATCACCATGCCCATCTGGCTTTACGTCTCGGTGACCGGCGTCGTGATCTACCTGATGCTCTACCACTTCTACCCCGGCCGGCCGGCGGAGCCTAAAATCGGGGTGGCGGCGGTCGGTGACGCCGGCTGACTCGTCCGGGCGGTCGTCGTGTCCGGCGTTCCGATGGCGGTGCGGGTCGTCGCCGCCCGCTTCCTCGACGGCCGAGTTCCTGGACCGCCGGTTTCCTGCACCACCGGTTTTTTTGGAGTGGATGCGTCATGACACGGTTCCCTCGTCCGCTGTCCGCTTTCCGCCGTGAGAGCCTCGTGCGCGTGCCGCCCTGGGCGGTGGCTGTGACGGCGGGCGTGGTCCTCTGTGCCGCCGACGCCTTCGGCTGCCCGAACTGCAAAGACGCCGTGAACACGGCCGATCCCGAGGGGCTCAACGTCGCCCGCGGCTACTTCTACAGCATCCTCCTCATGCTCGCGATGCCCGGCACGCTCCTCGGATCGTTCGGGATCTACGTCTGGCGCGAAACCCGGCGGCTCAAGCGGGCGGAGGTCGGTGCTCCCGGGCCGGCCGTCGTCGCCCAACCGTACGGTCAGTGGCACGGTCAGTCTCCGGGGCCACGCGAGCCGTGAAGCATTCCGAGCCAGCCGAGGAGCCGTGGCCGGGTTCGGTGACGCCGCCGGACGAGGCAGGCAAGCCGGCCGTGCGTCGCCCGGGCCGGGCCCGCAACTACCTGGCGCGGTCGGAAGAGCGGCGCATTTTCTGGCGGTTCATGCCTCCGGCGGTCGTCGTGATGCTGCTGGCCGGCTGGCTCGAGCGGGCCTGGTTCGCGGAGCCCCGACCGCCGGTGCGGCCGCAGGTCGACACGCGGCTACCGGCGGTTGCTCCCGACCCGCTCGCGGCCGATGCGGTGCAGATCGAGGCGGCCCCGGCCGGGCTTCCGGTCGACGCCGGTGATCTGGGGGCGTCGCCGCACGCCCTCGCCACGGTCCGTGACGACACGATGTTCCGGGCTGCCGAGGAGGAGGCGTGGTTCCAGCTCTGGGCGACCCTGCGCTCCTCCGACAATCGGCAACTTGCCCGGTCCGCGGCCCGGGAGGTCGGTTTCGCGGAACTCCACGGCCAGCCGCGCAGCTTCCGGGGCAAGCTCGTGCGGTTGCGGGGCACGCTGCACCGCCTGGAACACGTCACGGCGCCCCCGAACCAGTACGACGTCCGTGATTACTGGCAAGGCTGGCTCGAGCCGGAAGGGGGCCCTGCGTCGCCGATCGTCGTCTACTTCCTGCGGCTGCCGGAGGGCATGCCGCGCGGATTGAAGATCGACGAGTCGGTCGGCGTCGTCGGCTACTTCTTCAAACGCTGGGCCTACGCCGCGACCGATGCGGTGCGGACCGCGCCCGTCGTGCTGGCGATCGAGCCGTCGTGGAAGCCCCGGCCCGCGCCGCCCCGACCGTCGGGCCTGGTCGGCACGCTCGCGCTGGTGACGATGTCCGGGGTCGTGCTGCTCACGATGCTCTGGCTCTGGCTCTCGTCCCGGAGCACGGGCCGCCGGACGCCCGCCCCGCCGACCGACCTCGAGTCCGCGCTCGCGGACGTCGAACTCGTCGACCCGAAGGAATCCTTGCGCAGGCTCGAAGTCGTCGCCCGGGGTCAAGATCGTGCCGCCCCCTGACTTGGCTCTGTCCCGCGGACCCGCCCGTCTCGAAAGGAGTTCCCCATGATCATCGTCGCCAGGCGTCCGCCGGTGGAACCGCCCCGAAAGCCGTCCTGGGCGCGGCGGCGGTCCATCGTCGTCGTCGTCCTGCTAACGCTGGCATGCGCGCGGGCCGCGACCGCTGCGGACGACACGGCGCCGACATCATTCGCGGACTATCTGGCCACCTGGAAGATCGACCGGTCCGCACGGGCCGTGCTGGAAGAGCAGGGAGACTGGAGCGACGCGAAGCGGGACATGGCCCTGCGGGTGCTCGGCAGGCTGACGCGGATTCCCGAGCCCCTCGGCGCCCGCTGGGCGGCCGCGGCCGAGCCGCTTCCCGGCGGACCCGCGACCGACCTGCTGGGCGACCGGTGGCTCGCCGTTTCGGGCCGGGCCGTACGCGTGGACGCGCTGCCGTTGCCGGCCGAGCAGGCGGAAATCTTCGGTCACAAACAGTTGGAGGCGGTTCGGCTCCTGCTCGCCGATGGCCGGGCGGTCGACCTGCTCGCGGCCCACGTGCCGAGCGGCTGGCCACGGGGGCGGGCCATCGACGAGTCGGCGTCCGCCATGGGACTGCCGCTCGCGGCGGGACCGGGACCGGGGACGGGTGAAGTGCCCGCCGCCGTCCTGATGGCGACCGCCCGCGTGGCCTGGTTTCCCGACACGCTGCTCGGACGCCTGGGCGTCGATCAAGGGCTCTTCGACAGTGTCGTCGACGGGCGGCAACTCGTGCCCGGCGATGCCGCGGCCTTTTGGGCCGTGCTGGCCGCCGCGGGCCGGTGCCCGGGCGATGAACTGTCCCGGGCCGCGGGCAGCCCAGGCGACATCGTGCCGCTGATCGATCCGGCGCGGCGCTGGTTCGAGGGGCGGCGCGGCACCCCGTTCACGGTCGAAGGCGTGGCGCGGCGGGCAACCCGTATCGAGGTGGACGATCCGCTCGTCGCCGAGCGGATCGGGGCCGACCATTACTGGGAACTCTTCGTGTTCGTGCCGACGCCGCTGCTCAAGGTCAACGACCGGCTGCAGGACGACTATCCGGTCGTGTGCTGCGTCCGCACGCTGCCGGCGGGGATGCCGACGGGCCCGCGGATCGGGGAGCGGGTTCGCGTGTCGGGATTCGCCTTCAAACGGTACGGGTATCCGTTGCCCGACCTGAAGATCAGCTCGTCGCAGGGCGACCGCCGCCAGCAGGGGCAGCGTCAGGAGACGGCGCTCTTCGTGGGTCGCGAGCCGGTCTGGCTCCCCGCGCCGAGTCCGGCCCGCGCCGTCGACGCGCTCGGGTGGGGCTTCCTGGGCATCGCGGCGCTCGTCGCGCTGGCGGTGGCCATGGCGGCGTGGGCCCTGGCACGCGACAGGCGTGCCCGCGATCGTCAGGTCCGGCGCGACCTGCCCGACCGGATCGAGCTGCCGTAGCCGCGCGGCCGCCGCCCGCCTCCGGGGCCGCTTTTTCTCGCCGTTTTCCGGCGGCACTTGCGGGGCGCCGCGGACGTCGCGAAAACCAGATCCGCGATCTCTTTCCCCCGGAGGCCTCCTGTCCATGCGACGCGCGAAGATCTCGATCATCGGTGCCGGCAACGTCGGCGCGACCACCGCCCATTGGTGCGCCGCCGCCGAGCTCGGCGACATCGTGCTCCTCGACATTCCCGCCACCGAAGGGATGCCGGCCGGCAAGGCGCTCGACCTCTTCCAGGCGGCGCCGATCGTCGGCTTCGACGCGCGGATGACCGGCACGACCGACTGGGCCGACACGGCCGCCAGCGACGTGGTCGTCGTCACCGCGGGCATCGCCCGCAAGCCGGGCATGAGTCGCGACGATCTCCTCTCCACCAACGCCAGGATCGTGGGCGACGTCGCAGCGCAGATCAAGGCCACGAGTCCCGACGCCGTCGTCATCGTGGTGAGCAACCCGCTCGACGCCATGGTGCAGCGGACCTTCCAGGTGACCGGCTTTCCGGCGGCCCGCGTGCTGGGGCAAGCCGGCATCCTCGACACAGCCCGCTACCGGGCGTTTCTGGCCATGGAACTGGGCGTGAGCGTGGAGGACATTTCCGCGATGCTCTTGGGCGGCCATGGCGACACGATGGTGCCGATTCCCAGTTGCACGAGTGTCGGCGGCATTCCCGTGACGCAGTTGATCGGCAAGGACAAGCTCGACGCGATCGTCACCCGGGCCCGCAACGGCGGCGCTGAGATCGTCGGGCTGCTCAAGACCGGCAGCGCCTACTATGCCCCGGCCGCCGCCACGGCGCAGATGGTGGAGGCGGTGGTCCGCGACAAGAAGCGGGTCGTTCCCTGCGCCGCCTACTGCGGCAAGGAATATGGCGTCGGCGGATACTTCGTCGGCGTGCCGGTGATCCTCGGCAGCGGCGGGGTCGAGCGGATCATCGAACTCGATCTCCTGCCCGACGAGCGGGCGGGCCTCGACAAGAGCATCGCCGCCGTCAAGGAACTGGTCGGCGCGATGGACCGGCTGACGGCGCAGCCGCGGGCCTGAGTGAGCTTTTGCGGTCGGCGGGCGGCCGGCGCGGTTTCCGCCGTCGCCGCCGCTTGCCCCGCTTGCCGGGCCGTCGGGGAATCCCCGCACGGCGGGGATCCTGGCGTTGTCGCCTCCGGGGGGCTTTGGCTACAAACCGCTCGGTCTTCCGGCAATCCAAGCGCTAGTGAGGTGTCAGATGAGCGGTCGCCTGCCCAAACGGACTTCGCGGCCTCGGCGGCTGCCCCGCCGCGCCGACTCCCGGGTCGACGCCGCCGCCGTGGACTCGATCGCGTCGAGGGCCTCGGCTTGGCTCGGGGACGACCGCCTCTTCATGCCGCTCGGCCACGAGCCGGGCTACGACTATCCGCTGCTCGTCTGGCTGGCCGACGCCACCGAGGTTGCCAAGCCGTTCGATCTGGGCCGCGTGATGACCCGCGTCAGTCTCCGCAACCATGTCGCCGTGCAACCGGTGGCCGCCGCGGGCGAAGACCTGGAGGACGCGGTCTGGCGGTCGATCGATCGCGTCTGTGAACGGGTCGCCATCCATCGCCGCCGGATCTTCCTCGTCGGACAGGGGAGCGGCGGGACCGAGGCCTTCCGCATCGCCTGCCGCCATCCCGGTGAGTTCGCGGGGGTGGCGTCACTGGGCGGGCCGTTCCCGCTGGATGAAGGCCTCTTCGCCCGACTCGCCGAAGTGCGGCGTCTCCCCATGCTGCTCTGCTGCCAACGGGCGAGTGTGGTCTCCCGGGCCGTTCACACCGACCGGATGCTGCGGCTGTTTCACGCCGCCGGTGCGGCCCTGGCCATGCGGATCTATCCCGGCCGCAACGATCTCTCCCGCGCGGCGCTGGCCGACGTGAATCGTTGGGTCATGGACGAGGTGTGCGGCGCCCCCGCCGGCACGCCCTCGCTTTCCGCCTCCTGAACTCTCCGCCCCGAGAACGGCAGCCCCCGATGTTTCCCACTCCGAGACCCGACCGTGGCGTCGATTGCGGCGGTGAGACCGACCGCGGGCTCGTGGCGGGCATCGTGGCCGACTGCGTCCGCGGGCGCCGCGATCGCGGTCGCGGTGCGGTGCGCGTGACCGTCGAAGCGCCCGCCCGGCACGAGGAGACGTGGCTCGCGGATCCGGCGCTCGTCCGCCGGGTGATCGAGCCGCTCGTCCGCCGTGGCTTCGAGGCCGCCCTTCGCCCGGAGCCGGGGCGGGAGTTCAGGGTCGAGCCCGAGGTGGTGGTGACGAGCGTCGACCTGGGCCAGAGCATCGAGATCGAGGTCGCCGATTCCGGGCCTCCGCTGCCGGAGACGGTGCGGTCTTGGCTGGAGGGGCTTCTCCCGATGGCCTCCGACACGATCGCCGTAGACGCAGGGCTCGCGCTCGTCGCCGTCCGGGCGGCCGCGGCCCGGGTCCGGGGGCGGCTGCGGGCCGTCAACTGCCCCGAAGGTGGCGTCGCCATCACGCTCTCGCTGCCCGGCCGACGCCGCTATCGGGTGGCCGCCTGAGGCGTTCTCCGCGCCGCCTGCCGTGGGGCGATGCACTCCGGGGCGATGGACTGTTTTTCGTCTGTTCCCGGGACTGGGCCGGGCTGTATGTACTCCCCGGTGCGGCGCCGCCTGCCGGAAGACGGCGGGTCGCCTCCGCTTCCGCCTTCGCCACATAAGGGCTGCGCATGGATGCCCGGCATGACTCGTCGCCTTCCGACCGTTCGTTGCTCGTCACCCCGTCCCAGGTGATCGCGCTCGGGCTCGTCGCCGCCTCGATCGGCTGGGCGGCGTGGCTCCTGCGCGACCGGCCCGCCAGTGAGGAGGTCGAACTGCTCACCGGCACGACGTTGCCTTCTTCGGAGATGGCCATCATGGAGGCCGCGTTCGACCGGGCGCAGCTCACGGGCCATCGCACCGAGGGCGGGCGGGTGTGGGTGCCACGCGGTCGCCAGAGCGCCTACATGCGGGCCCTCGTCGACGCCGAGGCGCTGCCTCGGGAGTTTGGCGGCAGCCTGCGGCGGGCGCTCGAGAAGAACAGCCCGTGGCAGAGCCGGGCCGTCCAGGACGAGCTTCTGCGCGTGGCCACGCAGGAGGAGCTTTCGCTGGTCATCTGCTCGATGCCGGGCATCGAGCGGGCGGCCGTGCTCTACGACGCCGAACCGCAGGCAGGCCTGCACGGCGGCTGCCCCACCAAGACCGCGAGCGTGAATGTCCGCACGCAGCCCGACATGGAACTCGACGCCGCCCGCGTGCAGGCGATTCGCGTGCTCGTCAGCGCGTCGATCGCCGGGCTCACGCCGGAGCGGGTGGCCGTGACCGATCTTCGTAGCGGTCGGGTCTACGTCGGACCGCTCGACGACGCGGCCGAGCGGGAGGCGGCCGCCGTCGCCGCCGCCGACCCCGCGCTCGCCCGGCAGATGCTCCACGAGACCCACCTCACCCAGAAGGTCCGCCAGGCCCTGTCCTTCGTGAAGGGCGCGACCGTCGACGTGTCGGTCGATTTCACCGTCGAGTCCCAGCCGGCCGCGGCCGGGCCACCCACGCCGCCGCTGCCCCCCGAAGGGCTCGCTGGTGAACCTGCCACGGATGCGGCCGGTGTCGGTCCGCGGCAGAAGGTCGCCGATGCGAACACGCCCGCCGAGCTTCCGTCTCGACCGCTCGGCCTGGTCGCCACGCCGCTGCCGGCGAGCCCGGCAGTGCCGCCGCTGCGGACGGGGAACAGCGAGCTGCCGGAGGCGATCCGGGTCTCGATCGCGGTTCCCGACGCCTACTTCCAGGCGGCGAGCCGGACTCTCGAACTCGCGGGCCAACCGCCCGTGCCGCCGGCCGACATCGAGGCCCGCGAGGCGGAGCGGATCCGCAGGCATGTGATCGCGCTTTTGCCGGCGACCCGCGATCCCTCCCGACGCGAAGTCATCGTCACCAGCTTTCCGATGGCGATGAACGCGACGGGCCGTCGTGACGCCGCACCCCGCGGCAGCCTGCCGGCGATCGCCGTCGGCCCGGTGTCGACCGCCGCCGTGGAGCAGACCGCGGCGACCGCCGCGCCGCGACCGAAGCTCGATCCGGAAGCGATCGTCGCGCTCGTCATGGCGGGCAAGCTCGAGGAAGTGCCGCGCACGGTCTGGATGGCGGCGACGAGCGTCTGCGTCGGGCTCCTGGCCGCCGTGCTCTGGCTCTCCGGCGGCAACCGCCGATCGGCGGGGGACAAGCGGCCCGGTCGGTCGCAGCCGCGGATCGACTGGTCGACGCTCGGCCCGGACGAGGAGCACGACGCCGGCGCCGCGGCCGGGCTGCGGCGCGCCGCGGCGGTGCTGCTGGCCATTTCGTCCTGCGGTCTGGCTGCCGGCCCGACAGCCTCCGGAGGCGAGGCCGTGCCCGCGGTGGCCCCTGCGCCCGACTTCGACCGTGAGCCATCCGCGAGCGGCCTCGAGGCTCCGGAGCCGCTCGGTTTCGGCTTACGAGACGCGACGCCGAGGCCCGTGTCACCGCAGGCCTTCGCGACTCCAGCCGCGGAGTCGCGCTCGTCCGCGCCGAACGTCCTGCCCGCCCTTCCGCTCGATGTCCCGACCGGCGCGGCTACGGCGCCCGCCGCCACGGCACGGCCGGGGCAGCTGTCCGATTGGAAGCTGCTCGCCGTGATCGCGGCCGCCTTCGTCGTGGTCGCCGCCGCGACGGTCGTGACCCGACGCCGCTCGGTCGGGCTGCCTCCGGACGTGTTCGAAGTGCTTGGCGAGGCTTCCCTGGGCGGAACGCACGCGGTGCGGATCGTCCGCTTCGGCCCGAAGACACTGCTCGTCGGCGTCTCCTCGACGGGCTGCCAGACGCTCGCGGAACTGTCCGACCCGCAGGCGACCGCCTGCATCGCGGCCGCCTGCCGCGGAGTCCAACAGCCGATCCGCCCCGCCGCGGCTGCGCGGCCCGCCACGCGGCCACCGGCGGCCACCCCGGCCGGCGCGGAGGCCGCATGACCGCGAGCCACGCCATCGATCGCCACCCACTGCCGTTCGCCGTGACTGTCGCGGCGGTCAGCCTCTGCCTGACCGTCGCCGCGTCGCGGGCCGCTGCCCAGGAAGCGGCACCCTCGGCCGGCGTCGTGCCGGCGAGCGTGGCCCTCGAGCCGGTCCGAGTCCGCCCGGCGACCGAGCCCGTGGCCGCGGCCGACGGCGCTGGGGCGGTGGCCGTGGACGCGCCACGGGCGCCGCGCCGTCTGCAGGCCGCGACAGCCGCCGAGCCGTCGGCCGCCACCATGGTCGCCCGGCTGCTCGGCACCCGGTCGCTCGATGCCACGCTCTCCGCGGTGGTGATGTTCGGCGTGGCGAGCCTCGCGCCGGCCGTGCTCCTCATGACGACGTGCTTCGTGCGGCTCTCGATCGTGCTCGCGCTCGTGCGGCAGGGGCTCGGCACGCCCCACCTGCCTTCCAACCAGATCCTCACGTCGCTGGCGCTCTTCCTGTCGGCGCTCGTGATGTGGCCGGTCTGGACGGCCGCCTATCGGGAGGGCGTCGAGCCCTACCAGCAGGGCCGTATCGAGCTTGCCGCCGCCTACGAGCAGGGCACGCTGCCGGTCCGCCGCTGGATGTCGTCCCAGATCGAGCAGGCCGGCAACCGGGACACGATGCTCTACTTTCTCTCGCGGCATCCGGCGGCACCGAAACGCGTGGCGACCTACGACGACGTGCCGGTCGAGTGTCTGCTGCCGGCGTTCCTGGTGAGCGAGCTCAAAGTCGCCTTCGCGATCGGCTTCCGATTGCTCCTGCCCTTTCTCGTGCTCGACGTGCTGGTCGCCACGCTCGTGGTCTCCACGGGCCTGGTCATGCTGCCGCCGACGCTCGTCTCGCTGCCGCTGAAGCTCATGGTGTTCGTCGCCGCCGACGGCTGGACGCTCGTGGTGCGGTCGCTGCTCGACGGGCTCTGCGGCGGCTCGTCCGCGGGAGGCTAGCGGATGACCGAGGTCGATCTGGTGGAACTCGTGCGGCAGGCGCTTCTGTCCGGGCTGCTCGTCATCGGGCCGGTGCTGCTCGTGGGCTTCGTCGTGGCCTTGGCGACGGGCCTCGTGCAGGCGGCCACGGGGATCCACGAGCCGCTGGTGGGCCTCGCCCCGAGGCTCGTGGTGATGGCCTGCACGCTCGTGCTCGTGCTGCCCTGGATGGTGGAGCGGTTCGTCGAGATGTTTCGGTCCGCGGCCGTGCCCTGAGCCTTCCCGAGAGCCTCGACCCATGCAGCCCGACCTGTCGCCCGAAGCCGTCGTCGCGGTCGGCGCCTGCGGCCGCATCGTCGCGGCCGTGACCGTGGGCACGCTCCCGATTCTGCCCGGGACGTCGCCGCGGATCAGGCTCGCCCTGGCCGCCAGCCTCGCGCTCGTCGCCGTGCCGATCGCCACGGTCGCGCCGGCCGGCGAGCGGACCGTCGCTGCCATCCCGCTCGTGGCCGGCGAACTGCTCGTGGGCCTCGCGATGGGGGCTGCGGCGGCCTGCACGCTCGCGGCGTCCGCCTGGGCCGGCGGCATCCTCGGCAGCGTGTCGGGGCTGGCGTGGGCCGACGACTTCGATCCCGTCGCCGACGGCCAATCGGCGGGTGTCACCCGCTTGGCCTGGTGGGTGGGCCTCGCCGCCTTTTTCCGCGCCGGCGGGCTGCTGGCCGTCGTCGGCGGCCTCGTCGACGGCGTGCGGATCCTGCCGGTGGGGACCGTGTTCGCGGGGGGACCCGCGGCGTGGCTCGAGTCGCTCGTCGTCACCGCGCCCGCCGCGGCGCTCACGCTGGCGGCGACGCTCGCCATGCCGGCGCTCGTGGCCGTGATCGCCTTTCATCTGGCCAGCGCCATCTGCCTCCGCGCGGTGCCGTTCGTGCCGGGCCCCGGCCTGCTCCAGGGCCTGGCGTCGCTCGTGCTCCTGGCCGGCCTGTGGCTCGGTGCGGAGGCCTGGGCGGAGGGGGGCGCCATGCTCATGGTTCGCTCGGTCGAGGCCTGCTTCGCCGGGCGTTAGACCGGCAGGAGATCCGCCCATGAGCGACGACCGCACGCTTCCCGCCACGCCCCGCCGTCGCGAGCAGGCCCGCCGGCAGGGACTCATGCCGATGGCCGCGCTGCCGGCCTGGGTGGGGATGGTGGCGACGGCGATCCTGCTGCTGCCCTCCTGGGCCCGGGCCACGCTGCCGGCGGCGACGGCCATGATGCGGCAGGCGATCGGTGCGGCCACCGAGACGGCGGGCGCGGAGCCGCCGGAAGTCGGCCTGCTCTTGCCGGTCGGCCTGCTCCTGCCCACCGTCGCGGTCGTCGCGGCCTGCGGGTTGGTCGGCCTGGTGGTGCGGTTCGCGGTCGACGGCTCGCGGTGGCAGTTCTCGCGTGCCGCGCCGTCGCTTTCGCGTGTCGATCCGCTCGGTGGTCTCGCCCGCATCTTCTCAGTCGCCACGCTCGGCGCACTGGCCCTGAACGCCTGCGGTCTCGCCGCCCTGACGGCGGCGGCCGTCTTCGCGTCGCGCTCGCTCGTCGCGGCGCTCCGTGACGGGGCGATCGACGGGCATCATGCGCCGCTCTTCGTGGCCGCGCAGCAGTCGATCCTGGCGGTCGTGTCGATGGCGGCGGTCGTCGCCGCCTGCTCGTGGGGCCTCATGCGGCTGCGGTTCGAGCGGCGGATCCGGATGACGCCGCAAGAAATGGCCGACGAGGCCCGGAGCATGCAGGCCGACCCGAAGGTGAAGTTCATGCGGCAGTCGCGCTCGGCGAAGCCGACGCGGTAGAACGCATTGCCGGTGTTGGAGGTCGCCCGTGCCTCGTGGCGGCGAGGTTTTCAACGTGTCGGATCCGGGGTGCTGCATGACAAGTTGAAAACTTGTCACCACGACGGCCCAGAGCCAGAGCCAGAGCCAGAGCCAACGCCAGGGACAACGCCAGGGCCAGAGCCGTGGCCTACCGATCGAGGGAGCGGTGCCGGTCGGGGGCACGCGCAGCCGCCGGTGAACTTTGACTGCCAGAGTTGGCGCACCATGCCCGTGGAGTGAGTGACGTCAAAGTCCGCCGGCGGCGAGCATGAGCCCCGCCGGTGCCGCGGCGACCTACCAGCAGGCCACGCGGATTCGACACGTTGAAAAAGGTGTCGCCACGACGGCCCACAGCCGGAGCCACAGAGCCAGGACGCCGCATCGTCAGGGCCGGAGGCCCGAGTCAGCACCAGCCGGCGGAGGCCGGCCAAGGCCAGGTCGGCAGGATGCCGAGCCTGGCCGTGAAGCGGTCACGGCACTTCGTAGCCGTAGCGGTCGATGAACGGTCGCCAGCGGCGGGCGACCTCCGCGACGATCCGCGGATCGTGGGAATAGGTGTTGGTGCGGTAGCGCTTCATCGACTCCGCCTGGGCTTCGAGCTTGCCCCGCACCCGCGCAAAGTCGCCCAGGTCGAGCCGCTCGTAGGCCTCCGCGAGTCGGCCGACGGGATCGGCGACGAGGTCTTCGTAGCGGAGTTCGTGGAGCCGGCCGTCGGCCAGGCTGCCCCGATCCCGCTCGAAGGCCGCGTACATCTCCTCGAAAGCGGCGAAGACGTACCGCTCGAGCGCCTCGCCGCGGTCGACCTGCAGCCCCTGCACCTCGTGGAGCGACCGCCAGAGTCGCATCGTGGAGGAAAAAACGACCCATGGGTCGCGGACCACGTGCAGGAAGCGGGCCTCCGGGAACATCTCGGCGAGGATGGCCACGCGGGCCGTGTGCGGCGGGCTTTTCAAGACCGGGCGGCGCGGGTCGGCCACGGCGAGCATCGCCAGGAAGCGGCGGAGCGCCCGCTGCCAGCGGTCGCGGTCGGCTGGAGACAGGCCCGCCAGGTCGAGCGCCTCGGGCACGTCCGGGCTCGTGACCGGAAAGGCCATGCGCCGGTAGGGGGAGGGCGCGCCCATGTTCATCAACGCGAACTCGTCCTCCTGCGGGCGATCCCAGCCGGCGGCCACGTCGTCCATCGGTCGCTTTGCCGGGATCATCCAGGCGAGTGCCGCCGTCATCGACGGCTCGGTGAGCAGGAAGTGGCCGGGGGCGAAGCACTGGAAGGTGTTCGGGCAGCAGAACCGGTCGTCGAGCATCAAGAGTTCGTGCAGCAGCGTGGTGCCCGACCGCCAGTGGCCGATGATGAACAGCGGCGGCGGCGTGACCGGAGGCGCCGCCAGCCGGCGGCGGAAGCGGGCCGTCGCGAAGGCTTCCGCCACCGAGTTGAACGCGGCGGCGGCGGTGATCGTGGCCATGAGCCCCCAGCGGCTGAGACTCGCGCGGCAGCGATGCTCGGCCACGAGCGGCAGCCAGACGCCCAGCGGCATGCCGTGCCAGAACCGCGGGCTCCACCAGGGGTAGGCGTGGAACTTCCGCTCGCGGATGGCGGCGGGGGAACGCGTGTCGGAGGGCGGGTGAGGGGTATGCACGTGTTGTTGCTGCGGTCGGCCTGGCTGCCGGCCAGTATCCTACTTCATCACCGCTTCGCTCACCGTGTGGTGGAAGCCTCGTCCCCGTCGGCCGTCGCCAGTCGCTCCGTCGGGAGCGTCTCTGTCAGGCCCGAGACCAGATCGTCGGCCGACGGGCAGCCGGTCCAGCGGCGACGCTCGACGCCCGCGGGCGTGGTGAGCAAGAGCGTGGGAAACTCCCGCACGCCAAACCTCCGGCAGTCGTCGGGATGGCGGTCCGCATCGACCATGACGCAGACAAACTGCCGCGAAAGCCCCACCAGCCGGCGGTCGACCAGCGGGCCGCGCGCGAGTTCCGCGCACCAGCGGCACCAAGAAGCCCGAAAGAGCACGAGCATCGGCCGGCCTTCGGCGGAGGCCCGGCGCTGCCCCGCTGCGAAGCCCTCGACATACTCGATCGCGGCAGCCGTCTCCGGGCTCGGGGGGGCCAGCCGAATCGGTCGGGCGCCAGCCGGTTCGGCCACCTCGTCCCGGATCTCGAATCCACCCCAGGCGGCGATCGCCAGGCCGACGACGGCCAGTGGCATGAGCCAGCGGGTGATCGAGTGATTGGGGAAGGGTGGGAAAGGCATCGGCGGTCGGTGGGGAAGGGCGCTTGCCACGGACGGATAGGTACGGCCGGCCGCGGGCGCGGGCAAGGTCGTTCGCTGGCCCGGTCGAGGGGGCGGGCGTTCGGCGACGATGGGGCGAACTGGGAGGCCGGCGCAGCCGTTGTGCCGGCGCCGGCAGGGCACTATCGTCCCGCCTCCGCCGGAGCCCTGGAGCCGTGGCAAGAGCCTCCCCCGTCCTCGTCTGCGCCCTCGCGCTCGTCGCCACGGGCTGCCGGTTCCTGCCGCGGTCGGGGCCGGTGCCGCAGAACGTCGCCGATACCCGTCGGTTGTGCAACGAAGGCCTGTCGGCGGTCGATCGCAACGACCTCCTGCGGGCCGAGAGCCTGCTCGAGCGGGCGGTGAAGAACTGCCCCACCGACGTCGACGCGCGGCGCCACTATGCCGACGTGCTCTGGCAGCGCGGGGAGCGGATGGAGGCGGTGACGCAGATCGCGGAGGCGCTGCGGCTCTCTCCCGGCGACACGGGGCTCTGCATCGACGGCGGCCGCATGTACATGGAACTCGGCCTGCTCGACGACGCCGACCGGCTCACCCGCGAGGCGGTGCGGTCGGCGCCCCGGTCCGACCAGGCCTGGCGGCTGCATGCGCAGGTGGCGCTGGCCCGCGGCCGGCCGGAGGATGCGCTGGCCGATCTCCACCGGGCGCTGGCACTCGCGCCGGACGACCGCGAGCTGATTCTCGAGACGGCTGAGGTCTACCGCCGGCTGGGCCGGCCGCAGCGGGCGCTGGCGACGCTCGCGATCCTCGGCGAGAGCTATCCGCCCAATCAGACCCCGCCGCAGGTGCTGGCGCTCGAGGGGATGGCCCAGGAGGCCCTCGACCGGCCGGCCGACGCCCTGGAGAGCTATCGGCAGGCGGTCTCCCGCGGGCTGGCTGCGCCGGATATCGCCGCCCGGATGGCGGAGCTTGAAAACCGCGCGGCGCAGCCGAGGCCGGAAACCGCCGTGGCCGCGGAGCCTGCCCCTGCGGTCCGCCAGTAGCGGCCGCCGCGGTTGCGCGAAGGTCACTCGCCCGTCGTGGTCCGGCCGGTGAGCAGGTCGAAGGCCCCGATCGCCGGCACGAGCATGGCGAGCGTCGCGAAGCCGTAGGCCGCGGCCGCCACGAGAAAGACCTGCAGCGAGTTGCCCTGGAGGAAGCCGGTGATCGCCACGAAGGTCAGGCTCGGCAACAAGGCGCTGGCCCAACCGATCGCCGGGGAAGGGTTGCGGGCCGAGAGTGCCGCATAGAGGCCGATCGCCCCGCCGACGATGACGGCCAGGAACGGCGCCAACTGCAGCTCGAAGCTCGCGCCGAAGGCGACCATGATCCGCATCGCCGTGGCGACGCCGACGAACAGGAAGGCCACCGTGCCCAGCGCCACCGCGATCGCCCGCCGTGACCCCGCGTGCGAGAGGCCGGCATACAGGCCGAGAACCGCCGCGAAGAAGAGCAACAGCGCCATGCCGAGGGCCATGTAGACGGCGTTCTCGACGGTCGTGATGCCCGTGGCCGCGAGGGCTCCGCAGGCCAACAGCGGCAGGAGCACGATTTCGCGGGCCGCCGCCAGCACCCCGAGCACCTTGCCCCAGACGAACTCCGCCGGTTCCAAGTCGGTGACGAGGAGCACGTCGAGCGCCCCGCGGTCGCGCTCGGTCGTGATGCTCGTGACGGCCATGGCCGTCACGGCCAGCAGGCTCGCGAGCGCCACCGGCACGACGGCGACCGCCACCGCCAGGCCGTCGGGCCGCGGCCGCCGGGCCTCCGCCACGATGCCCGTGACGGCCGCCGCGAAGAGCAGGAGCCAGGCCAGACGGATGAGCAGGAGCGCCTTGCCGTGAGCCCGGGTGCAGATCTCCCGCCACAGCACCGGATTGCTCCAGACCCGCCGCGAGGGCCGCCTGGCCATCGCGGGTCCCGCGGCGTCGTCCGTGGCGGTCGCGGACTGACGTCGTACTTCCTGCGTCGTGTTCCAGGCCCGCGCCCGGGCCACGGCCCAGGCGTTCGCCAGGGCGATCACGGCGGCGCAGACTCCCAGAAACGCTCCGAGCCCCCCGCCGCCGTCGGGCTCGAGCGCCGCGAACACCGCCCGGGCCGGCGACACGCGGGCGGCGACCGCGGGGCCGAACCGGCCGGCGACGACCTCGCCCGCCGCCACCCAGGCGACCAGCGCGAACGTCGTGATGGCCAGCGCCTGGAAAGTGGTGTCTTTCCAGAAGGCGACGCAGGTGGCGACGCTCGCCGCCACGAGCGCCGCCGCCGTGGTCACGGCGAAGAGCCGGGCCAACTGCGGCATCGTCACGCCGCCGAACAGCGAGGCGATCACGAAGACCGGCACCGCCGAGAGCAGCAGCAGGAGCACCCTCAAGAGGCTCCCGGCCAGCTTTCCCAGCACCAGCTGGGCGTCGCTGAGCCGGCTGATGAGCAGCAGTTCGAGGGTGCGACGATCCTTCTCGTTGGTGACGGCGATCGTGCTGGTCATCGCGGCGGCGAGCATCGCCAGCGAGAGCTGCAGCGGTGCCAGGATCCGCAGGAGCGTGGCACCGAAGCGGGCGGTATCGCCGGCGGTGGTCACGGCCTGCGTGCCGGTGACGACCAGCCAGCAGGTGGCCACGATGGCCAGCAGCGCGCCGCAGTAGACTGCGCGAGCAACGTACATCCCGCGGGCGCGAGGCACCGCCTGCACCTCGCGTTCGAACACCGCTCCCAGCATCCCGCTTCTCCGTGCCGGCGCCGGCGCGCCCTAGGAACGCCGCCCCGAGAACAGCTACAGTACAGCCGACAGTACAGTCGACGACGCTCGTACCGTACCAGATCGTGACGCGGCCGGAAGGATCCAGCTCGCCCGAGCCCGGGAGCGATGGCCCCACACCAACGGAGGGACGCAGGATGACCGGACAGCGGACGTGGTGGGGCTCTTGGTCGGGGACTCGGCGCGCGTCGCCGACGGGTGGCTGGCTCCTGGCGCTGCTGTTCGTCGCGGCTGGTGGCCGTTCCGCCCTCGGGCAGATCACCGCCCAGACGCTCGTCGGCAAGGCGGTCTCCGACGACGCCCACCACGCCGACATCAACAACGCGATCGCCCGCTTCCGCGACCGCGACATCGACGGCTGCCGGGCGCTCCTGGAGCGGGCCCGCTCGGCGAATCCCAAGCTGCCTCCGCCGGGCGTGATGATGGCGGTGCTTTGGCTCGGTGCGAACCAACTGCAGCCCGCGCGGGCGGAACTCGAAGACACGGTGCTCAAGCACCCCGGCGACCCGGAGCCCTACCTGATGCTCGGCGACCTGGCCTTCCAGGATCGCCGGATCATCGACGCCGACGTGCTCTTCGCGCGGGCGACGGAGCTGACGAACGCCTTCACGGACAACGCCAAGCGAAAGCGCGACTTCTCCATCCGCTGCCAGGCTGGCAGCGCCGCCGTCGCCGAGGCCCGCAAGCAGTGGGAGATGGCCAAGCAGCACCTCGAGGGCTGGATCGAGCTCGACCCCGACAACGCCAGCGCCCATCAGCGGCTGGGGATCGTGCTCTTCCAGTTGGGCAAGCAGCAGGAGGCGCTCGCCCAGTTTCGCGAGGCCCGCAAGCTCGACGACAAGGCCGTCCAGCCGGAGCTGGCCATGGCCCGGCTGTACGACGACGCCAAGCAGCGCGACACGGCGCGGAAGCTCATCGAGCAGGCGATCGCGACCGCGCCGCAGGATCCGTCGGTGCTCCTGGCGGCGGCGCAGTGGTATCTCGGCCGCAACGACCTGCCGGCGGCGACGGCCAACGCCGACGCCGCGCTCAAGCTCGACCCGAAGGGGCTGGAGGCCAAGCTCGTGCGCGGGGCGATCGCCCGCGTGGTCCGCGACTACGAGCAGGCCGAGCGGTGGTTCAACGAGGCCCACGTCCAGTCGCCGGGGAGCTTTCCCGCGGGCAACTCGCTCGCGCTGGTGCTGGTGGAAGCGGACGACAAGGACTCGCGGCAGCGGGCGCTCGAGATGGCCGAGGCCAACGTGGCGATGCACCGCGAGGGCTCGCCTCATCAGGTCAACGCGCTCACCACGCTCGCCTGGGTCTACTACAAGATCGGGCGCCGCGAGGACGCCGAAAAGATCCTGGCGCAGATCACGCAGAGCAACCGGCTCACGACCGACGGCGCCTACTATGTGGCGAAGCTGCTCTCGGACCGCGGCGAGCGGGATCGGGCCCGGAAGATCCTCGAGGAGGTGCTCGCCAACGACGCGATGTTCGCCACGCGGGCCGACGCCGCCGACCTCCTCGCTGCGCTCAAGGCACCTGGCGACAAGCCGCCGGCCAAATGACGCTCAAGCGGCGCCGGCCCGCGCGGCACGACCTTGATCCTCGCCCCGGTGCAAGCCCGGCTCACGGAGCCGCCGGAGGCACCGGCGCCGAGGGGACCGGCACGGACTGCGGCATGGCGCGGATCATCATGCCGCCCGGCCGCGTCGGCAGGCCCGGCGGACCGAGTCGCACGGCACCTCCGGGACCCATCTGGGCCGCCCGGCGGCGGGCGCGGAGCCGGTCGCTGCGCAGCGGGATGCCCGGATAGGCCTCCACGGGCACCTCGAGGCTCGGCAGGCCGATTCGGCTGCCATCGCCAAAATAGGTGAACATCTCGATGCCGCTGGCCGTGGGCGCGGCGACGACGGCGGAGGTGAGGACCGCAAGTGCCGGCAGGAGCAGGCCGCGGGAGTGCCGCGGTCGGGCGCAGGAGCGTCGCATCGTTCGATCCAGAGGGTGGCCCGGCCGGCCATGGCGGGTCCGAAGGGACTATCGGCACCTGCCGACTACAGTTCTTATCGAATCGGCCGCCGCCCGCGCGACCCTCCTGAACGTATCCTGCAGTCCATGCCACCGCCCTCCGCCGCCGTGGTCGCCTGCGTGGCGGCCCTGTTGTCCGCGTTGATCGCCGCCTGGGCGATGGTACGGGTGCGCGGTTCGACGGCCGTGCCGGCGGCGGGATGGGCGGTCGCCGCCTGTCTCGCGCTGGCCCTCGAGACCGGCCTGCGGGCCGCCGGACGCCTGGGGGAACCGTCCTCGGCCGCCGCCTTGCGGCTGGCGGTGGTCGCGCTCTCGCTCTGCCCGGCGATGTCGCTTCTGGGGGCGAAGAGGCCGCAGCATGGCGTCTGGCAGTTGATCGTGGCGACGTTGGCCGTCGTGCTCAGCCTGCCGGCTGCGTCGGCGCTGCTCGTGCGACCGGGCAGTTTCCCGGACGTGCACCTGCTCGAGCGGTGCTTCATGCCGCTCCTCGTGGCGGTCGGCTGGATGAACTTCATCGGCACCGGCCAGGGGGCGGCGGCCACGTGCATCGCCGCCGGACAGGTCGTGCTCATGCGGGGCTACCTGCCCGGCTGCGAGACGGAGGCCTCGGCCGGCAGTCCGGCGGCGGCGACGTTCGACGCGATCGCGGCCTTACTCGTGCTCGCCGGGTGCGGGCTGGCGGCCATGCGAGCCACCTTCGCGCGGCGCCCGGTCGCGGAGGGCCGCAGAGGCGACGGCGCGGGTGGCCTCGCGGCGCGGATCGATCCGCCGTTTCTCGCGCTGCGCGACACGCTCGGAGCGGCATGGGCGCTGCGGATCGCGGAGCGGTTCGACACGGTGGCCGCCACCCGCGGCTGGCCCTGTCGACTCAGGTTCGGCGGCCTGGAGGGAGGCGCCGGCTCGGGGGACGGCGGCTGGCAGCGCGATGCGGTGCGGACCTTCCGGTCGCTCGCCCGGCGGTTTGCCTCCGAAGACTGGCTGAGGCGTCACGGTCGGTAGCGCCGCGGCCTGGGCTTTGGATCTGCGCCGCGCCCCGGGGGTGGCGGACGGGTGGCTTGAGAGGCAGACGCGGGAAGTGTCGAGCGAGCGTCCGCTTTCGCCAGGCTTTGACGCCTGCGGTGTTCCTGCCGATCATCGGGGCAGACCGACTGCGAACCCCGCCAAAACCGGCTGATGCGATGGTCGGACAATGGCCCCCGCCGGAGAAGGGCGGTAGACTTGCGGGCCCCGCCGGGGTTTTTCGGCCATCGGGCCGGTTGGTCGGCGGGATCCATTCGCACCTTTCGAGGAGTGTTTCATGGCTGAGGAATCCCGTCCCGCCGAGCCGATGCCGGTGCCCGTCGACGAGTCGCACATCGTCGCGACCTACGCGAACTTCTGCCGGGTCACCGGCACTCCGGAGGAACTCATCGTCGACTTCGGCTTGAACAAGCAGGTCGTCGGCACCTCCCCCGACACGATCCAGTTGACGCAGCGGATCATCGTCAACTTCTTCACGGCGAAGCGGCTGGCCGCGGCGCTGGCGATGGCCGTCGCCCGGCACGAGCAGGCTTTCGGCGTGCTCGAGACCGACGTGCAGCGGCGAATCCTTCCCCAGCAGGGCGGCAGCCGCGCCTGATCGGTACGGCGGCCGCGGCACGGTGCACCAGGCACCGCGCGGATCGTGGCTTCTCTTGCAGCAGGCAGCTTGAGCCGAGATGAGCATCGACGAGTCGGTCGAAATCGAGCGGGCACGTGAGCAGATCCGGGCGCTCGTCGCCGAGATCGAGCAGCTCGCGCGAGGTGACTTGGCCGAGGCCGAGTTCTTCCGCGGGCTGCTCGAGCGGGTGCTCATCGCGATGGAGGCTGTGGCGGGCCTGGTGTGGATCGTCGGCGAGGGAGGGCGGGTCGAGCCCGTCTGCCACTCGGGCGTCGAGCACACCGGCATCGCCAACAGCCCCGAGTCGCAGGCCGCGCACGGGGCGCTCGTGCAGTCGCTGTTCCAGAGCCCGACAGGCCTGCTCGTGCCGCCGCACACGGAAATCGGCGCGGGCGGGGCGGCCGGCGGGACGGTGGCGGCCAACGACACCGGACTGCTCGTGATCGCGGCGCCGATCGACCAGGGCGGTGCCCGGTCGGGGCTGATCGAGGTCTTCCATCAGCCGAATCTGCCCGACGTCGAACGCGGGTACCTCACGTTTCTCGAGCAGGTGGCGGCGGTCGCCAGCGACTATCTCGGCCGACGGCAGCTCAAGACGCTCGATTCGCAGCAGACGGCGCTCACGCAGGTCGAGCGGTTCAGCCGCGCCGTGCACGAATCGCTCGATCCGATTGCGACGGCGTTCGTGCTCGCCAACGAGGCCCGACGGATCATCGGCTGCGACCGTGTCAGCGTGCTGGTGCGGCGGCGGAGGAAGCTGCGGCTGGAGGCTGTGAGCGGCCAGGAGTCGGTGGAGCGTCGGGCGTCGGCCGTGCAGGCGATCGAGGCGCTCGTGCGGGTGGTGGCCACTGCGGGCGACCCGCTCTGGCATCCCGATCCGGCCCGCGAACTGCCGCCGCAGATCGAGGAGGAGCTCGAGCAGTACATCGACGAATCGCATGCGACCGCCCTGGCGATCATCCCGCTGGAGAGGCCGCGGCCGACGCCGGTCGTGAAGCCGGGTGGCAATGACGCCGTCGCGGTCGCGAAGGCGGAGGCCGCGCCGCGGGAGCGGGCGGAGCCGGTCGGTGCGCTCGTGGCGGAGTGGTTTTCGTCGAGTAGCTTCGACGAGGGCCGCCGGGCGCGGGTCGACCTCGTCGCCGAGCATGGCAAGGTCGCGCTTTCCAACGCACTCACGCACACCGGCCTGCCGCTCTACGGCCTCATCGACCTCCTGGGCAAGTCGCGGGTGCTGACGACGGCCCGCAACCTGCCGCGGACGGTGCTGGCCGGGGTGTCGGCGCTCGCCGCGCTCGCCGCGCTTGTCTTGATTCCGGCGGAGCTGCGGCTCGAAGGGAAGGGCACGCTCGAGCCGGTGCACCGTCGCGACGTCTTCGCCGGCATCGATGGCGTGGTCGAGAAGCTCGAGTCGGGGCTCGAGCATGGCGCCGCGGTGAAGCAGGGGCAGCTTCTGGCCACGCTCCGCAACACCGATCTCGAGGTGGCCCTCACCGACGTGCTCGGCCGCAAGGCGTCGAGCGAGGAGCAACTCGTGGCCACCCGGCGGGCATTGCTCGAGGACAAGAAGATCTCGGCCGACGAGAAGAACCGGCTCGCCGGTCGGGCTGCCCAGTTGCAGCGGGAGATCGAGAGCCTGGAAGCCCAGCGGAAGCTCTACGAGACGAAGAAGAAGGACCTGGAGGTTCGCAGCCCCATTGACGGCGTGATCGTGACCTGGCAGGTCCGCGATCGCCTGATGCTCAGGCCGGTGGAGAAGGGGCAGTCGCTGATGAGCATCGCCGACAAGACCGGTCCCTGGGAGCTCGAGGTCCACATGCCCGACGACCGCCTGGGGCATGTCAACCGCGCGGCCCTCGAGGCCAGGCAGGCGGGCCGAGAACTCAACGTGGACTACATCGTGGCCACCGATCCCGGCACGCGGCATTACGGCACCGTCAAGGAGATCCACGAGCAGGCGGAGGTTCGCGGTGAGGCGGGCAACACGGTGCTCGTGCGCGTGACGATCGATCCGGAGCGGCATGAGAAGGAGGAACTCGGCGCGGGCGCGAGCGTCACCGCGCGGATCGCCTGCGGCAAGCGGCCGCTGGGCTACGTATGGTTCCACGACGTGCTCTCCTTCGTCCAGACGCAGATCCTGTTCCGGCTCTGGTGATCCGGCTGTCGGTGAGGGTGGGGCCGCCTGGTCCGTGGGCTCCGGATGGGCGGCGGACGTCGCAGGGTTCAAGAAAACAGAGGAGTGTGCCGTGAGGTATGTTGGCGGATCGATGGCCGCAATGGCGGTGTTCCTGGCGGCGGCCGTCGCGGCTGGAGCCGACGCCGAGCCCGTGCTCGAGCGGTGCCTGGTCTCGCTCATCCAGGAGGCCAAGGTGCCGGCCCGCGAGGCGGGCGTGCTCGACGAACTCCTGGCCCGCGAGGGGGATGTCGTGAAGCGGGGCGACCTGATCGCCCGGATCGACGACAACCAGCCGCAGATGGAGCGGCGCAAGGCGAAGGCCGAGCACGACCAGGCGGTCGCGAAGGCGGAGAGCGACGTCGACGTGCGTTATGCGGTGGCCGCCGAGAAGGTCGCGCAGGTGGAATATGAGAAGGCCGCCGAGAGCGACCGCAAGGTGCCCGGGAGCGTGACTCGGGTGGAGCTCAATCGGCTCCAGCTCAACGAGCAGAAGAGCGAACTGCAGATCGAGCAGGCGCAGCTCGAGCGGAAGGTGGCGGAGATGGCCGCGATTTCCAAGGGCGTGGAGGTCGACGCCGCCGAAAACTCGATCGAGCGGCGGCTGATCAAGTCGCCGCTCGACGGCGTCGTCGTGCAGGTCTTTCCGCACCAGGGGGAATGGATGCAGCCCGGCGACCCGCTCGCCCGCGTGGTCCGCACCGACATGCTGCGGGTCGAGGGCTACGTCGATTCCGCCCGCTGGAGCCCCGCGCAGGTCCGCGACCGGCCGGTGACGGTGGAGGTGGCCCTGGCGGGCGGCCGCCGCGAGACGTTCACGGGGCGGATCGTGTTCACGAGCCCGATCGTGGAGAGCGGCGGCGACTACCGGGTCTTTGCCGAGGTCGAAAACCGGCAGGCGGAGGGCTCCGGCCAGTGGCTGCTTCGTGCCGGCCAGACCGCGACGATGACCGTCCACTCGCAGAAGCCGCCGCTCCCGCCGGTTCGCAAGTAGGGCCCCGCCCGCCATGGCCACCGCCGACGCCTTCCGCTCGAGCACCACGCGTCCGGTGGGGCTCCGCCGCCGCGGCGACCTCGTCGCCAACCGGCAGGTGCACCAGGGGCAGGCGTGGTGGGTGGTGAAGGACCCGATCGCGCTGGCCTACTTCCGTTTTCGGCCCGAGGAATATGCCCTGCTCGACATGCTCGACGGGACGGTGAGCCTCGAGGAGCTGAAGACGCGGTTCGAGG
>JBJOKF010000171.1:0-11046 GCA_046046235.1 Planctomycetota bacterium | reverse complement strand
GAATCCCGCCCTCTCCGTTTGAATGGATCGCCCCATGCCGCGTCGAGAGCCTTCCCGGCCGCAGCAGATCGTTGATTGGCTTCTGGATTGGGGCTGCCTGCGATGAACCCCACCGCAGCCCCACCGGCCTCGCCCCACGGACTGCCGCGCATCGGCTGGATCGGCACCGGCATCATGGGCGGCGCCATCTGCGGCCGCCTGCTCGACGCCGGCTTCCCGCTGACCGTCACCAGCCGGTCACGGTCGCGCGCGGAGCCGCTCATGGCGAAAGGTGCGGCCTGGGCGACGACGCCCGCGGAAGCGGCGGCCGCCAGCGACGTCGCCTTCGCCTGCGTCGGGTATCCAAGCGACGTGCGTCAGGTCGCGCTCGGCCCGGAGGGCGTGTTGGCCGGCCTCCGGCCGGGCACGATCTTCGTCGACATGACGACGAGCGAGCCGGCGCTGGCCGTGGAGATCGCGGCGGCTGCGCGGGCCCGGGGCGTCGAGGCCCTGGACGCCCCCGTCTCGGGAGGCGATGTCGGCGCCCGGGAGGGACGGCTGACCGTCATGGTTGGCGGCACGGCAGACGCGGTCGAGAGGCTCGCGTCCATCTGGAAGGTGATCGCCTCCCGCGTCGTCCACTGCGGCCCGCCCGGCGCCGGCCAGCACACGAAGATGGCCAATCAGGTGGCCATCGCCTCGACGATGATCGGGATGTGCGAGTCGCTGCTCTATGCCGCCCGCGCGGGGCTCGATCTCGCGACCACGCTCGACGCGATTCTTCCCGGCGCGGCCGGCAGTTGGTCGCTGCAGAATCTCGCGCCCCGGGTGCTCCGCGGCGACTTCGCCCCCGGGTTCATGGTCGAGCATTTTCTCAAAGACCTGGGCATCGCGCTGGGGGAGTGCCGGCGAATGGGACTCGTGCTACCCGGCGCGGCGCTCGCCGAGCAGCTGTATCGTTCCGCGGCCGAGCTCGGCCATGGCCGCAGCGGCACCCAAGCGCTCGTGATCGCCCTCGCCAGGCTTTCGGCCCTCGACTGGCCCAGCCCACCGGCCCCTGACGCCTGCCGCGTACGACCGTAACCGATCCCGCCGGCCACGGCCTACCGCTTCGGCTTCGGACGGTAGTAGCTGCAGCCGGCGCCCATGAGACGGTCGTAGCCGCTGTCCATCCCGATCAGCGTCTCCGCGCCGCCCAAAAAGAGCGCGCCGTCGGCCCGCAGGAGCTTCCGGAACCGCTCCACGAGCGCAGCCCGGGTGGTGACGTCGAAGTAAATCATCACGTTGCGGACGAAGATCACGTCGCACGGCGGCATCATCGGCCAGGTGGCGACGAGGTTCAGCGGTCGAAACTCCACCAGCCGCCGGCAATCCTGTGAGATGGACCACTTCCCCTGCAGGGGCCGGAAGTACTTCGCCAACAGGCCGGGGGTCAGCCCCCGGGCGGTCTCGAGACCGCTGAAGACTCCCTCCCGCGCCCGGGCCAGCACCGCTTCCGAGAAGTCTGTGGCGATGATCCGCACCTGCCAGCTCGCCAGCAGGTCGCGGAAGTGCTCGTTGAGGAGGATCGCGAGGCTGTAGGGCTCCTGGCCGGTCGAGCAGGCAGCGGACCAGAACGTCAACTGTCGCTGTTCGGGATGCCGCTGCACGATTTCGGGAACGAGCCGGCGGACCGTCTCGAACGGGCTCTTGTCGCGGAAGAACGACGTCTCGTGCGTCATCATCGCGCTCAGGACGTCGCGCTCGAGCGTGGGATCGGTGCCGCGCCGCACCCGTTCGATGAGCGCGTCGATGCTGGGGAGCTTGCGCTGCCGCACGACCGGCAGCAGCCGCGCCACCACCAGATACTCCTTGGACGAATCGATGACGACGCCGGTGCGCCGGCGCAGCAACTGACACAGGAACACGAACTGCGCAGGGCCGACCTTCATCCTCGGCCCTCCCGGTCTAGCCGCCCCGGCGATTGAGCCGCAGGTTCGTTTCGACGCCGATCTGCGCGAGTGGCAGGACCGCATCGGCGAGTCCGGCCCGCACCACCTCCCCCGGCATGCCCCAGACGACGCTCGTGAACTCGTCCTGGGCGATCACGGCGCCGCCGGCCTCGACGATCGCCCGGGAGCCGTACAGTCCGTCGCGCCCCATGCCGGTGAGCACGATACCGAGCGTGCCCGATCCCCAGACCTTCGCCGCCGAGCGAAACAGGACGTCCGCGGCGGGCCGGCACGAGTGCTCGGGAGGATCATCCGTGAGTCGCACCCGGGCGACGCCGGCGTCGCCGGCGACCTCCATGTGGCGGCCGCCCGGCGCGAGCAGCACGTCCCCGGGCCCGAGCGGCTGGCCCGCGACGGCCTCGCGAACCGCGGTGCCGGCCAACTTCGTGAGCCGCTCCGCGAGCTGGGCCGTGAAGAAGGCCGGCATGTGCTGGACGATGAGCACCGGCACAGACGCACCGCGGGCGAACGCCGGCAGGATCTCCGCCAGCGCCGTCGGCCCGCCCGTGGACACGGCCACCACCACGCCCCGAATCGCGGCCCGCACCGGGGCCGCCGCGGGCCGGACCACGGGCGGCGGAACGGCGGCGGGCCTCTGCTGACCGCCGCCGCGCGCCGCGAGCGCCTTGATCTTGGCGACCACTTCCTCGCGGATCCGGCCCTCCAGTTCGTCCCTCGACTGCACCGCCGGCTTGGCGACGTAGTCGTTCGCCCCGGCGAGCAGCGCGTCGAGCGTGGCCCGCGAGCCCCGCTCGGTCAGGCTCGAGAACATCAGCACCGGCAGGCTGCGGTGCTGCCGCCGGATCTCCCGCAAGGTGGCGATGCCGTCGAGGCCGGGCATCTCGACGTCGAGCAGCACGACATCGGGAGGTCCGGCGGCGATGCTCTCGAGCGCCGCCTGGCCGCTTGCTGCGGCGGCCACCACCCGCAGTTCCGGGTCGGCGCCGAGCGTGGCCGAGAGCACGCTCCGCACCGTGACGGAATCGTCGACGATGAGCACCCGCACCGGATCACGACCTCCCGCCGGGGTGGCCTCGGCAGAGGTGCACACCCCGAGCGCGACGAGCTTGCGACCGAGCGCCTGGGGAGTGAACGGCTTCGACAGGAAGTCGTCCGCGCCGGCCGCCAGGGCCGCCTCGATGCGGACAGGGTCGCTCTCCGTCGACACCATCAGCACCTTCACCCCGCGGAGGGTCCGGTCGGCGCGCAGCCGGCGAAGCGTCTCGATGCCGTCCATCACCGGCATCTGCCAGTTGAGGGTGATCACATCGGGCCGGGGCGACGTCGCCAGGAGGGCGATGGCTTCCGCACCGTTGGCCGCCTCGCTGCACTCGAACTTGAGCGCGCCCAGGCTGCGCGCCAGGATGCTGCGGCTCGGCTTGGAATCGTCGACGATCAGCGCCCGCACGCCCGGTCTCCCTCTCGCGGTCTCACGACCGGCGGTATTCCTCGACCAGCCGTTGCAGGCCCTGCGCCATCCGAGACAGCTCCTGCGACGAGAGCTGCGTGTTGGAGGCGCCCTCCGCCGTGCTCTGCGCCGCCTGCGCCACCTGGACGATGTTCTCGGCGATCTCCGACGAGCCGGTGGTCGCCTCGGCGATGTTGCGGCTGATCTCGCTGGTCGTGACCGACTGCTCCTCGACGGCCGTCGCGATCCTGGTCTGGAGCGCGTCGATCGACTCGATCACGGAGCGGATGGCGGTGATGTCGGACACCGCCCGCTGGGCGTCCGCCCGCATCGCATCGATCTTGGCGCCGATGTCCTCCGTGGCCCGGGCCGTCTCGCGGGCCAGGTCCTTCACCTCGTTGGCGACGACGGCGAAGCCCCGGCCCGCCTCTCCCGCCCGGGCGGCCTCGATCGTGGCGTTCAAGGCCAGCAGGTTGGTCTGCTCCGCGATCGACGTGATCACCTTCACGACCTTGCCGATCTCGCCGCTCGACCTGCCGAGGGCGTCCATCGTCGTCGAGGCCGTGCCGGCCATGTCCACCGCCTGCTTCGCGACGTGGGCGGCGTCCTGCGCGCTCTTGGCGATCTCGTGGATGCTCTCCACGAGGTTGTCGATCGACCCCGAAACGGTGCGGGCGTTGCTGCTGACCTGTTCGGCGGCGGCCGAGACGAGGTTCGCCTGGGCGGTCGTCTCCTCGGCGGCGGCGCTCATCTGCTGGCTGACGCTCGTCAGCTCCTCCGACGAGCTCGCCAACGCGTGGGTGTTGTCGACGATGCCGTTGACGAGCACCGCCTGACGGTTCGACTCGCGCGTGAGCCTCCGGGCGATGGCCGAGGAGACGAGCAGCACGCCGGCGGTCGTGAGCCCGAAGAGCGTGAGCGCGAAGTCACGCAGCCGACGGATCGGCGCGAGCACCTCGTCGCGATCCACCTCCGAGACGAGCGCCCAGCGGACGCTCGACCGGTCGGAGGCGTCGTCCCGGTGGATGGTGACGGGCGACCACGAAGAGAGCACCTGCCGGCCGCGGAAGTCGAGTCCGAGGGCCGTTCCCGACCGCCCCTCGTCCAGGGCGCTGCGGACCGGCGCCGTGTCGGCCTTCACCTTGGGATTGATGATGGTCGACGTCACGCCGAGCGCGTGCATGAACCGCGAGTTGCTGCGGAACATCCTGTCCGCCGCGACCGCGTAGGTCTCCCCGGTCTGCCCCATGCCGGTCGTCTCGCCGATGATGTCGTCGGTCTTGTCGATCGGCACCTGGAAGGCCACCACGCCGACGAGTTGCCGCCCGTCGTACACCGGCGCCGCCATGAAGCTCGCCGGCTCGTTGCAGGAGGGCAGGTAGCGGGCGAAGTCACCGAAGGCCACCGCATCGCGACGGCCGCTCCCCGCCGCCCGGAGGTAGGCGTCGCCGAGGCTCGTGCCCACGAGCAGGCCGCTGCGCAGCGAACCGCCGAAGTCGGGCTCCTTGAGCACCGTATAGAGGATGTGCCCGGTGGTCGCGTCGATGAGGAACACGTCGGCCAGTCCATACTTCTCCCGCAGGCTGCGGAAAAGCGGATGGTAGACGGCGTGCGTCTTCGAGTAGCCCGAGGCGTCGGGGGCGGCGTCGAGGATCTGCTTCGCACCCAGCGGGTTCTCGTTGCGGCGGATGTAGAGGTATTGCAGGTACAAGCCGTTGTCGTCGAGCGCGTCGACGAGCGGCTTGGGGTTCAGGTCCTCGCCGGCCCGCTTGCGGAAATCGGCGGCAAACTCCCCGACATAGTGCGCCTCGACCTCGCGGCGCACGCGGGCGAGTTCCTGGGGATCGACCTTGTTGTCCGTGACCACGGTCCCGAAGGCCTGCTGAAACTCCCGGCACGCGGCGACCGTCATCCGGTCCTCCGACAGCACCCGCAGCTCGTCGTGCAGGGTCTGAAAATACCGTTCCACCGACTTCGCCGTGATGGTGCGGACCGTCTCGAGCTTCGCGAAGGCCTCGTCCGTCAGCGCCGCCGCGGCCGAGCGGTAGGTGGCGATCGCCAGAATCGCCAACGGAATCAGTGACACCGCGAGGAGCGCCAGCAGGAGACGGTTGCCCAAGAGCGCCCGCCAGCCGGTGTTGGACGGGGCGGCGTTCGCCTGCCGGGAAACGGATTCGTGCTCAAACGCTGCCATGGAAAGCTCCGTGCCGTTGAAGGGATTGATCCCGCTGCCGTGCCAGGGCCTGGATGATCCGGTGCGGATCGAGAACATGGACGAGACACGTCTGGGCGGCGAACGTGCCGCGGACCGCGTCCTCCGCACCCTCGCCGGCCGGCCGTGCGCAGGGCTCGAGGTGCCGCTCGTCGACCTCGATGACGTCGAGCATCTCGTCCACGAGCAGGCTGTACCAGTCGTCCTGGAACCGGATCACGAGGTGCGTGCGGGCCGTGGCCACGGCCGCGAGGCCGAGATGCCGCTGCATGTCGATGACGGGAACGATCCGCCCGCGCAGGTGCACCAAGCCGATCACCGCCTCGGGCGCCCGTGGCACGCGCGTGATCCGACCGTCGCGCAGGACCTCGGCCACCGCCTCCGCCGGCACGGCGAAGCACTCGTCGGCGATCAGGAAGCAGCAGTGGCGGCTCGCCGCCGCAGTGACCGGCAGGGTGGCCTCGGCTCCGGGGAGCACGCTCGAGGAAGACACTGTTCCCATGATGCCGTTCATCGGAGAGGGGGATGGGGGCCGGACGGTAAAGCAAGCGCCGCCAGGTCGAGAACCTCGGTCGCCAGTCCGGCGACGGCGAGCGTGCCGGAGACGCCGGGCGCGGCGAGCGCCGGCTGCAATGCCGACTCGGCCAACGCGACGTCGATCACCTTCCGTACCGCGAGCCCGACGCCGCCAGAGCGGTCGTCAAGCACCACGAGATTGAGCGGGCCATCCGCGGCGAAGCCGCCGGGCGCGGCAATCCCCAGGGCCCGATCCGCGTCGACGACATCCGTGAACGAATCGCCGCGACGCACGAGCCGACGCTCGCCCGCCTGCTGGACCGACTCCGGCGCGACCTTCTCGAGCCGGGCGACCCGGTCGAGCGGCACCGCGACCCGACGGCCCGCCACCGTCTGGCAAACGAGGTAGCTCTCGGCCGACTGCACCGCCGCCGGGATGACAGCCTGCGAATCACGGACCGCGGGCGGCAGATTGGAAACGCCGAGGATGCCTCGGGGGTCGAGAATCAGGACGACGCCCCCGTCGCCGAGCACCGTCGCGCCGCCGTAGAGCCCCAGCTGCGCCAGCAGGCCGCCGATGGGCTTGACGACGATCGTGGTGAGGGTCGCGGCCTCGGTGAGCCGGCCACGGGATCCGATCCAGGAGACACCCGGAGCGGCCGTCTCCGCACCGGCATTCGTGCCGTCGACGACGAGGCCGAACTCATGGTCGTCGACCCGGACGAGCACGACGGTCCCGGTGTCGCGGGTCGACGACACCGCCGGCAGGCCCAGAAGCGCGTCGAGGAAGACGACGGGCACGAGTCGACCACGCAGCCTGATCACCGGCGCACCGGCGAGGCCCTCGATTCGCAGCCCACCGTCGGGCCGCAGCGCGAGCAGTTCACCGACGGCGGCCAGCGGCAGGGCGAACCGCTCCGCTCCACAGCGGACCACGAGCGCCGGCACGATCGCGAGCGTCAGCGGAACGCGTACCCGCACCGTCGTGCCGACGCCGCGGGCGCTCGAGACGTCGACGGTGCCGCCGATGGCCTCGATGTTGGTCTTCACCACGTCCATGCCCACGCCGCGGCCGGACACGCTCGTCACCTGCGCGGCCGTGGAGAATCCGGGCTCGAAGATGAACTGCAACACCCGCTCGTCGGGCAGCGACTCCGCCGTCGCGGCGTCGACGAGCCCTCGCGCCACCGCCTTGGCACGGACCGCGTCGACGGCGATGCCGGCGCCGTCGTCCTGCACCTCGATCGTCACCTGGCCGCTCTCGTTGAAGGCCCGCAGCCGGAGCCTGCCGGCCCGCGGCTTGCCGGCCGCCTCGCGGGCATCGGGGGGCTCGATGCCATGATCGACGGCGTTGCGGACGAGGTGGGTCAGCGGGTCGCGAATCCGCTCGACGAGCGTACGGTCGAGTTCCGTGTCGGCGCCGTCGATGACCAACTGCACCTCGCGGCCGCAGGACACGGCCAGATCCCGAACGGTCCGCGGAAACTTGTTGAACACGTGCTCGATGGGCTGCATCCGCGTCTTCACCGCCGCCTCTTGGAGGGCGTTGGTGACGGCATGGATGCGGTGCACCGCGCCCTCGAGCGCCGGGTCGTTGCCGGCGACGCTCCGCAACTCGTTGCGGGCGAGGACGAGTTCCCCGACCAGGTCAAGAATCGAGGCGAGCAGGCCCACGTCGACACGGATCGAGGGGTCGACCGCGGTCGGGCCCGGCCGCACGTGATCGGCCGCGGCAGCGGCGGGGGCGGCAGCCGGAGCGGCAGTCGGAGCGGGAACTGCGGCGGGCGTTGGCGAGAGCGTCGCGGCACCGGAGGCCGCGGGCGCGACGTTCACCGCCGGCGACATGGCTTCCGCGCCGGGAATGACCGCGATTGGCTCCGGGGCCGTGGCTCGTGCTACGACGGCCGACCGCGGCGGCTCGTCGGCGCCGGCATCCTCGAGGGCCACCGCCACGAGCGATTGGGCCAGCTCGCGATAATCCTGCTCCCCTTCGACCCCCGTCTCCTCGATCGCCTGCAGGATCGACCGCACGGCGTCGACCATCGAGTAGAGCGTGCCGGTGACGCGGCCGTTCAGCCGGACCTTCCCGTCGCGGAGACGGCCGAGCAGATGCTCGCCGCTGTGGGTCAGCGCGCCGAGCTTCGAGAAGCCGAAGAACCCGCTGTTGCCCTTGATGGTGTGGACAGTGCGAAAGATGCTCGCGAGCGGCTGGAGATCCTCCGGCCGTTCCTCGAGCGCCAGGAGGTCGCGGTCGACCTGGTCGAGGTTCTCCGCCGCCTCGACGAGAAACTCCTCGATGAACTCTCGGTTGTCGTTCATCCCGCACATCCACGTGGGCCAGGCAGCCCGGCGCCATCGGTCTGCCAGCGACCCTGCGGGTCAGTCCGTTGGCGGCTATCCTGAAGCATACACCCGGAATGAGAGGCCTCGCGGGCTGTTTCGGGACGGTCGTGCCGACGGTGAGGCTTGTGCCGCCGGGCGGCCCGTCCTGGCCCTGACACGCCACCGTGCACGAGGCATGGCGCTGGAGTTTTGCCGATGAGATCGTCGCTGGCGATGTTCGCCCTTCTCGCGGGCGGGTGCATTGGTGCCACCCGTGCCGAGGCCGCCCCTGCCGCGGCGCCCAACGTCGTCGTGATCCTGGCCGACGACGCCGGCTGGGGCGACTTCTCGTTCGTCGGCAACACGAACCTCGCCACGCCCGCCATCGACGGGCTCGCCCGCGACGGCGCCGTCCTCGAGCGGTTCTTCGTGCAGCCGGTCTGCGCGCCCACCCGCGCCGAGTTGCTCACCGGCCGCTACCACCCGCGGAGCGGCGTTCGCGGCGTCTCCCTCGGCCAGGAGCGGATGGCGGCCGACGAACGCACGCTCGCCGACGTCTTCCGTGACTCAGGCTACGCCACCGGCTGCTTCGGCAAATGGCACAACGGCACCCAGTGGCCTTGCCACCCGCGGGCCCGTGGCTTCGACACCTTCTACGGATTCACCGAGGGCCATTGGAACGCCTACCACGACGCCGAGTTCGAGCACGACGGCCGATTCGTCCGCGGATCGGGGTACATCGCCGACGACCTGACCGGCCACGCCGTCGACTTCATACGCGACCACGCGCATGCGCGGCGGCCGTTCCTCTGCTATCTCTCTTTCAACACGCCCCACTCGCCGATGGACGTGCCGGACGACGACTGGGCCCGGTTTCGCGAAGCCCCGATCGGCCTCCGCGGGCCGAAGGGCGCCGATGAAGATGTCAGCTTCACCCGCGCCGCCCTGGCGATGGTGGAAAACCTCGACCGCAACGTGGGCGAGCTGCTCGCCGCGATCGCCGCGGCCGGCATCGCCGACGACACGATCGTCGTCTTCTTTTCCGACAACGGGCCGAACAGCCCGCGGTGGTGCGGGGGCTTCCGCGGCCACAAGGGGAGCACCGACGAGGGCGGGGTACGGAGCGTCTGCTGCGTGCGCTGGCCGGACCGCATCCGGCCGGGCACGAAGGTTCCCGCGATCACCGCCGCGATCGACCTCCTGCCGACGCTCGCGGGTCTCGCCGGCATCGACGTCGGTGCGACGAAACCGCTCGACGGCCTCGACCTTGCGCCGGTGCTCGTCGCCGGCCCGGCAGCCGCGGACGTGACGCGCAAGGCGGCCGCCCGCACTCTTCCCGCGAGCTTCGGCGGCCGCGTGAGCGTTCGCAGTCAGACCCACCGGCTCGACGACAAAGGCCGGCTCTACGACATCGACGCCGATCCCGGCCACACCCGCGACCTGGCCGCCGATCTGCCCGCTGAGGCCGCGCGACTCCGCGAGGCCGCCGACGGCTGGCGACGCGACGTGCTCGGGGCGGTGCCACGGCCCCATGAAGAGCGCTTCCCCGTGGGTGCCCCAGGCGCCCCGCTGACCGAACTGCCCGCCCGCGATGGCCTACCTCACGGCGGCGTCACCCGCAGCTCGCCAGCGCCCAACGCCTCTTTCTTCAAGAGCTGGACGACCGTCGACGACTCGATCACCTGGACCGTCGACGTGCTCACGGCGGGCCGCTACGAGGCCACGCTCTGGTACACCTGCGCCGCGGCCGATGCCGGCTCGACGGTGCGGCTCACCTGCGGCACCGCATCCGCGGAGGCCACGATCACGCCCGCCTGGGACCCGCCGCCGGGAGAAAACATGGATCGCGTGCCGCGGCGGGCCGAGGGCATCGACAAGGAGTTTCGGCCGCTGTCGCTCGGCACGATCGACCTCGCCGCCGGGCCGGTGACGCTCGAACTGCGGGCCACGCAGATTCCCGGCCGGAGCGTGGCCGACGTGCGGCGGCTCGTGCTCGTGCCGGTGCCGGCGGCAGCGGGAGCCGCGTCCAGCGGCGCAAAAGCCAGCGCGGATCATGGCGGTGAACGGCCGCCCAACATCATCGTGATCCTCGCCGACGACCTGGGCTACGCCGACGTCGGCTGCTTCGGCACCGATTCCATCCGCACGCCGCACCTCGACCGCATGGCCGCCGAGGGCCTGCGGCTGACGAGCTTCTGTGTCGCGCAGGCCGTTTGCACCGCCTCCCGTGCGGCGCTCCTGACCGGCTGCTACCCCAACCGCGTCGGCATGGCCGGCGCCCTGAACCACACGAGCACCACCGGCATCCATCCGGCAGAGCAGCTGCTGCCGGATCTGCTGCGGCCGGCCGGCTACGCCACGGCCGCCTTCGGCAAGTGGCATCTCGGGCTGCAGCAGCCGTTCTGGCCCACCCGCCGCGGGTTCGACGCGTTTTTTGGGATCCCCTATTCCAACGACAACGGCCCGCTCCATCCGACGGTTCGCGGCATGCCGCCGCTGCCGCTCTACGAGGGCGACGCGGTCGTCGAGACCGACCCCGACCAGGCGCGGTTCACGCGGCGGTTCACCGACCGGGCGATCGACTTCATCGCCCGCAATCGTGACCGGCCGTTCTTCCT
>JBJOKF010000067.1:0-8282 GCA_046046235.1 Planctomycetota bacterium | reverse complement strand
TTGTCGAGGAGCATCCTGTCGAACTCCTCGCGCAGCACCTGCCAGGTCTGTGAACTCTCGCCAGGCTTGTAGTCGGAAAAATAGAAGGGCTCCGAGAGCTTGCCCTGCTCGGAGACGAACTGCACGCTCCGCTTCTCGACGAACCTGCTGCCGCGGAGCCGCGGCAGCATGCCGAGGCGTTCGAGCACCCAGAAGGTGTCCGGGATGAGCGACTCACCCACGTGATACCGGGGAAACCGCTCCCGCTCGTAGAGCCGAACGCCGTGCCCCGCTCGGGCCACGAGCGCTGCGGTCGTCGCGCCGGCCGGCCCACCACCGATCACGACCACGTCAGGACGACTCGCCTCGATCATGACGCCTGCTCCTGTCCACCGCCAACGGCACCGAGATTTATAGCATCGGCACGGGTGACGGCCAGGATCAACGACCGCGACAGGGGCCGGCGGAGGGTGTCTCCGCCGGCCCTTGCGGACGGTTGCGTGCGGGTCTCTCCGCCGTCACTTCTGCCGCTGAAACAGCAGCGGCTTTGCTTCCTTGGGGGCCCCGGCGAGGGAAAACTCGAATGCGTCCGGCCCCTGGGAGCGAACCTTGCCCACCATCGGTCCGGCCTTCTCGCTCTCGAGCACCATGGCGTCGCGCGTGGTCTCGACCGTCCCCGACAGTTCCACCGCAGGCCGGCCCGCGGGGGTGGCCTTCCAGGTGAACTTCGAGTCCTCCGTGATCGTGAGGAGAACCGAGTCATTGCCGCTCGAAGCCTTCCAGGTACCGACCAGGTCGGTCTCGGGCGTCGCCGGGGCCGCGGCACCGTCGTTCGTCGCGGGTGTGGCCTCGGCCTGGGGCTCCTGCGGCGGCGAGATCGCCTCGAGCAATCGCTTGGCCACCATGTCGCCGGGCTGCTTGGCCACGACGACCTTCAGCGCGTCGACCGCCGTGTCGGCGTGCCCCCCGACGAGATAGTGGTAGGCCAGAACGAAGTGGCCCGCCGCGCTGTCGGGGTTCGCCCGGCAGTAATCCTCGAGCTTGCGAAGCTGCGCCGTGTAGGTGTCGACCGAGCCATAGACGTTGCTGACGGTCGTCCAGTCCATGCCGGGCGCCGACACGAGCACCGCGTTGAGCGTCGCAGCGGCCTCCGGATAACGGCCCAGCGCGAAGAGCGCCAGTGCCCGCAGCTCGTGGAGCACCGAGTCCTTGGGAGAGAGCTTCACCGCCTTGTCGAAGCCGGCGAGCGCCGACGTGTAGTCGCCGGACTTGAACGCGGCCAGCGCATCGTCGACAGCCTTGTTGGCCGCATCGTTGGCCGGCGGCGCCGCCGTGCCCGTTCCAGTGCCGGTCGCGGCCCCGCCCACGCCCGAACCACCCTGGGAGTCGGTGCTGTTGGTCAGGTCATCGTCGCTCGTGATGTAGTTGTTGACGACGACGGGCTGCCCATAGTCGTACGGCGCCGACGCCACCACGGTGGCCGGCATCGAGGCGTAGTAGGGGTTTACATACGCGCCGCCGCCGTAGCCGAGGGCGCCATAGCCGAGCCCCCAGCCACCGATCGACGAGGCCAGCCCCCAGGTCGCCGCGCCCAACGCGAACGGCGCCCACCATCCGCCGCCGTAGCCGCCGCCCCAGTTGCCGTTCCAGCAGCCGCTGTACCAGCCCCCGTAGTGCGGATTCACATAGCCGCCGTAACCACCGCCCCAGCCACCATAGCCACCGCCCCAGCCACCATAGCCACCGTAGCCCCAACCTCCATGATTCCAGCCGCCGCCGGGATAGCCCCAGCCGCCGCCGTTGACGTTGACGTTGTTGAAGTTGTTGCCACCGCCGATGCCGATGTTGTTGCCGATGTTGTTGCCACTACCGTTTCCAATCCCGTTGCCGACACCATTGCCAATACCGTTGCCGACGTTGTTGCCGATGCCGTTCCCGACGCCGGGACGGTTGTCGCCCCAGCCGGGACGGTTGCCGCCGATCCCCGGACGATTGCCACCAGGGCGGGTCGTGCCGGCGATATCGGACAAGTTGCCCCCCTGACCGGGACGGTTGCCGCCGAGGCCGGGACGGTTGCCGCCGAGATCGGGTCGGTTTCCACCGATGCCGGGACGATCACCGCCGATTCCCGGCCGATCACCGCCCACCTGCCCGGGAAGCGTCACGGGACGATTGCCGCCGGCACCGGGCCGATTGCCGCCGGCCAATCCGCCGCCGTTCGGACCGGTCACAGACGGCCGATTCCCCCCGAGCCCCGGCTGCGGGAAAGGCTTTGTGCTCGCGCCGAGGCTGGGCCGATTGGCCGCGCCGGGCAACGTCGTCGCGCCACCACCGATCTGACCGGGAAGCGTCGTCGGGCGATTGCCAAGGCCGGGACGCGGCGGGCCGCCGCTGCCGCCGCCGCTGCCGATTTGCCCGGGGCGCAACGACGGCGCCGGCCGGTTGGCAAACCCGCCCCCCGGACGGCTCGCGGCCCCGCCACCGAGGCTTCCGCCGGGACGGCTCAGACCACCGATGCCGCCACCCGGCTGCGGAGCCGGCCGCGTCGTGCCGGCGGTGCCGCCTCCGCCCGGCCGCATCGTGCCGAGCCCGGGACGTGGGGCGGAGGGAGCAGGCCGCGTCTGCGGCATGGGCCGCGCCGAGGCACTGGGCAGGGACGGCCGCGCCATGTTGCCGCCGCCCGTGCCCGGACGCTGGAAGGACGGCCGCTGCGCGGTCGCCGGCGGTCGTGACGGCATCTGTGGCCGCTGCGTCATCTGGGGCCGTTGCGTCGGCATCTGCGGTCGCTGCGCGGGCCGGGACATGGGCGCCGCGGGACGTGCCATCGGCGCGGCAGGCCGAGCCATCGGCGCCGCGGGGCGGGCCGCCGGCGCGGGCCGCGCCATCCCGCCTCGACCACCACCGCCCACGCCGCCGCGCCCCCGCTGCGCCCCTTCGGCAACGATGCCTCCCACGACGCACGCCGCCACGCACACGCACGCAATCATCCGACGCATTCGATTCCGCCTTTCGAAAGACACCCAGAACGCTTCCGTAGCCTAGCTCGCACGCGGTCGTTCGCGGCTTCGAACGCGAGCAACCCCCGTCACCAAAAAATGCCGACAGACCTGGAACGGCCCGTCACTTCGCCGCCGGCTTCGCAGTTGCCGCTCCCGGCTGGGGTGGACGCCGGGCGATCAGCATCTCGAAGTCCGGCTCCTCGACACCGGCCACGATCCGGTCCGAACTGCGGACGAGGAAGTGATCCTGGTCCTTGATCGTGACCGTCACGGTGGCGGAGGCCGTCGTGCCGTCCGGCATGGTGGCCTCGGTCTTCGACACCCAGCCCGTCTCGACCGGCGTCCACTCGCCCTGACTGAAGCCGCCGTCGGAATCGAACGTCCAGGAGCGGATGACGCCCTCGACAGGATCCCAACCGATCCGCTGCACGCTCTTCGCATCCATGCCGCCGGCCGAGAGCGCGAACTCGCCGAGCAGGAAGTTGCCGTCCTCGCTCCAACGGTAGCTGATCGAGGTGCGCCCGTCTGGATTTTCATCCACCCAATCCCCGACGAGAAACGCCATCGGCTCGAGCATCTCGGCTGCCGTCGGGATGGGATCATCGGCGTACTCGCGGTACGAGGCGATGGGCCACGAATCGCCCAGCTTGTCCCGCATGGCGACGTACCGAAGCCGGGCCGAAGCCTGCCCCTCGTTCGCCGTGATCTGGCGCACGCCCTCCTCGACGGCGAGGCTGTCGCCGATGGTGCGGACGTTCGTCACCTCCATGTCGAGCGATGCCTTCGGGAACTTGGCGAAGAACGTCTTGAAGAGTTCGGCGATCTCGGCCCGGCCCGTGTAGACGTTGCCGTTCTCGTCGACGAGTTCCCCCTTCTCCATGAAGAGACCGGCGAGTCCGGTGGCATCACCCGCGTTGAACGCCTTCACCGTCGCCTCCATCTCGCGGCGGATCACCGCCTCGAAGGCGGGGCTTGCGGCCGTCGCGGCGACCACGGCCTGCTGCGCCTCGGCCCGCGTTGCGGAACCGCCGGCCATCGCCAGCGCAAGCGCCGCCCATGCGCTCACCTTCCGCAACCGCTCGAACGGCCGCCGGCCGCCTTGCCACCATGCCCCGCGGGCCGTCACGACTTCGTGCATGCTCTCTTCGACTCCAGTTTCTTGGGATAGATTCGCAGGATCGATCGCTCGTCCGCCGCGACTCGGCGCACCGGGCAGGATCGAAGCCTCGCGTCCGGTAGCCCAACGGCCCCGGCGCAGACGGCGACCCGACTGCTCAAGAGGATCATGTTCCTACGGTGACTGCAAGTCACCGGCAAGTGGACCGGCGGCCGCCGCGAACGGCAGCCGCGACTTGCCGGTTCTGCCGGCCTGACGGTAGCTTCACGCCCAGCCTCGGAACCCGCCCGCGAGCCACATCGTTCACTCGCGGCGGTTGCCCCCGAGGCCAACCCGTATGCGGAGCTCACGCCCCATGGAACTGCCGACCAACAAAGCCCTTTCCCTGTTCGACGAGTTCAAGAACTTCGCCTTCAAGGGCAACGTCATCGACCTCGCCGTCGGTGTGATCATCGGCGGCGCGTTCGGGAAGATCGTCTCGAGCCTCGTCGACAACGTCATCATGCCGCTCGTCAGCGTCGTCATGCCCGGCGACGGCAGCTACAAGGACTGGGCCTTTGTCCTCGGCGACAAGAAGATCCCCTTCGGCGCTTTCCTCGGCGACGTCGTCAGCTTTCTCATTCTGGCCCTGGCGCTCTTCATCTTCATCGTGAAGTTCCTGGGCTGGATCATGCAGTCGAAGGCCGCCGAGGCCGCCGTGCCGCCGCCGCCGACCAAGGATCAGGAACTCCTCACGGAGATCCGCGACCTGCTCAAGCAGCAAGGTCGTTGAAGCGAGCCGCCGCTGCGAGGACCCCGTCTGCGACGGTCACGTCGCAGACGGGCGGTGGCGGCCGGCGCCGGCGGGGCCCCAGATCGTGTGCTTGGCCACGCTCCACCATCCTGGCCGATCGAGTTCGCGGTAGGGCGAATCGCCCGGCAGCGTGGCGACGAGATGCGAATGCGCCCGCTTCAGGTTGTGGTAGGGCAAGGACGGGAAGAGGTGGTGCAGCGCGTGGTAGCGGATCGAGAAGGGGAAGAGCAGGAGCGTGAGCGGGTCGTTCCGCGTGAAATTGCACGAGTCCATGATGTGCGACTCCATATCGACGCGGCTGCCGTCACCGTCGAAGTGATGGTCCGCCATCTGCCGGAGCTGATTGAGCAGGACCGTGGCCACCGCCAGCGCGTAGAGCATCGGGATCCGCGTCCAGTGGTTCACGCCCTGGAGCACCAGCAACGGAATCAGCGCCGCCCGGAGGAAGCAGGGGATTTCCACGGCGAGGATCGTCCAGCGATCGGCGGTCGACAGCTTTCGCTCGTACCGACGGTTGAACGTCAGCGCTGACGCCCGGGCGAGCGTCCATTCGCGCAGCCGCGGATGCAGGAAGGTGAGCGGGGCGAGCAGAAACCGCAGGAACACGAGCACGGGAAAGGCGAGGACGTAGAGCGTGTACCCGACGAAGCTCCGCAGGTTCCCCGCGGCGAGCACGTTGGCGACGTACTCCGGATCCTCCGGGGTGCCGTAGTACCGCTGGCTGTGGTGGTCGCGATGGTGTCGGGTGAAGAACGGGCTCGGCGTGAGCGTCACGACCCCCGCGAGCAGGTTCCAGGCGAGTTTGAAGAGGGGCATCTCGTGCTGGCCGAGGTGGCAGACCTCGTGGATCAGCGAGCCCAGGCGGTAGAGCCAAAAGGCCGCCAGCGGGAAGGCGACCACCTGGGGCCACGAGCCGAAGGGGAGCGTCAGGTAGGCCGTGGCCGCCGTATAAGCCGCGACGAGGCTCAGGAGGAAGTCGGCCCAATAGCGAACCGGCGACACCCGGAAGAAGTCGGTGTCGGCAGAGCGAATGGCCTGCCGCGCCTGTCGCACCCAGGCCGCCGTCTCGCCACGAGCCGAGGCGGCAGCCAACTCGCCATCCGTCGCACACTCCGCCTCGAGTTCGATCGCCGCCTGCTGCATCGCTCCGCCTCCGCTCCATGCGTTCCGTGGGAGAGGCAGTGCACCACAGATCGGGCGGTGACGCCAGACCAGCATCCTTGCGGGAGCGGGCTCGGGGTTCTCCAGCGGAAAAGCCGAGGGGGCTGGGCGCCCGGCGCCCAGCCCCCTCTCGTTTTCAATCGTGCCTGACCGCGGTTGCGGTCAGCGATCACTTGCAGCGACGGCAGCCACGACGGTGGCCACAGCCCTTGCTGCAAGCGGCGCCGGCAGCGGCACCGCAGTCGCCGCAGGCCGAGGCCGAAGCGGCACCGGCGTCACCGCAGCCGCAGGCACCGGCGTCACCGGCAGCGCCGGCGTCACCGCAGCCGCCAGCCGCACCGCCGCAGGCGTTCTCCACGGGCACCTCGACGGCGACCGTGACGCACTTCTGCACCGGCACTTCCTTGGTGACCTGGTGCGGGACGCGGACCGAGTAGCTCTCGGTCTTCGTCTCCGGCACGCAGTCGTACACCGTGACCGAGTAGCTCTCGGTCTTCTGCTGCGGCACCATGACCGTGTAGGAAACTTCCTTGGTCATGGTCTCGGGCACGCAACGCGTCACCTGGTACTCCCGAGTCTTCGTCTCGGTGCGGTACTTGGTGACGTTGACCGAGCGGGTCTTCTGCTCGGGCACCATCTTCGTGACCGTGTAGGTGCGGGTCCGCTCTTCCGGCACCATGGTGGTGACGGTGTAGTTGCGGGTCCGCTCCTCGGAACGGTACTTGGTGACGCTGACCGAACGGGTCCGCTGCTCCGGCACGTGGGTCGTGACGGTGTAGCTGCGGGTCCGCTCTTCCGGACGGTACTTCGTGACGCTGACCGAACGGGTCTTCGTCTCGGGCACCATCTTCGTCACGGTGTAGCTACGAGTCCGCTCCTCGGAGCGGTACTTCGTCACGTTCACCGAACGGGACTTCTGCTCCGGCACCATCTTCGTGACGGTGTAGGTGCGGGTCCGCTCTTCGGGGCGGCAGTTCGTCACCGAGTAGGTGCGGGTCCGCTCCTCGCTGCGGTACTTCGTCACGCTCACCATCCGGCTCCGCTGCTCCTGCCGGCACTTGCTGACCGTGTAGGTGTAGGGCACCTCCTCGGTCGTGCACTGGTAGGTCGTGTAGGGCACTTCCTTCGTCTCACACGTCGGAACCCAGACACGCTTGCAGCACGTCTTCGGGGGGCACGGGCAGCCGCAGGCGTCGGTGCCGCTCGAGGCGACCTCGACCTGCTGCGTCTCCCAGTGGCCGCCCTTGACCTGCACCGTGCGGGTGCCCTGCACCGGGACGCGCTTCTGCACGGTCCGGCTGCCGGTCATCTCTTCGGTGTAGGGGACGTTCACCGTGTAGGTCTGCTCGACCTGCTCGGTGTAGGGAACCTGGACCGAGTAGGTCGAAACCTTCTCCTCGGTGTAGGGGACCATGACGGTGTAGGTGGAGGTCTTCTCCTCCGACACCGGCACCATCACCGTGTAGGTCTGCTCGACCGACTCGGTGTAGGGAACCTGGACCGAGTAGGTGGAGGTCTTCTCCTCCGACACCGGCACGTTCACCGTGTAGGTCTGCTCGACCTGCTCGGTGTAGGGAACCTGGACCGTGTAGGTCGAGGTCTTCTCCTCGGACTTCGGCACCATGACCGTGTAGGCCTGCTCGACCTGCTCGGTGTAGGGCACCTGGACCGAGTAGGTGGAGGTCTTCTCCTCCTGCTTCGGCACCATGACGGTGTAGGTGGAGGTCTTCTCCTCCGACACCGGCACGTTCACCGTGTAGGTCTGCTCGACCGTCTCGGTGTAGGGGACCTGGACCGTGTACTCGGACGTCTTGGTCTCGGTCACGTTCCGGTTGACCGTGTAGTTCACGGTCTTGGTCCGAGTCTCGGGAACCTGCACGGTGACCGTGCGGGTCCGCTCCTCGGTCCGCGGAACGCGCTTGTTGACCGTGTAGGTCCGCTCACGCGTCTCGGTGGTGTACTCGGTCGACGTGACCGTCTTCATCTCGGTCACGTACTGACGCTGATACACCGTCTTGGTCGCGGGAGCGCAGCCGCCGCACGCAGCGGACGCACCACCCTCGACGGCAGCCACGGCACCGCCGCAGCCACCCTCACAGCCACCACCGCAGCTGCCGCAATCGGCCGCGAACGTGCTCGTGCACATCGCGACGACGGCGACCGCCGGGAGGAGGATCGACAGAACTTTGCGAATCACGCAAACCTCCAAAAGGAACTAGGGGAAGGAACAGGG
>JBJOKF010000058.1:0-5582 GCA_046046235.1 Planctomycetota bacterium | reverse complement strand
CACCGGCGCCCTGGCAACGCGGATTCGACAAGTTGAAAACTTGTCGCCACGACGGCTCCAGAGCCAGAGCCAGAGCCAGAGCCAGAGCCAGAGCCAGAGCCAGAGCCAGAGCCAGAGCCAGAGCCAGAGCCAGAGCCACCCGCTCAGGCTTCCTCGCGGAGCACCGCCGGCGGCTCCTCCAGTTCCTCGAGCTCCGGCGGCAGCTGAAGCTGCCGCATCGTCTCGTCGGTCCGCCGCATCCCCTCGGCCACCTCGTCCACCCGCCGGGCGATGTCGCTCACGTCCCGCTTCGCCACGGCGCCCTCGGCGAGCGCCGCGATCTTCGACTCGAGCCGCTCGATCTCGGCCGCCACGACGTCGAGCTTCCGCTTGGCGTCGTCGATATTGGCCAGCCGCTCGCGACTGGTCTTGAGATGGTCTTCGAGCGTCGCCCGCAACTGTTCCGAGTCGCCGCCCGCCGGCAGCCGCGCGAGCCGGCGCTCGAGGTCCGCGATGCGGGCCCGGATCGCGCCGTCGTCGGTGTGGTCGAGAAACTGCGAGAGCGAGGCGGCGCCCCAGATCATCCGCAGGTAGCCCCACAGCAGCCGATCGAGCGATTCGAGCGAGCCGCCGTCGGCCTCCGGCCCGTCGGTGCCGCGCAGGCCGGCTCCCAGTTCGACCAGCCGCTGGCAATGCTCCTTGAGACGGTCGAAGCGGGCGAGCAACTGCGGCGGCAGTTGCTCGCGGATGCGGTCGTATCGCGCGCGGGCGCCGGCGGCATCCTCGGCCCGGCGCGCCTTCGCGTCCTGGGCGTCGACCGCGCGGCGAAAGCGGTCGTTCGTCACCATGCTGGCCAGGTAGTAGATCTCCCCGGCCGCCACGAGCGGCAGCAGGACCGCGGGAAAGCCGCTGATGAATGCGGCGGCCACCCCCGCCCCGAAGAAGAGCAGGTTCCACCGCGTCGTGAAGGCCGTCTTGAGGTAGTTCATGACGCTTCGGCCCGGTTCGAGGACGCGTCGCCAATGCCGACGGCGGGTCGCAACTCTTCCGGCCGCAGCGCCGCAGCCTCGACCCTTTCCATCTCCTCCTGCAGCCGCTGCACCTGCTCGCGAAACCACGGCTGCGATTGCGTCTCCCGCGCGGGCGCCGATGCCGGTGGCATGCGCACGTCGGCGGCGATCCTCCCCGGCGTCGTCGCCATCACGAACACCCGGTCGCCAAGATAGACCGCCTCCTCGACCGAGTGCGTGACGAACAGCACCGTCGCCTGCACCTCGCGCCAGAGCCTGACGAGCATGTCCTGCATGTCGAGCCGCGTCGCCGGATCGAGCGCTCCGAAGGGCTCGTCCATGAGGATGATCCGCGGCCGAAGGATGAGCGTGCGGGCGATCGCCACGCGCTGCCGCATGCCGCCCGAGAGTTCGTGCGGATACTTGCCGGCATCCCGGACCGGATCGAGGCCGACCTTCTCGATCCACTCCCGGCCCCCGGCATGCCGCTCGCGCCGAGACACGCCCCGGCACTCCAGGCCGAAGGCGACGTTGTCGAGCACGGTGCGATTGTCGAAGCTCGTGTAATCCTGAAACACCATGCCCCGGTCGGCCCCCGGGCCGCCGACCTTCCGGCCGAGCACCCGCACCTCGCCGCGGGTCGGCGGATGCTGCGGCTCGAGGCCGGCCACCAAGCGAAGCACCGTGCTCTTGCCGCAGCCGCTCGGTCCGAGGAACGACGAGATCTCGCCATGGTCGGGCACGTCGGGGATGGTGAAGTTCACCCCCTCGATCGCCACGTACTCCCGCGGCGTGCCTGCCCCGTAGACCTTCGACACCTCCCGAAACTCGACCGCCGCGGGCCGCTCGTCCGCCGTGGTCGCCGCGGCTGTCGTTGCCGTACCCGCTGCGCTCATGCGGCCTCCTCCCGTGACGCCTCGCGCGGGCCACCGAAGCCGTGCCAGAGGCCCCGCCAGAGCCGCGGGAGCAGGCCGCGGCCCCCGTAACGATGGGGAAACAGGTCGCACTGCAGCCACCAGAGGGCCCGGTCGATGGCATAGGCCACCAGCGGAATCACCACCAGCACGATCAGGATCGGCTCCCGCTCGCCGCGGCGCTGCGACGTGTTGATGAGGTCGCCAAGCCCACCCGAATCGGTGCCGAACTTCACGAGTTCCGCGAGCATCACGTAGCCGAAGGCGAGGCCGAAGAGGAGCCGCAGGGAGTTGAAGATCGCCGGCGCCGCCAAGGGCAGCAGCACCTTCAGGATGATCTGCGCCCGCGAGGCGCCGAGCGTGAGCGCCGTGTCGACGTAGCGCTGCGGCACCTCCAGCACCGCGGATGTCGTGTCGCTGACGACGAAGGCGACGCTGGCGATGAAGAGAAACATCACCTTCTGAAACTCGCCGATGCCGAAGAGGAAGAACGTCAGCGGGATCAGCGCCGCGACCGGCACGTTGCGTCCGAAGATCGCCAGCGGCGCGAGAAACGCCCTGACCGCGGGGAAGCAGGCGGCCAAGACCCCCAGCGGCACGCCGACCGCCGCGGTCAGGCCGAATCCGAGGCCCACCCGGGAGAGCGTCCGCACGGTATTGGCGGCAAGTTTGCGCTCACCGAAGACACGGGGCGCCTCCCGCAGCGTCTCCGCCGGGCTCGGCAGCGTCGCCGGGCTGATGAACCGCCCCTCGGCCTCGCCCGCGGTGGCGCAGAACCACGCCGCCACGACGCACGCCACGCAGGTCGCGCCCCAGAGGAACGCCGTGACGGCGTCGGCATCGCCCCGCAGTGGCCGAGCCGGAGCAGCCGGGACCGCCGCGGCCGGCCCGGGACCGGGTTCCGCGGGCGTGTTCATTCCTTTTCCGCCGAGAAGACCTTGACCTCGACCCGTCGATTCAGCGCGTGGTTGTCGGGCTGATCCGGATCGGCAGGCCGATCCCACCCCACGCCGTCGAAGGCGAAGCGGTTCGGGTCGAAGTCGTACTTGTCGACGAGCGCGTCCTTCACGGCGGAGGCCCGCTGCCGTGAGAGTTCCTTCACCATCGACGCCGGCACCTGCCCCTTCATCGACGCGTCGGTGTGGCCCTCGATGACGATGCGGGCGTTGCCGAACTGCTTCGCCAAGGCCCCGACCTCGTCCAGCACGAGATCCACTGTGGCGTCGTACGGCTCCTCCACCTCCTTGCCGTCGATCCGCCGCACGATCCGCTTCCGCAGGTCCCAGCTGTTGGGATAGAAGTGGATGACGACGGTGTTTGTCAGGATCTCCTCGTTCTCGGCGCGGATCTGCGAGAGCGTCTTCGGCGGCAGCGGCTTGGCGTATTCGTCCTTCGTCTCGGCATACTTCGGCTCCCGCCCGAGCTTCTGGATGACGGAAAAGTCCATCACCTGGTCGAAGGGCACGGGCGGATTGGAGATGGCGCCGATCCGGCGATAGAGGTAATAGGCCTGCTTCCAGATCCGCTCGAAGTTGGCGGGATTGTTGCGATTGATGAAGAACTGGTAGTTCTCCGCCCAGTTGGTGCTGTGGGCGTCGCCGAGCATGGCCAGCGTGTCGGACGCGGGGATGTTGTAGCCCGCCGACATCAACTCCGCCGCCTTGGCCCGGGCCGAGTCGGTCTTGAGCTGCTCCATCGCGTCGAAGATGCCGCGGACGATCGCCTCCACCTTGTCGGGATGGTCTTTGGCGAAGTCGGCCCGTGCGAACCAGACGTCGGCGATGAGCCGGTTGGCCGTCTGGGTGGTGACGAGCATGCGGTTGCCCTTCGCCTTCTCCAGGTTGTAGATGTCGGGCGCCCACGAGACGCAGCCGGCCAGGTCCTTCTGCACGTTGAAGGCGGCGGCCGCCTGGAACGCGTCCTCCGTGTAGACCATGTCGACGTCGCCCGGCTGCACGCCTCCGGCCACGAGCATGTTGAGCGCGAAGAACTGGCTCGGAGAGTTCTGCGCCAGGACGAGCTTCTTCCCGGCGAGGTCGCGAACCGTCTTGATCCCCTCGCGGACCACGATGCCGTCACCGCCGTTGGAGAAGTCGACCTGCTGGAACACCCGCGGCATGACACGGGAGTCTTTCGGGGCGCCGGTGCGATCGACGAGTCCCTCGAGAAAGAGCGGCAGCATGTCGAGCGTCGCCCAGCCGATGTGCACCTCGCCGGCCGCGTAGGCGTCGCGCATGGTGACCGGATTGTCGATGAGCACGAGTTCGATCTTGAACGGCTTGCCTCCCGGAGTCTGCCAGACCTTGCCAGCCTTGAAGCCGTCGTTGGCGAGGATGATCGGGCTCCAGCCCGCCCAGACGTTCAGCGCGAACCGCACCGTGTCGTTTTCGAGCGGCTTGTACGCGCTCGTGCCCTTCACCGGCGGCAGCTTCTCCGCCGGCTTGAAGGTGTATTCCTTGACCGTGGTCGGGACGTTCGCATCCCCGGCCTCGAAGAGCACGCCCTCGCCCCCCGGCTGCCCCTCGCCTGCCGGCGCCCCGCCCATCGGCCCCGCACCGCCGCCGGCCAGTCCACCGGCACCGCCGCCGCCCGCCGGCCGCGCCGCCTGCCCGCCCGCCGCACCGGGCTGACCGAGGCCGAACGGCGCGAGCATCCCGGCCCGCCAGGCCGACAGGCCCACCAGGCCGAGGATCACCATCCACACTGCCAGCCAGAAGGGGGCCCGAGGTTGGCTCGACATCGCGATGCTCCGTTGTGTTCGGGGGAAAGATACGCTTCGGCCACCGGCGATCGGCCGGACCGAACCTCTGCGTCGCGGCCGCGCCGGCGGCCGGACACGGCCATCGCCTAGCCGCGGAAACGTGTCGCGGGCCGCGACTTGCCCGCCATGTGGAACGTGTTCATGAGATCGTAGGCGGTGACCTCGCAGAGCAGCCGGGTGACCTTTTCATGCGCCTCGGGAGAGAGTAGCGGCTCGACCTCCTTCATGAGGTCCACCACCCGCCGCTCCTGGGCTTCCAGTTCCTTCGTGTCGACGCGGCCATCAGCCACGACGTCCAGGAAGGAATCGAGCTTTCGGGCGTATTCCGACAGGAGCGGGTGCGAGCTCGCCTCGTCGAACCACGGGGTCTTGTCCGTTGCCTTCGCCATATTGCAGTCTCCTTTTACGCGTCGGGTCGTTCGTCAGAACATCCTGTGTGGAACTTGTCGTCGGGGCATCGTCACGAGCTGATCACCTCGCGGATCGCCGCGAGCCGCTCCTGAAGCTGGGCCCGGCCGCCGGGCTTCGACACCTGCTCCTTCCAGCGCGACGGCAGAAACCGCTTCTCGGTGCACTCGAGCACCGCCGCGATCTCCTGCATCTCCTTCTCCAGGCCCTGCGCCGAGGGCATGAAATCATCGAGGGCCGCCGTGAGGTCCTCGGCGCCGATCATGTCGGGTGCCGGCTGTCCGGCGTCCGCCGCCCGTTCGAGGCCCTTGCGGCGGGCGGCCAGCACCACGCTCTCGATGTCGGCGCCGGAGAGACCGAGCGCGAGGTCGATCGGGCCGGGCAGCCCCGGCGCCAGCTTTACCTTGCACTTGCGGGCCATCGCCGTGAACATCGCCTCCATCTCCGCCTGGTCGTGCGGATAGAAGAGCGGAATGTGCACCTCGGCGCGGCCCTGCCGCTTGAGATCGA
>JBJOKF010000020.1:0-7365 GCA_046046235.1 Planctomycetota bacterium | reverse complement strand
GCCGCGACCAGTCGCGGACGAATCGGCAAACGGGTTTGTCCGCCGCGCGCCTGAGGAGATCGAGCGTGGGGGCATGCCGGGCCAGCATCTCGGCCACGTCGGCCGAGGCGACGTCGGCGGTTACGGGGGCCGCTGCCGGACTGGTCTCGGCGAAGAGCGTCTTGTCGGAGTCGAGTGCCTCGAGGGCCCGCAGATAGAGCGGCGCCGCGTCGTCCTCCGGGGTGATCGGCGCCGGCGGCAGGTTGGCGGTCATCATCTGTGCGGCCTCGACTCGCAGTGCACGCCCCTCCGCGGCGACGGCGTTGTCGATGAACAGGAGCGTGCCGAAGCTGACGGCCTTGGCCAGCAGGCACATCGCCGCCAGGCCGATCACCGGCCACGTCGCGGCCACGGCGGCCGAGCCGAACCGCGTGGCCGAAAGCCCGGCCCGGCAGATCCATGCACCGCCCACGACCGCCGCGAGGAAAGCCGTGAGTGTGGGGCCGAACCAGTTGACGTGCAGCCGCGGCCCGAACGCGAGCATGCCCGTGAGGCCCACCCAGGGCAGGAGCGAAAGCGGCGGCACGAGCACTGCCACCGCGGCGAGCAGCCGACGCCAGCCCCGGCCTTCGACACGGGCCGCGACCGCCGTGAATGTCGCCGACCAGAGCAGGCAGGCGGCCACGACGGCCAGGTAAAACATGAGATGTCCCATCAGAAAGTTTCCCCGGGGGTGAAGGTCGGCGCGTCGAGCAGGGTGTGGACGTCGATCGAACGGAGGACCGCTCGATGGGGAGCCGGGCGCGTGCCGTCCGGGGCCGGTGAGCGGGCGACCGCCGCCAGCCGCGTGCTGCCAGCGGCCGGCAGCGCGATGCCGACCGCTTCAGCGCGCGCGCCGAGCGAGACCGCCGCAGGCGCCGCTGTCACGGCGCGGGCCGGCGATGGCAGCGACAGGACCGCCAACCACGACGGCAGCGCGACCACGATCGCGGCGGCCACGGCCGCCGCGAGCAGGCAGGCCGGCCGCCGGGCGGGCGGCGCGGGCGCCACCGCGATCATGTCGGCCACCGCCGCGAGCACCGTCTCCCTGTGCGCGGGGTCGAAGCGGGGCAGTCGGGCCCGGTGTCGGTTCCACAGTCCACGGATGAGTTCGTCGGTATCGGAGTCGGACATGTCGTTCATGGCAGCACCGCGCGGAGCTTTTCGAGGGCGTAACGATAGCGGCTGGCGACGGTGTTGGGGCTCGCTCCCACGATCGCCGCGATCTCGGCGAACGTCAGGCCACCGTCGAACTTGAGCGCCAGGACCTCGCGCTGTGGCTCCGGCAACGCGGCGACGGCCCGGGCCAGTCCGTCGTCGGCGACTCGGGCGGGCTCGGCCACGAGCCGGCCCGAGTCGCGGGCCGCGGCCGACAGCGTCTCGAGCGCCCGCCGGCCGACGGCGGCGCGGCGACGGCGGCGGGAGGCCGAATGCCTGAGCATCGTGAACACATAGGCCTCGAGATCGGTGACACCCGCCAGCCGCCCGCGGCCGCGGGCCAACTCAACGAACAGGTCCTGCACCACGTCTTCCGCCTCCGTGGTCGAGCCGGTGAGCGTGACCGCGGTCCGCAGGAGGCGGAGGGCCAGCCGGTCGTACAGGGCGGCGAATGCCTCCTGGTCGCCGGTCGCGAGTCGTTGGCCGAGCGTGTTCGCCACGCCTGCTCTCCTGCTATCGCCGAGCGCCGCGTGGTGTGGGCCGTCGCGGCACGAATCCCCTTCAAGGGGCCGCGGGCCGGGGATTTTTGTCTCTCCGCGGCGGTATCGCCGGCCCGTCGCCCGTTCCCTATCCTAGAGAGAGTTTCGGGCGGCGCCCCGCGGCCGGCCCGACACTGTCTCCCCACGCCCCGATCCCGTCCCCCTGGCAGGAAACCATGTCGGAAGAAACCTCCGGATCCGTCGCGAAGCCCAGCGCTGTCGAGGTGGCGAAGACCGCCAGCCACTATCTGCGGGGCGACATCGCCAAGGAGCTCGTCGACTCGGCCGCCGGCTTCGGCAAGGCCTCCGTCCAGCTGCTCAAGAACCACGGGACGTACCAGCAGGACGACCGAGAGACGCGGAAATCCCGCGACGGGGCCAAGAGCGAGCGGCAGATCTCGTTCATGATCCGCACCTGCGTGCCGGGCGGGAAGCTCACGGCCCGGCAGCTGCTCGCGGCGCTCGACATGGGCGACGAGCTCGGCAACGGCACGATCCGGCTCACGACCCGCCAGGCGATCCAGCACCACGGCGTGGTCAAGGGCGAGCTCAAGGACTTCATGCAGCGGGTGCACGCCAACCAGATGACCACGCTCGCCGCCTGCGGCGACGTGGAGCGAAACATCATGTGCTGCCCGGCGCCGCTTCACGGCGACGCCGTCCGCGAGCAGATGCAGGCGAAGCTCGACGAGCTGGCCCGGCACCTGGCGCCGCGAACGCGGGCCTACTACGAGATCTGGCTCACCGATCCCGACACGGGCGAGCAGACCCGCGTGGCCGGCGGGCCGGACGTGATCGAGCCGATATACGGGCCGACCTACCTGCCGCGGAAGTTCAAGACAGCGTTCGCGCTCCCCGAGGACAACTGCACCGACGTCTACGCCAACGACCTCGGCTTCATCGTCGTCCACGAGCGGGGGAAGATCCTCGGCTACAACGTGCTCGCCGGCGGCGGCATGGGCGTGACGCCGAGCGCCGCCAAGACGTTTCCCGCGCTTGCCAAGCGGCTCGGCTTCGTCACTCCGGACGACGTCCTGCCGATCGCCGAGGCGATCGTGAAGGTGCAGCGAGACTTCGGCAACCGCTCCGACCGCAAGGTGGCCCGGCTCAAGTACACGATCCACACCATGGGGCTCGAGGCCTTCCGGGCCAAGGTGGAGGAGTATTTCGGCAAGCCGCTGGCCCCCTGCCATCCGGCCGACGTGCACGGATTCGACGACCACATCGGCTGGCACGAACAGGGCGACGGCAGGTTCTTCTACGGCTTCAACGTCGAGAACGGCCGCGTCCACGACACCGGCGACTTCCGGCTCAAGACCGCCCTGCGGCGGATTCTTACGGAGATCGCGCCGGGCGTGCGAATCACCTCGCACCAGAGCCTGCTGTTCACCGATCTGGCGGCGGGGGATCGCGACCGCATCGCGACGATCCTCCACGAGCACGGCGTGAAGACCTCGGAGGAGATCTCGACCTTGAGGCGCTGGAGCATGGCCTGTGTGGCGCTGCCCACCTGCGGCCTGGCGGTCGCGGAGAGCGAGCGGGTGCTGCCGGGATTGATCGACTCTCTCGAGCCCGAGGTGGCGAAGCTCGGCCTCGCGCACGACGCGTTCACGCTCCGCATGACCGGCTGCCCCAACGCCTGCGCCCGGCCCTACAACTCCGACATCGGCATCGTCGGCCGCACGCTCGGAAAGTACACGATCTTCCTCGGCGGCCGCCTCCTCGGTGACCGGCTCAACACGCACTACAAGGACGTCGTGCCCTTCGAGGAGCTCGGCCGCGAGCTGACGGCCGTGCTCGCCTGTTACAAGGCCGAGCGGCGGTCGGGCGAAACCCTCGGCGACTTCTGTCACCGCAAGGGCGTGGACGAGCTGCGGCAGTGGGCCGACACCTGGCTGGCGGCCCAGTCCGCCTGACGAGCGTCACCGTTTGCTCCCGGATCTACTCGCGAGTGCCGCGGCCCCGGCGGGGCTCATGCTCGCCGCCGGCGGACTTTGACGAAGCCATCTCGGTTTGCGTGGCGGGCCAACGCTGGCAGTCAAAGTTCACCGACGGCTGCGCGTGCCCCCGACCGGGACCGCTCCTCGATCAGGTGGCTTCGACTCCGAGTCTGGCTCTGGCTCGTCGTGGCGACACGTTTTTCAACGTGTCGAAACCCGCGTCAGGCCGGGAGGTCGTCCCACATCGGGCACCAGAGCGGCATCCGTGGGAAGAGCTGCATCGCCAGCTTTTCCGCCACCTGCGTGGAGGGCGTGAGCCGTCCTGCCGCCGCCGCCTCGGCCGGATCGCACTGGCCGAGCAGCAGCCGGGCCAACTCGTCATCGGCGAGCGTGAGGTAGCTGCGGCCCGAGCGTCCCGCGTGGACCGTCGCCTGCCCGTCGGCGACGATGATCGACCCCCGGAAGCCCGGCGCGTCGAGCCCCAGTTCCACGGTTTCGCGGATGCCGGCCGCCGCCACGCGGGCCGCCACCGAGGGCGCCACCGCGGTGAGCAGGTCGAGCGGCTTGAAGACCTTGGCGACGATCATCCGGTCATTCGCTGAGACGAGGCTCTCGCCGCCCGCCACGGCCTGGTGCAGGGGATCGCTGCTGCTCGACTCGTAGACGATCTCCTGGCGGTCGTTCTCGATCGCCTCGCCGCAGACGCGGGCGAGGATCTCCCGCTCGAGTCCCGGAAACTCGGGGTCTGCCATCAGCTCGAGCACCCTGTTGCCCGACTGCACGCAGTAGCCCACGATGCGGGCGGTCGTCTCGTGGAGGTCGTAGCGGTCCTGGCCCATCAGGGCCACGATCAGCGAGTCGAAGGCGCCGCGGCTGACAAGCCACCGCGAGTAGGCCTCGCCCCGGTCCTGCGGTCCGACGAACCGCAGTGCGTTCTGCGAAAAAATCCGCAGGATCGCCGGCAGTTCGACATGCCGCCACTGCCGCATCGTCACCGTCTCCCCCGGCCGCTTCGGCTCCTCGAGGAGCCGCGAGAGGATCGTGGTGGGGCGGCCGGGAGTCGCGCAGTCGCGGCCGAGCACGCTCCAGCCGAGTTCGTGGAAGGAAGGCGCGATCTTCGTGCGCGAAAACGCGACCGCCGCGCCGGACTGCCGCATCCGCTCCTCGGCGGCGCGGACAAGCCGTTGGCCGTGGCCGGCGCCGCGGCACTCGGGCAGCACGGCGACCCGGTCGAGCACCGCACCCTGCACGGTGGCCTCGCCGATCCGCACCGATCGCGGCACGATCTCGGCATGGCCGACGATGCGGCCGGCGAGCCGGGCGACGAGCCGATTGGCCGAATCATGATCGGGATGGTCGACCGCGGCGTGAAACTCCGCCCGCGAAGGCGGCGCCGGCAGGCCGGACAAAAGCTGGATGATCTCCGCCTGATCGCCCGCCCGGGCCGGCGCGACATGGCATTCCTCGAGCATCCAGGCCGGCGGCCGATGCGGGACGACCGGCTCATGCGGCACGTGCAGGATCGCCGGCCGCTTGACGAGCGGGCGGCGGCTGACGACGGTGCCGCTCGGACGTATGTCGACGGCATGCACCGCGAGCGGCTCACGTCCAGAGTGGGAAGAGACCCCCGAGGATCGACGGGCCTTTGTTGCCGGCTGCGCGGCAGAGGCTTCCTGCACTTCGATCGACTTGAAACGCGCCGGGGTGGATGCCGTGCCGGCCCGCGCCTTGAGCCGGGTCTTCGGCTTGGGACGCCGCGTGGTGGTGGCCGACCGCCCTCCCGACGTCTGGCGTGGTGACACGCGGGAGGAACGACGTGACGACGATCGGAGGGGCCTCGAGCGGGCAACGGCTCCATCCGCCCGCGCCGAGCCGCGACCACGGAACGCTCTCTGCAACGACATCGTGCCTCCTCTCCCTGGGGCCTCTCGAAACAATCCGTTGTCCGTCAAGATAAGCGGCGATTCAGCGCATTTCCAGTAGCAGGAACGATTTGAGAGCGTTTTCCGAAAAAAAACACCACGGACATTCGCGCGATGAGAGGACCTTTCTCGCGCGCACGGCGGCGGCGAGCGGTCCCGCGCGGTGCAGCAGACGGTGCCGCTCCGCCTGCACGCGCGGCTGTAGTTGATCGTTGACCGCGCGGATCTCCCGGCAGCGGCGCTTGGCGAGCGCGGGCGTGGGATGCGTGTCGATCCAGCGTCGTTTCCGCGCGACGAGTTCGCGAACTTCTTCATCTTCCGACACGTGCGGGGCGAGGTGCCGCTCGGGATGGAACTCGAGGTCGCGGAGCGCGTGATGCACGGCGGCAAGCTCTGCCGCGGGATCTTCGGCGGCGAAACCGGGGAAGACGCCGTCGACGGGCAGCCGGAGCGTGCCGGTCACCACCGCATGCCGCGGCGGGTCGCATCCGGTGAGCCGGCGGACCACGTCGTCGGTGAGCACGTCGTAGGCAGCGCCGCCGACGCCGTGCACGAACACGTCGGCCACCACCATCCGGGCCACGAGCGTGGTCACGAGGGCCCGCGGCCGCAGCCGCAGGCGATGCTCCTCCATCCGCGAGAGCGCCTCCACCCACCGCGAGGGCGGAGTCTCCGGCGAGATCGGCAGCTCCACCCGGAGCGTCTCCAGGTCGGAGAGCAGCAGCGTGCCCGGCGTCGACATGTTGGCGAAGACCCGGCGCCGCCGCGGATCGTCCTGCGACCAGATCCACCAGGGCACCTCGAGCCACGGTCCCGAGGCGGTGTCGTCGAACCGCACCGCGAGCTCCGGCACCGGCCGGCCGCGGCCGCGCACGCGCTGCCGCCGCCGATGGTCCGCAAGCGCCGTGTTGTAGGCCTCGTGGAGCGCCGCCGAGCGGCCGAGCAGCCAGCCCATGAAGACCATCACCGTCGGCAGTCGCACCAGCTCGCTCACCGGCAACTCGAGCGTCTCGAGGCCGAGCCGTTCCTCGAGCATGTGCCGCGCCTGCGCGATCGCCAGGCCGAGCCGCCGCGACTCCCGCGCGCGGTCGACTGCCAGCGGCCACCAGCGGCGCAGGATCGCATCGGGCTCGAGCGGCTCGAGCAGCCGCGCCGCCCGCTGACCGAACGAAGCGAAGCACTCGGGATCGACGACGGCCCGCTCCTCCCAGGCCATCTCCGGCGCGGATGCGTCGAACGCGACCGGCTCGAAGTGCGCCTCGCGCGGCGTGCCGACCGGCACGCCGACGCTCGTCGTCACGCAGCGATCGGTATCGACGACGAGATTGATCGCCGTGCCGCCCACCCGCCGCGCGTAGGCGTCGAGCGCGAAGTTCTTGAGCCAGACGCCGGGATGGAAGAGCTCCGGCTGGTGGCCGCCCATGATGATCGGCCGGGCGATCCAGTCGGCGACGTCGACGGGCCGGTCGACGTCCCGGTAACTGCCGGTGTATTCGGCGGCGACGGCAAGCACCTCGCGGCGGGTCGCCGCCACGAGCTCCCACAGCTGCATGTCGCCGATGCGGGTGTCGAAGCCGGCCCGGAGCAGGCGGTTGTTGTCGACGAGCGCCTCGATCGAGGTCCCGGGGCCGTCGGCGGCGGGCGCGAGCGGCGGGTCGAGCAGGCGACCGCCCGATTCCTGCGGCGGCGCGGCGACGCGGCGACGGAACGGCTGCGGGCCGGAAGGTGGATGCATGGACTACGTCGCGGTGCCGGGTGCGGCCGCCGCGACGGCTGCTTCCGCACGAT
>JBJOKF010000195.1:0-17442 GCA_046046235.1 Planctomycetota bacterium | reverse complement strand
CCCTCGGTGTACCACGGCGGTGTGTCGAGATCGCGGAGCGTGATCGTGAAGGCGTGCACGCCCTCGTGCAGCAGCAGGTGCCGTCGGTAGGCGGCGCTCGACTGATCGTGCAGCCAGATTCGTCGGCCCGCACAGAAGCCGTTGGCGAAGTCGGGTAGATCGGCGGGCAAGAGCCCGGCCTCGCGAAACCGCTCGGGGTCGACCATCAGGCAGCCGAGTGCACGCCACTCGCGGTGGGCGGCCGGATCGAGGCCGTAGTGGCGGCACCACTCCGTCCAGGCCGCATCAAAAACGGCCGGCAGGTCCTCCACGCCGTCGCCGTCGCGGGGAGGCCGGTCGGTGACGAGCACAAGGTGATCACCTTGGAGCAGCCGGAGCCCGGACCGCCTGGCGGTCGCCGTCAGGGCTTCGAGCGTCGTTTCCGCCGCCGCTGCGGCAGCGGACGCCGCGGCGATGGCGGAGAAAAGGATCGCGATCAGGAGCCGCCGGCTGACCATGGGGAGCAGTGTAACCGGCAGATGGAGGTGCAGGGCCGGCCGCCAGGCTTGCGCAGAGTCTCGCAGTCGCCCAGGTCGCCTCCTTGTTGCCGTTGTTTCGTAGCCGGACGACTCAGCGGAGTGAGGCGACTCGACCGAAGCAGCCGAAATAACCAACGCCGTTCCCGGGCGGTCGCCGCGGACAGCGGCCAGGAAAACTCCTCTCGGGCGGGCCGTGGACGGCTGCTAGAAACCTCGCGCGAATCGATCGCGCCAGGAGGGCGGAGAGAGTGCGGCAGGGACGCCGACAACGCGCGTGGGCGACGTGGACCGTGCTGGTCACATGGGCGGCTGCCTGCGCCGGCGCGGGCCGCGGCGCGGAGCCGGCCACGAACGTGAACGCCTGGGCCACGGGCGGCGTCTCCGGCACGGCGGCTGGATCGCTGCAGCCGCTGCCCTACTGGCAGGCACCGGCTTTGCCATCGGCCGTGATCCAAGGCGGTGCGATCCCGCCGGGCTGGGCACCGCAGGCGGTGCCGTATCGCGGCACGGGGCCGGATGGCAGGCCGATCACCGCCTACTACGCGCCGACCTACGTCTTCACCTATCCCGTGGGTCCGCCGATGCTCGCCGCGGCCACGGTTCCCGCGGCGTCGCAGGTCAACCGGCGGCAGGCTGTGCCGGCCGCTTACCAGCCTGTCGCCCCGCAAGGCTGGAACTATCAGACGCAGTCCGCGCCGCCGCCGGCCTACACGCTGCCCCCCGCGACCGTCGCCCGCTATCAGCCGACGCCCTATCAATACCCGCCCGGCTCCAAGCAACTCACGGGAACGCCCGTCGTGCCGCCGAGCGGGCCGCCGGTGACCGCCTTCGCCGCCGCGCCACCGACCTATCAGCCGGCACCCCCACCTGCGGCACCGCCACCACCGCCGACCCAGTGGGCGGCCTCGCAGCAGCCGCCACCGCCCGGCCTCATGCCCCCGCCGGCTCCACCGCCGCCGAGCGTCGGCCAAGAGGTCGCCGCCGCGGCGCCGCCGATGGTCGCGGGCGCCGCGGGCGCTGTCGCGGCTGCGGCACAGCCCCAGTCTCCACCGTCCTCGGCATTCGCGGCGGCGCCTCCCGCCCCCTTCGCGCCACCTCCGACGTCGGCGGCGATTCCCGCCCAGCCGGTGAGCACGTCGCTGGCTCCGCAGCCCCAGGCTGCCGCGCCGGCCGGCCGTGCCACCAACACGCATCTGTGGCGGGTCGTGGGCGTGCATGACGGCGACACGATCACCTGCCTCGACGAGTCGAACCAGCAGCAGAAGGTGCGGCTTGCCGAGATTGACGCCCCCGAGATCGGCCAGGAATACGGACGTGCCTCCCGCGAGGCGCTCGCGGAGATGGTGTTCGGCAAGCCCGTCGAAGTCGTCGAGGAGGGAAAGGACCGCTATGGCCGCTGGATCGGCCACGTCAGCTCGGGCGGGGTCGACGTGAATCGGCAGATGGTCGCGACCGGCAACGCCTGGCAATACGTCGACTACTCCCGCGATCCGACGCTCGCGGCGGCCCAGTCGCAGGCGCAGGCTCAGCGGCTCGGCCTCTGGGCCCAGCCGAATCCGACGCCCCCCTGGGACTTCCGCAACAACGGGCAGAAGTAGCGGCGGGGACGCTGTTGCTCCGCTTGTCGCCGTCAGCCTTGGCAGGACGAGTGCGTGAGCCAGGCCTGCTCGATCGCGTCGGCGGTCCGCGCGAGACCGTCATCAGGGGCGAGCCGCGAGGCCACCGCGCCGCAGCGCCCGTGCAACCCGGCATCGGCGAGCATCGCATCGAGGATCTGCGCGACCGCCGGGCCGGTGAACCGGCGTGGCACGAGCGACCGGCCGACGCCGAGCCGCTCGACCCGTGTGGCGTTGTCGAACTGGTCGAAGGCCAGCGGCATGATGAGCTGCGGAATGCCCGCGGCGAGCGCCTGCGACGCGGAGCCGATGCCGCCATGATGCACGAGCGCCGAGGCGCGGCGCAAGAGCCAGCGGAACGGGACAAAGTCGCAGTGGCGGACGCGGGGCGGCAGGGCGTCGGGCACCTGTTCCGGGAACCGCGTCAAGAGCAGGCCGGGCCGTCCGAGCCTGCGGCAGGCGTCGGCCGCCGCCGCGAAGAACGCTTGGCCGAAGACGTTGGCCGAGCCGGGCGTGAAGACGAGCGGCCGCTCGGCCTCCACCCACGCCGCGAGTTCCGGGGCCGGCTCGACGACGCCCTCCTCGCTGTAGAGAGGAAAGCCCGTCAGCTCCGTGCCCGGCGGCCAGTCGGGCTGCAACGGCGCGAACCACTCGGGAAACATGCCGAGCACGGCAAGCGGCGAATGCATCCATTCGCCCCAGATGCGGCGGGCCTGCGGCAGCCCGAGGCCGCTGCGAAACGCATTGAGCCACGGGCAGATCGCCGGATCCGCGACGAGCGTGTCGACGAGCCGCCACTGGGCCCGCCGAAACCAGGACGGGCCAATGTCGACGAAGAGCCCCGGCAGCCGCGGCCCGGCGAAGTCGCTGCGAAAAAGCGCGGGCGAGAGATGCACGCTGACGAGCGGGATGCCGTGTGATTCCTGCGCCACCCGCGCGCCGAAGGCGAGGCTCGAGCCCACGACGAGCGTGGCGCCGGGGGCATGCCGCTCGACGATGATCCGGTGCACCGGCTCGAGCAGCGGCCGCACGGCTCGCTTGACGATCGTGTGCGGCCCGCGGAGCCGATGCCAGATCCGCTCGTCGCGGATCGTGTCGCGGAAGTCGGTGCCGGGCAGCGGATCGATGAACTCGAGACCCGCCAGTTCGACCAGATCGCGGAAGTAGCCGGCCGCGAGGACGGTCACCCGGTAGCCGCGCCGGATGAGTTCGCGGCCGAGGCCGACGAAGGGATGCACGTCGCCCGAGCTGCCGAGGCCGCAGAGGATCAGGTGTTCGAGCCCGGCCACCGGCCACCGGCCTGCGGCGGAATCGCTCACCGTGCGACCGCCTCGAGCGCCTTGCGGACATGCGGCTCGGCGGCGAGCGTGGCGTTGTAGACCATCTGCACGGTGCCGCCCTTGTCGATCACGTAGGTCACCCGGCCCGGAAAGATGCCCATGGCCCGCGGCACGCCGAAGAGCTTTCGCAGCGAGCCGTCCCGGTCGCTGATGATCGGAAAGGGGAGTTTGTGCTTCGCCGCGAACTTCTGATGGCTCGCCGGCGAGTCGCTGCTCACGCCCACGACCTCGACGTCGGCGGCCACGAACTGCTCGTAGGCGTCGCGGAAGGCACAGGCCTGCTGGGTGCAGACCGGGGTGTTGTCCTTGGGATAAAAGAAGAGCACGAGCGACTTCCTGCCGCGGAGCGTGGCAGAGTCGAACGTCGTGCCATCCTGGAGCGTGGCGGTGAACTCGGGGGCGACGTCGCCGACGGCGATGCTCTTCATATCCGACTCCTGTCTGAAGTCCGCCGCAAGGCCGCCGCGCGTGGGCGGCCGCCGACCGGCGTGCGGCGGACGGCCGCACGCGCTTCCGATTTTAGCAGCCCGCAGAGTGCGGAGCGGAGGGCTTGCCGCGATTCCGATCAGGAGTCTACTGCCAGTGCCGTGGCCAAGCCCCCTGTGCCGGCGATCAGCGCAGGATTTCCGTCGGTATCCCGGGAACGGCCGAGAACGATTGTCGCTGCTACGACCCCGCCCGTGGGCTCGGACATCCGATGCATGATCGCCAGAAGATCGGCGTGCTGACGTTCCACCGCTGCATCAACTACGGTGCCTACTGGCAGGCCCGTTGTCTCGTCGACGGCCTGCGGGCCCTGGGCCACGATGCCGAGTTGCTCGATCACCGCTCCTGGCGCGTCGCCTGGCGGGAATGGACGTGGGGGCTGTGGCCGGTATCACCCGATGTCATTCCGCCGCTCGACTATCTGCGTTATGCCCGCAAGGAGTGGGCGTTTTTCCGGGCGATTTCCCGGCTGCCCCGATCGCGGCCCTTCCCGCTCGACGAGCCCGCCGCGATGGAGCCTCACGATCTCGTGATCGTGGGCAGCGACGAGATCTGGTCGCCGCAGCATGCGTGGTACGCCGGCGCGCCGCTCTTCTACGGCGAAGGGGTGCGGGCCGCGCGGCTTGCCGCCTACGCCGCCAGTTTCGGCGGTCATCCCGCCGCTGCGGGACTCGACGCCGTGAGGGCGGAACGGCTTCGCGCGTTCGACGCCATCTCCGTGCGGGATGAGAACTCGCGTGCCCTCGTACGCGAGGCGATCGGGCGGGACGTGCCGATCGTCCTCGACCCGTGCCTGCAGTTTCCCGTCGACCCCGGGCCGGCTCGCCGCGTGCCGATGCGGCCGTACGTCGCCGTGTACGGTTATCGTTTCAGTGCGCCATTCGTTCGTTCCGTCACCGCTTGGGCACGGAAGCATCGTCTGCGCACCATCAGCATCGGTTACCGCAACGCCTGGGCGGACCGCAGCTGGCTCGGCGCCGGACCGGACGACTTCGCGCACTTCATGGGCAACGCGCAGGCCGTGGCGACCAACTTTTTCCACGGCTGTGCGTTCGCGCTGTTGCATGCGCGGCCGTTCGCCTGCGAGCTGCTCACGGACCGTTCGATCAAGGTCCACGATCTGATGACGAGCGTGGGGGCCGAACGCCACCTGATGACCCGGGATGCTTCGCCTGCGGCCTATGACGCATGCCTGGGTAAGCCGCTCGAGGGGACCATTTTGCAGGCGATCGATCGGCTTCGCGGAGAGTCGGCGGCCTATCTCGACGGCGTGCTGGCATGACCGGCGCAGCCGACCATGACGCACGCCATCGGCTCGCATGGATGGCGAGCCCTTGCAGTGCAGCCCGCAGTGGCCAGGGATGGCACTGCGGGCGTGAAGAAGCGGGCGAAGGGACTCGAACCCTCGACATCCAGCTTGGGAAGCTAGCGCTCTACCAACTGAGCTACGCCCGCAATCGCGCGACAGCAGCATCCTATCGCATCTGCCGCGGAGGTGCGACGGCCCAGCGCCAAAAGGCTGCCTCGGCCGTCTTCGCGGGATACAATCAGCCTCCCGAACCGTGCAGGCCCGAGGAACCGCCGCCCATGACCAGTCCGGAGCGTCCCGTCGAAGACAGCCCAGCGCAGCAGGCGGCCGCGGAAGCGGTGGCCCGCGAGGACGTGCCGCCGCAGCCGCGGCGGCGGGGATTCCTGTCGACACAAGCGCGGGCGGCCCTCGCCTCCGCGGCCGTGGCCGCGCTCCTCGGCCTGGCGAGCATTCCCTGGCTGCTGTCGAGCCCCGAGCGGCTGACAGGACTCGTCGCCAAAGCGGCGCCGCGGCTCGAGGCCGACGTCCGCTTCGACGCGGTGGCGGTCCGCTGGCTCGGGCCGACCGTGCTCGAGGGCGTGCGGATCGTGCCGCGGGACGGCAGCCGCACGCCGATCACGATCCGGAGGATCGAAGCCAGCCACGGCCTCGCCGGCATCCTGCTCTCGCTCGGGGATCTCGGTCGCGTGCGGGTCGAGGGGCTCGACGCCCAGGTCGCGTTCGACGCGGAACGCAACTCGAATCTCCGCAGCCTCGTCGCGGCGGTGGGAGACGAGGCTGCTGCCGGGGTCGCGCCGGGCTCCCGGTCGCCGCGGAAGAGTCCGCTGAGGATGCGGCTCGAGGTGGCCGACGCCCTTGTCACGATCACCGGACCGTGGACGCCGGATCCGTGGGTGAGCGACCCGATCAACGTGCGGGCGACGCTCGCGCCGACGGCCGATGGTCGTGCGAGCGAGTGGACAATCCATCCGGTCCAGCTCTTGGCCGATGCCCGTCTGGAGCCCGCCGTGGCCCAGAGCGTGCTCGCCTACATCGCCCCGATCATGGCCGATGCGACGCGGTCGGGAGGCCGCTTTTCGCTGCGGCTCAACTCGGCCCGGCTGCCGGTCGGAGGTGCGCCGGGCGGCCACATCGACGGCGTGCTCTCGATGCATGCGGTCGACCTGGGGCCGGGCCCGCTCGTGATGCGGATCATCGATTCGCTGCCCTTCCAACTGCCGCAGCCGCCCGTGATCCGCATCGCGGATCAGTCGCACGTCGAGTTTCACGTCGCCGAGCGCCGCGTCTGGCACAAGGGCCTGGCCTTCGGCGTGCCCCTGCCGAAGATCGGTGACCGGCTCGATCTCGAATCGAGCGGGTCGGTCGGGCTCGACGACAAGCTGCTCGATCTCAAACTCGAGCTCCCGATCCCGGCCAACATGCCGCAGGATCGGCCGCTACTGGCATCGCTGGCCGGCCGCACCTTTTCGGTGCGGGTGGGCGGCGTGCTCGGCGAGCCGCGGGTGAACTTCGACGGCTCCATCCGGGCCACGGCGGGGCAGGTGGTCTCGGAACTCGTGAGCCGGCTCCGCGGCGGGCCGGTGATGCCACGGCGGGCGGAAGGCTCCGCGCCGATCGAGCCGCCTGCGGTGCCCGCCCCGACCGCTGCGGCACCCTCAGCCACCGGGAACCCCGGGCCCACCGGGGCGCCGAAGCCGCAATGGCGGCCCCCGCCGGCTCCTGGAGCAGGGAACGGCGCGCAGCCCGAAAAACAGGCTGAACGTCAGGCCGGCCCGCGGGGCGGGGCGGGCGATCGGCGGGACACAGGAGCGACTGCAGGCTCCAGCGATGCGACGGCCGACGACGCGGCCGACACGGCCGATCGGATCAAGTCGGCGCTGCCGGCGGATCTCAAGGCCGATCCCACGGCCGATGCCGTGATCGATCTCGTGGGCGGCGTGCTCGAGAACGTCGCGCGGCGTCGCGCGGAGCGGCAGGCGGCGGAAGCGGCCAATCCGCAGCAGGCTCCGCCGCCGCGGCGCGGCAGACTCCTGCGTCGGCTGATGCAGCCCGAACCGCTCCAGCCGGCGCCCTTGCAGCCGGCGGCACCGGCAGCGCAGCCGCCGAGTGCGGCTTCCGGCCCTGCGGCAGTGCCGCCTGTCGTGCCGATTCCGACTCCGGCGCCCGCTGCCGGGCAGTAGCGGCGGAGAGCTGTACGGCAAGGTCGGCATCCTGCCGACCTTGCCTTGGCCCGGCCGCTGTCCATCCGGGAGGTGAGGGGCCGCCTACGCCCCGAGAGCCGGCGTATGCCGACAAGCGCAGGCAGGATGCCGAAGCGCCGTCGGCATCCGAGTGAGCGGAGGCCCGGAAGGCCGACGCGAACGTCCGGCGACGGGGCGTGGGCGGCCCCTCGCCGGCGCGCAGGCACCCCGGATTCGACAAGTTGAAAACTTGTCACCACGACGGCCCAGAGCCCAGAGCCGGCAGTCCAGCAGCTGAATCGCTTCAGGATTCCGGGCGGGGCTGCAGTTCCGGCAGCGGCTCGAGTGGGATCAGCTCCGCCAGACCGGCCGACACGAGCTCGCGGCCCGTCACGTAGCGGTGCGTCCGGCTCCACTCGTTGATCAGGTCGGCCGAGCGGCCGAAGAGGTCGCACAACAGCACGTCCATGTCGTGCTCGAGCTCGGCGAAGTGCCGCGACCATTCGGCCGCCTCCCGGATGCCGATGTGCTCTTCGCTTTGCCACTTCATGGGATGGAAGAGAAAGACACTGAAGGGCGTCACCAGCCGCCGCTGGCAGGCCGCGAAGGGCCAGAGCGCCGCCGACGAGCATTCGCCCGTCACCACCGCGGTGGCCCGGATGCCGCGGATCCGCAGAAGCGTCACGAGCGACATGCCGCAGTAGGGGCTGCCACCGGGCGAGTCGAAGTAGATCGTGCATTCGCCCCCGGGAGCTACGCCCAGCAGGCGGTCGGTCAGGTCGGCCTCGTTGTCGGTGAGGTCGCCCACGATCGCGATCTCCAGCGGCCCGGAGTGCTCGGCGTCCTGCTCCTGCTCGTGCTCGGGGGGCTGGCGGCGGGATTCGCGGCGGCTCATGACGGGCTCCTCGAAAGGCTGGGGGAACGGCCGGGGAGCTTACAATAAGGCACCGCCGCCGACACACTGGTGGCCTACCCGCCAACGCACTCGCGCGGCGAGCGGCTCAGGAAGCGACCGAATGGGAATCGTCACGCACTGCCCGAACGGCCACCGCACCAAGGTCAAAGATCAGCTCGCCGGCAAGCGGGTGCTCTGCCCTGTCTGCGGCGCGAAGTATCGCGTCGAGCAACCGGTGCCGGCCGCGCTCGCGGGCGTGCCCGAACTGCCGCTGGGGCGACTGATCCCTCTCGATCCGCAGATGATCGCCACACTGCCGCGGGCGCTCCCGTTCGGCGGGTTTCGCGCCGCCCAGCAGGCGGCGGCCGAGCCGACGATCGACGTCGAGGCCGCGGTGCCGGAACCGATGCCCGCAGCCGCCTCGGCCGCGCAGCCGCTGCACCCGATCCTCGCCGAGCGGGCCGACCTGGCGTGGCGGATCGCCTATCCGGGCGGCGAGCCGTCGGAGCCGGTCGATGCCGCCACCATGCAGGAGTGGCTCGGCGGCGGTCAGGCGGAAGGCACCGAACTGGTCTGGCGGGCCGACTGGGCCGAGTGGATCCCGGTCAGACAGGCGTTTCCGGAGTTTTTCGGCTGACGGCACGCACGACGGGGCGGCCGCGAGGCGACGGGCCCGATGAGTGTGCTAGAGTCAAGGCCTCCCTCCGCGGCTCGTGCGCGAGCCGCGGAATCATCGCGGGCCCCGCCACGTTCGCCGTCGCGTCCGACACCTGTCAAAAGGAGACGTTTCCCATGCACGCGGCTCTCTCGCTTCTTCAGTGCGGTCTTCGGTCCGGCGGTTCGCAGCAGCGACGCCGCCTCCTGCTCGCCGGGACGGCGCTCCTGCTCGCCGTCGGTGCCGCCGCGCCGGCCCGCGGCCAGGCCGTCGCCGAGGAGGCCCGCGCGTTCACGATCGGAGAGGGGAGCCTCTCGCTCGAGGCACCCGCCAGCTGGAAGCGCGTGCAGCCGAAGTCGGGGATCGTGGAGACCGAGTTCGCCATCCCGTCGGCGGGCGACCTGCCGCCCGGCCGGATGACCGTCATGGGCGCCGGCGGGAGCGTGCAGGCCAATGTCGACCGCTGGTACGGCCAGTTCTCCCAGCCCGACGGCAGCGCGACGAAGGACAAGGCCACCAGCAAGACGCTCAAGCTCGCCGGCTGCACCGTGACGCTCGTCGACGTCTCCGGCACCTACAAGGACATGCCGGGCGGCCCCTTCGCCGGCGGCAAGACGATCGAGCGGCCCGACTACCGGATGCTGGCGGCGATCGTCGAGACGCCGGAGAAGGAGAAGGGCAGCTACTTTTTGAAGTTTTACGGGCCGGCGCCGACCGTCGCGCAGGAGGCGGACGGCTTCCGCAAGATGATCGAGGGCATGGTGCCCGCCGCCAAGTGACCGCCCGTTGACCCCCGGGAACGCAGCCACGAAGGGCCACGCATGAAGATCCAGGAGTTTCTCGAGCACCACGGCATCGCGGGCAACCCCTTCGCCGAGGAAGACGCGCAGAACGACACCGTCTTCAAGCGGACCTGCCTCGAGTCGACCTTCCATCCCGCCTGGGACAAGATCTACGGCGATCCCGCCGACCCGAGCACGGCGATCGTGTTCGGCGAGAAGGGGGCGGGGAAGACCGCGCTCAAGCTGCAGATGGTGCGGCAGTTCGACCGCCACAACGAGACCCATCCCGAGGCCAAGACGCTCGTCGTGCTCTACGACGACTTCAATCCCTTCCTCGACCGGTTCGTCAGCCGCGTCGGGCCGAACCGGCCCGTCGACAAGGTGCTCGCGCAGTGGAAGCTGTGGGATCACATGGACGCCATCCTGTCGCTGGCGGTGACGCAGTTTGTCTCGACGCTCGTCGACCCGCCGGCCCGGGAGGCCGCCGGCCACAGGCTCACTCTGCCGCAGGCGCGGGACCTGAGCCTGCTGGCCGCCTGCTACGACCAGTCGACCGCCGAGACCTTCCCCGCGCGGTGGCGAAAGCTTCGCGGCCGCGTGGGCTACCAGGCCTGGCAGGGTCTCTGGCCGGCGCTGCTCGGCCTGGCGGCGACGGTCGTCATGGGGCTGGCGCTGGCGGTCGGGGTGCAGCGGGGCGGCGTGGGTTGGGCATCCGCCTGGTGGCCGTGGCTCTTGCTGGCCGCGGCCTGGGCGCCGTGGGCCTGGCGTCGGGCGCGGAGCTGGTGGCTGGCGACGCGGATCGTCCGCAGCATGCGCACCGGCAACCGGACGACGGGCCAGCTCGCGCGGGCGCTCGCGCGGATGCCGGAAATCGACCTGGCGGGCCAGCCGTTGCCGGCCGCCGCGCGGAGCGACGACCGCTACGAACTGCTGGCGAAGTTTCAGGGGATCCTCGCCGCCCACGGGTATGCCGGGATGGTCGTGATCGTCGACCGGCTCGACGAGCCGCATCTCATCAACGGCTCGGCCGACCGCATGCGGCAGGTGATCTGGCCGATGCTCGACAACAAGTTCCTGAAGTCGCCGGGCATCGGCCTGAAACTGCTCCTGCCGCTCGAGCTCTATCGCTTCATCGAGCGGGAGGACGAGCAGTTCAACCAGCGGGCCCGGCTCGACAAGCAAAACCTCGTGCCCTCGCTCGAGTGGTCGGGCGAGACGCTCTACGACATCGCCTCCACGCGGGTGAAGGCGGCGAGCGTCGTCACGCCGCCGGCCACGCTCGCCCAGCTCTTCGAGCCGGAGGTCGACCAGCGGCGGCTGCTCGACGGCCTGCGGAGCCTGCGCGTGCCGCGGCAACTGTTCAAGTTTCTCTACCGTCTCCTGGTGGCCCACTGCCACGCCCACACCGGCGAGCAGGCCGTCTACAAGATTCCGCTGGAGCGGTTCGACACGGTGCTGGCGGTGTTTCGCCGCGATCAAGACGCGTTCGACCGCGGGCTCGCGCCGCGGTAGCACCCATGCAGCCCGAGCCCGACGTCCACACGATCGTCGTCGGCCGCGATGCGATGGCCTGCCGGTTCGAGATCGTCTTCAACGCCGGCGACGTCGCCGGCGACACGGCGCTGGCCGTCGACTGCCTCGACATGGTCGACGAGATCGAGGGCCGCATCAGCGTCTATCGCGAGACGAGCGGGCTGGCACTCTTGAACGCGCGGGCCGCGGACGGCTGGCAGCCGGTCGACGCCGACCTCTTCGAGCTGATCACGCTCGCCCGCGACCTCCACGACCGCACCGGAGGCGGCTTCGACCTGGCGGCGGGGGCGCTCGTGCGGACCTGGGGCTTCCTGCAGAGACAAGGCCGCACGCCCGGTCCGGACGAGCTTGCGCGGGCCCGCGAGGCCTCGGGCATGCGGTGGGTGGAGATCGACCCAGAGGGCCGGCGGGTGCGGTTCACACGGCCGGGGATCGAACTCAATCCCGGGGCGATCGGCAAGGGCTGGGCGCTCGACCGCGTCGTCGGGCGACTGCTCGATGCGGGGGTGGCCCACGCGCTCGTGCATGGCGGGAGCAGCAGCGTGCGGGCGATCGGCGCCCGCGGGCTCGGCCTGCCCGACCGCCGCGGCTGGCCCGTGGGCATCCGCCATCCGCTGCGGCCGGGCCGACGGCTGGCGACGGTGCATCTCCGCGACCGGGCGCTCGGCACGAGCGGCTCGGGCACGCAGTTTTTCGTCGACCGCGGCCGCAAACTGGGCCACATCCTCGACCCGCGGTCGGGGGTGCCCGCGGAAGGCGTGCTCTCGGCCACCGTGATCGCGCCGACCGCCGCCGAGGCCGACAGCCTCTCCACGGCGCTCTACGTGCTCGGACCGGCGGGGCTCGAGCAGATCGCCCCGGCCGGCGGGCCGGTGGCAGCGGTGCTGGTCTTGCCGGGCAAGGCCTCCGGGGCCGTGCGGTTGGTGACGGCGAACCTCGACGACGACGCCTGGATCCGCGAACCGGGCGAGCCGGTCGAGCTCTGACACGCGGCGCCGTGCCTTTTTCCGTCGCCGGGTTACACTGTCGGCGGCGTTTTTCTCCCGACCTGCCTTGCGAACCCCGCCGACTCCCCTCCTGCATCACATGTTCGACTGGTTCGAGCGCGGTTCCTACCTCGGCATCGTGGTGTTCCTCACGTTGACGGGCATCGGCCTCCCGGTGCCCGAGGAGGTGCCGATCGTGGCCGCGGGCGTGGCCAGCCGGCTGCAGCAGCTGCGGTGGTACTACGCCCTGCCGGCCTGCCTCGTGGGGGCCCTGCTCGGGGACAGCCTGATGTACGCCATCGGCCGGTTCTTCGGGGCCCGCATCCTCAAGGAACACCCGTGGTGGTCGGGGTTTCTCACGCCTGAACGGGAACGGACCATTGAGACCTTGCTGCGGAAACACGGCATCAAGGCGTTCTTCGTGGCCCGCTTCCTGGTCGGCCTGCGGAGCCCCTTCTATCTCACGGCCGGCATCTTGAAGGTGAAGTACCGCTGGTTCCTGCTGGCCGACTTCATCTGCGCGTCGATCGTGATCGGCGGCTTCTTCGGCCTGGCCTACCTCTTCGGCGAACGGATCACGAGCCTGATCCAGGCGACGGAGCGGGGCTTCACGGCGATCGCCGTGTCGGTGGCCTTGGTGGGCCTGACGGTGATCGCCTTCTTCTCCTTCCGGCAGCGGCGGATCCGGATGCTCGACCAGGATCCGGAGGCGCTCTTCGACAACCGGGAGATCCTCCTGGGGCCCGCTGCCGACCGGATCGCCGACGCCGTCGCTCTTGGCGACAGCCGCCACTCCGACCACGAGCGCCACGCCGGCCGCTCGGCCGATTAGGGGCAAACAGCGTTCGTGCGGCGAGCCTGGCAGCCGGGCTCCGGGCTCTGGCTCCGGGCTGTCGTGGCGACATGTTTTCCAACTCGTCGAATCCGGGTTGCCTGCTGGTGGTGCGCCGCGGCACCGGCGGGGCTCATGCTCGCCGCCGGCGGACTTTGACGTCGCTGTCTCCACGGGCGTGGTAGGCCGACTGTTCCAGTCAAAGTTCACCGGCGGCTGCGCGTGCCCCCGACCGGTACCGCTCCTCCGAACCGATGGCTTCGGTCATGGTCCCTGTCTCTGGCTCCGGCTCCGGGCTGTCGTGGCGACATGTTTTCCAACTTGTCGAATCCGGGTTGCCTGGGCGCCGGTGAGCGGCCGCCCACGCCCCGAGGGCCGGTCGTGCCGCTCGTGCCGATTCTGCCGGTGCGAGGCTGACGGTCGGGCAGGAATGTCGACCTGCGGCGACTTTGCTGTCGCCGTTTTGCGACCTAGGTAGATGGTGTGGACCGCGGTGAGACGCCTTCCGCGACCTCCTCGCTTCCTGCTCCGCATCCGGCCCATGCCCGGCCGGCTCCTCTCCCCGAGAACAGCCCCATGATGATCCGCGCGGCGGTGGCCGATCGTGCTCCGACTCCCCGGCGCGTGCTCGTCGTGAGCGCGGATCGACGGATGGCGTCCCAGACCGCGCAGTGGCTCTGCGGCCAAGGCTGGCATGCCCGGGCCGTGGGCCAGGCTGACGAGGCCCTGCGGCGATTCGACCGTGAGACGTTCACGGCCTGCGTGATCGACGGGATGCTGCCCGACGACGGCGCCGCGCGGATCACGGCCGGGCTGCGGCGCGCCGGTGGCGAGACCGGAATCGTGGTCGCGATGCCCGCCGGGCGGCAGGCGGTCGCCGAAGCCGATCGCGTGGTCCTGCAGCCCACGCGTGACGCCGACCTGCTCGAGGCGCTCGAGGCCGCCGCCGCCGCCGCCAACGCCCGGCAGGACGCCGGCGGCGCGGGCAACACGCGGCTGATCGGCCGGTCGGCGGCGATCGAGCGGGTGCGGGACCTCGCGACCCGACTGGCCGACGCTCCCGCGACGCTGCTCATCACGGGCGAGAGTGGCACCGGCAAGTCGCTGCTGGCCCGCGAGATCCACCGGCAGAGCCGTCAACGCCGCGGGCGGTTCGTCGAGGTGGCCTGCGGCTGCTTGAGCGAGACGCTGCTCGAGAGCGAACTCTTCGGCCACGTCGCCGGCGCCTTCACCGGCGCCACCGCCGCCCGCGAGGGCCGGTTTCTCCAGGCGGATGGGGGCACCATCTTCCTCGACGAGATCGCCACCGCCTCGCCGTCGCTGCAGGTCAAGCTGCTGCGGGTGCTCCAGGATCTCGAGTTCGAGCCGGTGGGCGGCTCGCAGACGCACGCCGTCGATGCCCGCGTGGTCCTCGCCACCCACGAGGATCTGGCGGCCCTGGTCGCGGCCGGTCGGTTCCGGGCCGATCTCTTCTGGCGGGTGAACGTGATCACGATCGAGATGCCGAGCCTGCGGCAACGCGTGGAGGACATCCCGCTGCTGGCGGGCCACTTTCTCCAGCACGCGGCCACTCGCGGCGGACGGAATGTCACGGGCTTCACGGCCGAAGCGGTCGAGGCGCTCGTCGCCTACCCGTGGCCCGGCAACGTGCGCGAGTTGGCCCATGCGGTGGAGCACGCCGTGCTGCTCGGCCGGGGCGAACTCGCCACCCTGGCCGATCTGCCGCCGCCGGTCCGGCGGATGGCCGGCAGCCTGCCGCCGGCGGGCGGAGCCGGCGCTGGAAAGGCACCGGAAACGGCCCCGGTGGCCGGCGCCCTCAAGCGGTCGCTGGCAAGCCCGGAGCGGCGGCTCATCCTCGAGGCTCTCGAGCAGCATGGCTGGCGGCGGGATGCCGCGGCCCGGGCCCTGGGCATCAATCGGACCACGCTCTACAAGAAGCTCAAGCGGCTCGGGATGAACATCCGTGACCTGCAGCCGGCGCGGTAGCCCGGAGCGGGGCGGCCCGGGCCGCAGCGGCCCCCGGCTTCAAATGCGGGCGGGTTTCGGGCATACTCCGGGGCTTCCGCCCGTGTTCCCGGCGCCGACCGCTTCTCGCTTTCAGGAGTTCGACGAGTGTTTCGCAACCTCAGCACGTTTGGCCTGCCCCTCTCCGGTCGCCCCAGCGAGCTCATCGAGCTGGCGCTGTCGTTCGGCTTCGATGCCATGGACATCGACCTGGTCGACTTCCAGCAGCAGGCGGAGGCCTTCGGGGTGCCCCACGCGCGGCGGCTCATGGTCAGCGCCCGGCTCAAGAGCGGGATGTTTCGCCTGCCCGTGACGCTCTGTGCCGACGACGACGCCTTCAAGGCAGACCTCGAGGCACTGCCCAAGCGGCTGGAGTTCGCCAAGGCCGCGGAGTGCACGCGGGCAGTCGCTTCGGTGGCGCCGGCTTCGGATGAGCACGCGTTCAAGGACTTCTTCGAGCAGTATCGCAAGCGGCTCGACACGATCGGCGGCATGCTCGACGCCCACGGCATGTCGCTCGGCCTCGCCGTCATGCCCGAGACCGAGTTCCGCGCCGGGAAGGCCAATCGCTTCATCCACACCTTCGAGGGCCTGCTCGGCCTCGTGGCCGTGTCGCATCCGCGGATCGGTGCCGTGGTCGACTCCTGGGCGCTGCACGTCTCCGGCGAGTCCGCCGAGATGATCGCACAGGCCCCGAAGGGACGCATCGTGGAGGTGCGGCTCTCCGACGCGCCCCGCGAGGTGCCGGGCGACGAACTCTCGCACACACAGCGACTGCTGCCCGGCGAGACCGGCGCGATCAACTCGGCCGCGGTGCTGGCGCAGGCGAAGCTGGCCGGATTCGACGGTCCGGTGACGCCCTGGGCCGATCGGGCCACGCTCGCCGGCCGCGGCCGCGAGCGGATCGTGAAGCTCGCCGGCGACCGGGTGGAGGCGGCCTGGAAGGAGGCCGGGCTCCCGATCACACCGCGGTGGTTCACACCGGTGGCGAAGGACGCCTTCGGCCGACCGATCGGTGACGACGCCCTGCCCGCCGGGGTCGTCGGCGCCGCGGAGTGACCTGGCCTCAAGCCGGCTCGCGGATCCACATCACCTTGGGCGATCCGCCGTCGGCCGTGGCGGAGCCGCGGATGAACTCCGAGACATAGCGGAGCGTCTTTGCGGGCCGGTCGGGATCGCGGAAGGCGTCTCCCTTTTGCAGGATCGGGAGTTGTGTCGGCATGCCGCCGAAGGAGCGGGCGCCGGCGGCCTCGCAGGGATACCACCAGCCCTGCCCGGTATCGTCGACGAGATAGAACTCGGGATAGCAGTGGCCCTCGACCCAGACGGTGCGGGCCGGAATGCCCTCCGCGCGGGCCATGGCGATGAACAGGCACGTGAGTTCCTCGCAGTCGCCCCAGCCGTCGGCCAGCGCCCGCGCCGCCCCCTTGAGTTCGCCGTTGCGGTATTCGACCTTCTCGCGAACGGTGTCGTAGATCGCCTCGACCTTCCGCCAGCCGTCGAGATCGGCGGTGGCCGTCTTGGCGAGCTTGACGATCTTCGGGTGCCGGGTCTCGATGTACGGGCTCGACCCGAGAAAGGCCCGCAGCGCCCGGTCGGGCTTCTGCGGGATCGCGAGCGCGGATGGATCCGCCGGGGCCACGATCGCGGACCGCTCGAGCGCGAAGGTGACGACGGCCCTGGCCGTGTCTCCGGCTGGCAGGTCGGGAATCTCCACGATCATCTGCTTCACGCCCCCGGGAAGGGTGCGGTAGCGCAGGCCGCGGACGTCGGGCGACACGTCCTCGGCGACGATCTGCACCTTTTGCTCCGGCCAGTCGGCCGGTACGGGGAGCGTGGCGTAGATGCCGCGACAGGTCCCGCCCTCCGCCTTCACCTCCAGGCCCACGCGAAACTTGAGCGTCCGACTATCGCCGAGGCTGGGCGCCGCCGAACCGGCCGCCGGGGCCGTGAACTGAGCCTCGGCACCGCGGCCCGCGAGGGCCAGGGTGATCACGGCGAGCAGCAGTGCGGCACGACGGTGGGACATGATCATGTCATCGGAACGACCCGGGGGGCGTCTCGCGGTGACTGACGGCCTTGCCGACGAGGAAATCTGGGCCGGCGGGGAAAAGGCTCGATTGTTCGGGCCCAGCACGGCTGCTACACTGCCAGATTCGCAGCCACCGTGGCCCGAGAGTCCCCTTTCCCTTTTACAGCTTTCCCCACCCCCCACGCATGGTCAACCGCAACCTTATTCGCGAACTGGAATCCGGAACCGAGCTCGATCAGGAAATTGAACAGGCCATGGTGGGTGCCGAGGAGGG
>JBJOKF010000163.1:0-8667 GCA_046046235.1 Planctomycetota bacterium | reverse complement strand
CTCCTGCGCGGCGACCGGCCCCGGCTCGAACGACACGATCCCCGCGTCGAGCGCCCGCGCGAAATCCCCGACCGAGCGGTGGAGGCCGCCGAGCGCGGCATCATGCGCGAGGGCGACGTTCATGATCCGCATGGGACGGCCTCGGGCGCTTATGCCCGGCGCGTGGCGGAGTCTTGGGACGCCGAGAGCAGCAAGAGCCGGCCCAGCAGGCCCGCGACCGCGGCGCCGGCGAGCGGGCCGGTCGCGTACATCCAGAGCGTCGAGAAGTCGATCGCGGCGACGCTCGAGGCGAGAGCCCGGGCGGGATTGAGCGCGGCGCCGGTGTACGGCAGACCCGCGAAGGCCGCCGCCGCGACGGCCAGCCCGATCGCCACCGGCGCCCCCGATCCGAGCTTCGTACCGAACACGCCGCCGATGAACGCCGCCGCCCAGACCGCCGTCAGCACGGCCTCCACGAAAACGGTCTTCACGGCGTCGGTCTTCGTGAAGCTGCCGATCGGCATGCCGAACGCCGTCCCCTCGCCCGCCAAGAGCCACATCGCCGCCAGGCCCGCCAGGACGGCGCCGACGAGCTGGCCGGCGACGCAGGCCACCACGCGCACGAGGCTGCCCCGGCCCGTCGCGAAGATCGCGAGCGTGACGGCGGGGTTGAGATGCACCTGCCCCACCGGCCCGCAGGCGTGCATCGCCGCCACGACGCCGAGCCCGTAGGCGAGGGCCGCCGCCACGCGGCCCGCGTCGCCGGTGGAGGTGCCCGCCAGCGCGAGCATCGCGATCAGGCAGAGCAGAAACGTGCCGCAGAGCTCGGCGGCGAAGCGGATGAGGTGGTCCATGACTCTCCTGGCCGCGATTGCGTGCGGCGATCCGTCCCGGGAAGCGGGCGATTGTCAGGCGGTGCGCAGGCCGGCGTCAAGCTGATCGACCGGGCGGTCGGGAGGCTCGCCCGCCGCCATCCAGGCCACCATCTCGGCCAGCGCCGCGCGGGTGGACTGCGGAGGCGCGTAACCTGCCGCCACGAGCCGGTCGCACGGATACACGCTCTCTTCCAGCATCACCCGCAGCCGCGGCGAGGTGAGCGGAAACTCCCGCCCCGTCACGGCGGTCGCCAGGTCGCCGCAGACCGCGACGAGGCGGGCCAGCGCGAGCGGGATGCGGCGCGGCGGCGGGCTGCCGGCCAACTCGGCGATCATGCCGGCCACCGCGGCGAGCGGCAGGGTGTCGCGATCCGAGACGTTGTAAACCGGACACGCGGCGACCGCATGCGCCGCGACCGGCATCGTCGCGACGAGGTCGATCGCGGCCACGAGGTTGAGCCGCGACACGATCGCCTTGCGGACGTCGCCGCGACCGACGAGGCATGGCCAGCCCGCCATCACTTGCCGCGCGAAGGCGGCGAGATTCGAGCCGCTGCCCGGTCCGTAGACCGGCGCGGGCCGGAGGATCACCGCATCACGGCCGCCTGCCGCTCGCGCCCAGTCGCGGACGACCGCCTCGGCGACCGCCTTCGACCAGCCGTAGGCGGCCTGCCTGTCGGCCGGCCCGCGCAGGGCGGAGACGGAGATGTCGGGCACGCGCTCCACCCGGTCACGTGGCGCGGCCTTGATCGAGCTCACGTAGACGAACCGTGTCGCCCCCTCACGAGCGGCCCATTCGAGCCAGGCGCGGGTGCCCTCGATATTGACGCGGCGAAAGTCCTCCACGTCGGCCGCCGTGGGCCGGGGCCGGTGCTGCCGCACCTCCAGGTGCACGACCACGGCCGGCCCCGTCGGGCCGAGACGGCCCGACAGCACATCCTCGCGAGTGGCGGCCCGCCAGCCGGGCGGCAGATCCGCGGGAGGACGGCGGCCGGTGGCGATGCCTGAGTGGCCACGCGCGGCCAGATGGGCCAACAGGCCACGGCCGACGAACCCGCTCGCGCCTGTGACGACGAACTCCATGCCTCTCCAGGATAGTGCTTTGCTGACTGCGGATGACCCCCCTGAACCGCGGATGGGCCGTGCCTTTCGCGCGCGGCCGCGTGCTACGCCTGGTCGAGCAGTTCGAGCACGCGGTCGAGCCCGGCCGCGAACGTCGCCGGACCGAACCGCGCCGCGAGGTCGAGGCTCTCGGCGCCGGCCGCATCGAGGGCGGATGCGGAGAGCCCCGCGGCCGCTTCGAGACCGGCCGCCAGGCCGGCCGCGTCGCGCGGAGGCACGATGACCGCATTCCGCGCGGAGGCCAGATCGTGCCGCGCGCCGACGTTCCGCGAGAGCACGAGGCCGCAGCCCGCAAGCGCGGCTTCATGCACCACCAGGCCCCAGTGATCCTCGTGGCTCGGCAGCACGAGAAACCGCGCCTCCCGATACTCCGGCGCGAGCGCCGCCGGCTGCAGAAAATCGGCGATCGTCATGCGGTCGAGGGCCGGCGCGGCCGCCCGCAACGGTCCGGTGCCGATCAGCCGCAGTTCCCAGTCGGGCAGCTTCCCTTGCACCCGCCGCCAGGCCTCGAACAGCTCCCGCACGCCCTTTCGCGGCTCGAGCCGCCCCACGAAGAGAAACCGCCGCGGCCGCGCGGGAAGCGGAGGCCCGGGTCGAAAGATCTCGGGATCGGCGCCGTAGAGTCCCGTGACCACCCGCTCCGGCGGCAGGCCGAGCCAGAGCGCGTAGGCTCGCGCGGATGCGCCCGGCACCAGCGCCGCAGCGAAGTGGCCGCGATGCCGGGCGCGGAAGGCCAGCGGCGCGACCCACTGCCGCAGGTCGCCCCGCCAGCGGTTGTCCATCAGCAGCGCCACCTTGCCCCCGGCCTCGCGCACCTGCCGGGCCAGCGCGTTGAAGGCGGGCACGGCCCAGCCGGCGACACAAAACCGCCGCGGGATCCTCCTCTCGAGCCGGCTCCACGACGCCTCTCCGTCGCCCGGATCCACCCACGCGGTCTCCACGCCGGGAATCGCCGGCGGCGCGGCGAAGGGCACGTCGGCCTGCGTGCCGATCACGAGCACCCGTCGGCCCGACCGCCGCGCATACTCCCGCACACAGGCCAGCGCATACGGCGGCAGCCCCTGCCAGGCGATCGCCAGATCGGTCGCGGGAGTCATGCCACGCGGGCGGGAGAGAGGCGATTGGAAGCCGGATGCTTCATGACGGTTGCCTCACGGCAGCAGGCGACGATCCCAGGTGACGCCGGTCTTCAGGACACGGGCCGGATTGCCGCCCACGATCGTGCCCGGCTCCGCGACCGGCTTCGTGACCACGGCGCCGGCCGCCACGACGCAATCCCGCGGAATGACGACGCCCTTGAGGATGATGCACCGGCCGCCCACCCAGACGTGGTCGCCGATCGAGATGTCGCGGGAGGGATTCAGGCGCGCACCGGTGGCAGCGTCGAGGATCGAGTGGGAATCGCCGGTACGGACATCGACCTCGTGGGCGAACATGCAGTCGGCGCCGATCGTGAGCCGGCCCCCCGCTTCGGCCACGCCGACCGTCGCCGATTCGAAGGTCGTGCCCGCCCCGACGTCGATCGCGCCGCCGTCGCCCACGATCCACAACTCCGCCGACCGGCGCACGCACACGCCCGCCGCGAGCACCACCCGCTGACCGTCGCCCCGCAGGTTCACGGTGACTCCCTCGAGCATGCACCCCGGGCCGATCCGCACGAGATTGCCGTGGCCGGAGACCGCGAACGTCACCCGCCGCAGCGTGGCGGTGGGATCCACGTCGATCACGTTGCCCCGGCCGACGACCCGCCGCGTCGCGCCGCCGCAGATCGGCAGCGCTCGCACCGTCCGCACGAGCCGGCGCACCGGCGGCACCCGCCGCAGCCAGTCCCGGCAGCTTGCGACGAGCGACATCACTGGCGATCGCCCCGGCGATGTCATGGGCGGCCTCCGCGGGCGGCGTGCAGGAGCGACCGCTGCTCGGGTGGCAGGAAGCGGACGCGGGAGGGATCGAAGGCGGCGTCGGGCGTCATGTAGGGGCGGTCCCACTGCTTGTCGGGATCGGCCCAGACCTCGAAGGCGAAGCCGGCATCGAGACAGGGCACTCCGAGCGGCTCGAGCTGCCCGAAGAGCAGGCCCTTGCCGACGCCGGCGCCCAGGAGCACGAGATCCGGCTGCGCATGCACCTGCGCCAGGTCGAGCGTCTCGTCGAAGGCGCGGCTGGCCGAGATCGGCAGCCACTCGACGCCGCTGGCGCCGGCCGCCAGCAGCGCCGCCGTGATCGCCCGTCGCTTGTCATCCACCGCCGAATGCACCACGAGCAATCGCCGGCCGCCGACGATCTCGGCGAATCGCGGCCCGCGCAGGAGCGCGTAGACGAAATAGAAGGGGACGTAGTTGTCGATCGTGACTGCGATTCCCTCCCGGGCGAGCCAGGCGGCCAGGCTCGGGAAGAACTGCTCGGCGTGCGGCACGTCGCCGTAGCTCAGATGCAGGCCGAGGATGCCTTGGCGCGCCACGGCGGCGAAGCCCGCGGCCACGGCGGGCCGCACCGCGCGGATGTCGGCCGCCGACAGGTCGCCCGAAGAGACCCCCTTGGCCGTGAACGCCTGCAGCCCATGCCGGCGATACCGCCAGGCCGCCCGCAGATACCGGGCCTGCTCGTAGAGCCTGCGGCCGAGCGGATACCGCGGGCTCGGTGGCTGCGGACCGAAGAGCAGGAGAAACTCCCCGTCGCTCAGCCGGCAGACCGGCAGATACCGCCGCGTCTCGACCGCCGCGATCACCCGCGCCGCGAAGGCCTCGAACCACTCGCGGCAGTCGACAGGCTCGGGCGCCAGCACGCAGTCGCTGTCGCGGGCCTGCCCCAAAAATCCCGGCACGCGGAAGGGCACCGCTGCCGGCAGAATCCTATAGCTCGGTGGCAGCAGCACCGCCTTCGCGTCCGCTCCCGTGGCCTCGTCGCCGCGCATCAGACTCCGCTCCCGCCGCGGGCCGCGGCGGCGGCGAATCGGATGCACTCGGGCGGCCGGCCGCCGGCGATGAGCCAGTCGTAGGTCTGCCGCAGCGGCCGCGCCGCCGCCGGCCAGGAATAGCGGTGTTCGGCATACCAGCGGGCATTGTCGCCAAGCGCGGCCCGTTCGGCGGCGGAGGCGCCAAGCGCCTCGCGCAGCGCCGCGACGAGCGGCTCGACGCCGACGTCGATCCACCAGCCGGCGCGAGCGCGCTTTAGCCCCGGCCGGCCCACGTCCTCGAGATCGCCCCACGGAGCGCCGCGGGTGGTGATCGCGGGCAGTCCGCAGGCGAGCGCTTCGAGGATCACCACGCCGAAGTTCTCGCTGTGGGTTGGCAGCACGAAGAGGTCGGACTGCCGGTAGAGATCGGTCTTCCGATCGCCGTAGACCGGGCCGGTGAAGATCACGTCGGCCGCCGACTCGGGAAGACCGTGCTCCGGCAGCGGCCGCGACTCGACCGTCATTCCGACCGCGGCGGCCCGCGCGACCAGCTCCGCCCGATGCCCGTCCTCGTCGGGGCCGGCGATCACGAGCCGCCACCGGGGCCGCCCCGCCCCGCCGGTTCGCTCGGGCGCCAGCCGCGCCCATGCGTCGACGAGCTGCGGCAGCCCCTTCTTGGGATGGATCCGCGACAGAAACAGCGCCGTGCGCACGTCTCCCTGTCGCGGGCCGGGCGGCGCGGGCATCCCGATGCCGAAGGGCGCGACGACGATCGGCTGCCGCAGCCCCTGGCGACGGAGATCCTCCACTTCCGCATCGGCCGTGGCATGGAGAACGGTCGCCGTCCGCAGGTCGCGGCCTTGATAGGCCACGAGCGCGAACCGCTTCTTGAGCCGCTTCTGCCCGAGCGCCCACGGCGTGAGCATCCCCTGGGGCGAGACGACGACCGGCAGGCCCCGCGCCCGGGCGAACCGGGCGACACGATGCAGGAACGGATGCCAGAGCCCGTGCAGATGGACGACCGCCGGCGTCGGCCCCTCGGGCGCGAACGTCCCGACCGCGACTTCGGGCGGCGTCGGGCAGGCGTCCAGGCCGGGAGGCTCCGGCACCGCGATCGCCGTCGACACGCCCTGCCGCGCGAGTTCGGTCGCAAGCTCGGCGCAGTAGACCGACGTGCCCGCGGCCCGCACGAGCCCCGGGATCGCGTGGAGGATCATCGCGGCTCCGGCTCTCCGGCGAGCGGCTTGATCAGGGCCGGGCAGCCGACGGCCAGCGTGCCCGCGGGCACGTCCTTGTTGACCACGCTGTTGGCGCCGATCATCGCGTCGTCGCCCACCCGGATGGGCCCGTAGAGCACGGCATTGGGGCCGATGAAGACGCGGTCGCCGATGACCGGCACGCCCGCGTCGCCCCGCCGGCTGTGCGACACGCCGACGGTGACGTTGTGCATGAGCGTGCAATCCCGGCCGAACACGGCCGCGGCGTTGATGTAGGTCTTGCCGGCGTGCTCGATGCGGAAGCCGGGGCCGATGCGAACATGCCGCGAGAGCGCCACGCCCGAGCGGCGATTCTGCCGCCGGAGCATGAGATAGCAGGGCACGAGCCAGAGCCGGCCGAAGCGCGACCGCGACGCCGCCCGCGCGAGCCGATACCAGACCACCACCGCGAAGGTCTCGTCGAACAGGTACGCCCGGAAGAACCCGCCCCACGACCACCGCGGCCGGATGCGACGGTAATCGCTGGCGATCAGCTGCCAGACCGAGAGGCCGCGATCGGGATGGAAGTCGCTCATTCGGCGGGATCCAGGCGGCGTTTGGAGACCGTGCGGGCCGGGTTGCCCGCCACCACGTCGCCTGCGGCCACGTCGCGGACGACGACCGCCCGGGCGGCGACCACCGCCCCCTCGCCCACGGTCACACCCATGCCGATGAACGCCTCGGCGAAGACGTAGGCGCCGCGGCTGAGATGGATCGGCGCCGTGACGAGCGGCCGCGCGGGATCGTGGATGTCGTGGCCGGCGGTGCAGAGGAAGGTCCGCACGCTCACCGTCGCGTCGGCGCCGAGCACGATCGGCGCCACGGAATAACAGTCGACCTGGGGACCGATGCAGGCGCCCGCATGCAGCGTGAGATTCCAGGGCGCCCAGATCCGCGCCGACGGATAGACCTTCGCCGTCGCGGCCACCCGCGCGCCGAAGAGCCGCAGAAGCAGCCGCCGCCAGCCGAAGAGCGGCCGCGGCGAAAACCGGAAGAGCAGGCAATAGACCACGCCCCAGGCCACGCGGCCGAGTTTGTTGGCCAATGGCAGCTCGCTCACGTAGGCCGCCGGGTAGAAGGGCCGCTCGTCGTTCATGCCTCGGCTCCCGCGGCCGCACCGGCCGCCTCCGCGAGCGAGAGCCGCCGCGTGGCCGGATGCCGCGCGAGCACCTCGCGGACCGTCCCGAAGCGGTAGGTCCGCAGGAGCGCGGCGAGCTTCGGGCGGGTCGACCGCATGTTGACGTAATACTTGAGATACTTGGCCGACGCCGCCAGGTTCCAGACCGGCGGCCGCGGCAGGCGGGGCTGCAGCGGATTGATCTCCCGCGGATGGATGTAGGACATGCCCGGCCGGCCGGCCGCGTGATTCTCGCGGAAGCCCGCCCGCACGAGCGCCAGCGGAAAGAGCCGCAGGTAGCCGCCTCCCGAGAACGGGATCCGGCGGCCGAGCACCGTCATCACCGACATCGGAAAGCAGGTGACGTCGCCGGCGGACGTCTCCAGCACGAACGGGTCGCGGGGGAAGCCGGCGATGCCGCCATGATCGCGACGGGCGGGCACCACCGAGACGTCGGTGGTGATGCCGTGCCTCCGCAGGATGGAATAGCACCAGAGCGCGTCGGCGGTCACCGAAAACCCGGGCGCCCGGTAGACGTCCACCGGCTGGCCGCTCGTCTCGCGGAGCACGTCGAGGCAGTCGACGAGATCCCGCTCGAACTCCTCCGGCGAGAGCGTGAAGACCAGCCGATGCCAGTAGCTGTGGCAGCCGACCTCGTGGCCCTCGCGGGCCAGCCGGCGGATCAGGTCGGGATGCTTCCGCGCCACCCAGCCGACGGTGAGGAAGGTGCCGCGGGCACCCGCGGCGTCGAGCAATCGCATCAGGTTTTCGGTGTCAGCGACGACGCACGACGGCGCGTCGTCCCAGGTCCGCGGATCCTCGTAGGGGCTGCGGATGCCGAAGGAGTGGAACCACTCCTCGAGATCGACACAGAAGGCGTTGAGCGGCGCGGAGTCGTTCATGACGGGACGGACGGCGGGGTCATTCGACGAACCGTTTCACGACCTTGGCGGGATTGCCGGCGACCATCGTCAGCGGCGGCACGTCGGCGACCACCACCGCGCCGCTGGCCACCACCGCCGCGCGGCCCACGGTCACGCCCGGCATCACGACGGCGTTGACGCCGATGAAGCAGTGATCCTCGAGCACGACCTTCGCGATCACCACCGGCACGTGGCCGCGGTCGCGGAGATAGTGCGGCGGCTTGATGTGGGTCATGACGATCGCCCCGGCCGTGACACGGACGTCGTCCCCGAGGCTGATGTTCTCAGGATAGGCGGTCTCCAGGATGGCCGCCGGGTCGATGAAGCAATCCGACCCGATCCGCACGCCCCGGAGGCGGTGCAGGACGTTGATCACGCCGCGCGGCGCGACCCGCACGAGGTTGCCCAGAAGCCAGTTGCGCCAGAGATAGTTCCACACGAGCGAGACGACCGAGACGCCGCGATCGGCCGAGGAGCGGGCGGCGTCGCCGAAGAGCCCCCG
>JBJOKF010000117.1:0-4061 GCA_046046235.1 Planctomycetota bacterium | reverse complement strand
ACGTGGTCTTGCCTTGGCCGTTGTCGCCGACGATCGCGGCCCGCGAGCCGTGCACGATCTCGACGTCGATCCCATCGGCCACCGTCCGGTCGGCATAGCCGATGACGAGGTTGCGGCACCGCACGGCCGGCCCCTGCCGCGGCGATACCTCAAGGCAGCGGATCGCCGCCGTCGGCGCGTCGGCCGCGATCTCCTCGACCTCGAGCCGCTCGAGCTGCTTGCTCTTCGACTTGGCGCGGGAGGCGGTCGAGGCGCGGGCCTTGTTGCGGGCGATGAAATCCTCGAGCTGCCGCCGCTTGGCGAGGACGGCGGCATTGGTACGGGCCACATGCTCCCGCTGCTCGGCTTGGTGGGCGAGGAAGGCGTCGACCTTGCCGGGGAAGATGCTCAAAGCCCCGCCCGAAAGATCGAGCGTGCGGTCGCAGGTCGCGCCCAGGAAGGCCCGGTCGTGGGAGACGATGAGGCACGATTCCCGGTAGTCGCGCAGAAAGTGCTCGAGCAGGATCTGCGTGCGCAAGTCGAGGAAGTTGGTCGGTTCGTCGAGCAGCAGCAGATTCGGCTCGTGGAGGAGCAACGCCGCGAGCTTGACCCGCGTCTGCCAGCCGCCGGAGAGCTCCTTCACCGGCCCGGTCAGAAGCGCGCCCTTGAGCTCGAACCGGCCCGCCACCTCACCACACTTCCAATCGGGCTGGCCGCTGTCGCGCATCAGGAAGGCGATCGCCGTCTCGCCGGGCTCGAAGGGATCGTGCTGCCGCAGGTAGCCCAGCCGGAGCCGGGGATGCCGGACCACCTCGCCCGAGTCGAGCTCCTCCTCGCCGAGGATGACGCGGAGCAGGGTGCTCTTGCCGGCACCGTTGCGGCCGATGAAGCCGATCTTGCCGCCGTCGGTGATCGTGACGCTCGCGTCGTCGAGCAGCACCTGATCACCGTAGCGTTTGGAGGCGTTCTTGATGTCGAGCAGGACGGCCATGGCGGGGGTTCCGGAGAGCCCCTTACGGTAACGTCTCCGGGCTCTGGCGGGGAATCGGGCACGCGATTCGGCGGCCCTCGCGACTCTCCGGCTGCCGGTTGCTGGCGGCGGATCCGCGCGGACCGCTACATTTTGAGAACTCCCCGACTTGCCCGGGCCACACGTGGACGACTCCACGCTTTCCGGCTTTGTCGGCCTTCAAGGAAGCCTAGCCCTATGCGACTGTTCTCCGCTGTTTCTGCGCCGTCCGCCCGCGGGCCGCGGTGCCGCCTCCGGACCACGCTCATCCCGCTCGTCGCGCTCGCTGCCGGGTCGCTGTCGCTTTTCGACGACGCCCGCGCCGCGCCGACAGCGGCTCCCGCGGCCCCGGCCGTGACGGCGGCGGGCCCTTCGGCCGCCGGCATCATCGCCGCCGTCCGCGAGGCGGCCGTGTCGTATGCCAAGGCCTTCAATGCGGGCGACGCGAAGGCGCTTGGCGATCAATGGACACTCGGCGCCGAGCTTGACGAGGCGGGCGAATCGCTCAAGGGCCGCGAGGCGATCCTGGCGTCGATCATGCGGGTGCGGAGCCTCTACCCGCAGGCGACGCTGGCCGCCGAGGTCACGGATGTGCAGCCGCTCGGCGAGGGCGTGGCCCGCGTGCAGGGTACGCTCTCCTTCACGCGGCAGCCCGGCGAGGAGCCGCTCGTGTCGCGGTTCGACAGCCTGCGGGTGCTCGAGGGCGGCCGCTGGCGGATCGCGGAATCGCAGGTCGTGCCCTCGGCCCGGGCGGCGCTCGCCGATCTCGGCTGGATGCTCGGCCGCTGGCAGTCGAGCGACCCGAAGAGCGGTGCATCGGTGGAGGCGACCTACGAGAAGGTGCTCGGCGGGCACGCGATCATGGGCCGGATCAAGACGGTGAAGAAGGATGGCTCGACGGTCGAGGCGATCGACGTCATCCAGGCCGACCGGCGGACCGGCCGGGTGCGGTCGTGGACGCTCGACTCGACCGGCTCGCACGCGGAGGGGGAGTTCGTCACCGACGGCACGTCCTTCAATCGCAGCCACGTCGCCGCCCCTGGCGACCCGGGCGTGGGCGATCGGGCGGAGTGGGTGCAGGTGCTCACGCCGCTCGGTCCGGATCTCGTGCTCTGGCACTCGATCGAGCGGACGCTCGACGGCCGGCCGCTGCCCGACGCCGATCCGATCCACCTCCGGCGGGTCAAGTGATTTTTTGTTGGCGTGCCGCTTCGCCGTGGCCTGTTGTCCGGCTTTCGCCCCTTCGCTTCGATCACATCAGATCTTCACCGTCCCATCTTCCAGGAGTCGTCGCATGAGCCTGTTTTCCCGACGCGGTACCGGTTCGCTTCCCATGACGCTCGCCCTGCTGGCGGTAATCGCCCAGGCCGTCGCTCCCGCGACGCTCTTCGCCCACGGGGGTGGTGGCGGCGGCCATGGCGGAGGCGGCGGTCACATGGGCGGCTTTAGCGGCGGAGGCGGTGGCATGCGGTATGGCGGAGGCGGCATGGGCATGGGGGGCGGCGGAGCCCGGTTTGACGGCGGCGCCGGCCGGATGGACGGGGGCGGATTTCGCGAGGGTGGGTTCGATGGTGGTCGCGGATTCGACGGCGGCCGAGACTTCGATGGTGGCCGAGGCTTCGAAGGGGCCCGTGATTTCGACGGCGGCCGCGGCCTCGACGATGGCCGTGGCTTTCGGGATTTTGACGGTGGTCGGGCGATCGACGGCGGTCGCGTGATCGAGGGCGGCCGTGCACTCGATGGCGGTGCCCGGCTGGATGGCGGCGCCCGGCTCGACGGCGGCATGCGGGCCGGCACTGCTGCCCGAGTTGACGGTGCCGAGCGGCTCGGTCGCGATGCCAATCTCGCCCGTGCCGCAGGTCTGGGCAATCGGGCGATTCGACCCTATTCGATGAACACGCTCGCCGACCGCGGCGCGACGATCCGCAACAACTTCCGCAACACAGACTGGTATCGCAATGCCGGCTGGTACGGCGATCACTTCGGCTGCTGGTGGCCGGGTGGCTGGTGGTTCGCCGGCGGCATGATGGCCGGCATGCTCTGGACCGACCTCTTCGCCTGGGGCGGCTACGGCGCATATGGCGGCGGGGGAGGTGGCGGTGGTGGCGGATATGCCGGGGGCGGAGTCGCGACGATTCCCTACGACTACGGCACGACGGTCGTCTACCAGAACGACGGTGTCTATGTGCAGGGCACCAGGGTCGGCACGGCGGAGGAGTATGCGGCGCAGGCGGCGACGATCGCGGGGCAGGGCGGGGCCGACGCGAAGATCGCCGACGACGACCAGTGGCGGTCGCTCGGTGTCTTCGCGATGGCTCGGACGGAGGAGACCGATCCGAGCAACTTCCTGTCGCTGGCGATCGACAAGGAGGGAATCCTGCGCGGCACCTACTACAACGCCGTCTCGGATGAGTCGGCGCACGTGACGGGCAAGGTGGACAAGAAGACGCAGCGGGCGGCCTGGACGATCGGCGCGAAGAAGGAGCCTGTCTACGAGGCGGGCATCAGCAATCTCACGAAGGAACAGTGCACGATCCTCGTGCACAAGTCGGGCGGCAAGACGGAGCAGATGCTGCTCGTGCGGGTGAAGCAGGGCGTGCCGGACGGCGACGGCAAGGCCGCCGGGGCGGGCAAGGGAGCGGGGCCTGCCGAGGCTGGGCCTGCCGACAAGGGCGCGGCGCGGGACGGCGTGGGTCCGCGGGTGAATGCCCCGGTCGTGGCCGCTCCGTGGGTTGATGCCCCAGCCGTCAATCCGCCGCGGGTGAACCCGCCGGTGGTGCAGGCGGTCGGCGTCCGCGGCCCGGCCGTGGGGGCGCCGCGGGTCGACGCCCCGCCGGAGAACGATCCGAACGAGGATCGCTGACGAGTTGCTCGTCAGCCGGCCCTGCGATCTTTTAAGAAAAAAGCGGAGGGCATGGGACTCGAACCCACAACCCCTTTCGGGGCACCACATTTCCAGTGTGGCCGCTAGCCATTCGCTTACCCTCCAAACGCATGTTTTTCGTGCTGGCCCCACCTTTGGCCCCACCGTTTCCGGGTTCGGACCTTGGTGACGTAGCGGGAAAAATGGCGT
>JBJOKF010000090.1:0-4371 GCA_046046235.1 Planctomycetota bacterium | reverse complement strand
TCATCTTTCCCCCCGGCCCTGCCGCAAAGGGCTGGACGCTCTGGGGGCTCGACTACGACGCCTGGAGCGGCATCCAGTTCGGAGTGCTGGCGACGCTCGCCGTCGGCATCCTCGTGCATGTGATGCTGCACTGGTCGTGGGTCTGCAACGTCGTCGCCGCGAGCCTGGGCAGCCGCAAGGGGCGGGTCGACGAGGGGCTGCAGACGATCTACGGCGTGGGCCTCTTGATCGTGCTGCTCAACGTGATCGGCATCGCGGTGGCCGCGGCGGTGCTCACGATCCGCGGGCCGGCCTGACGCTCACCGGGTCACTTGGCGGCCGCGCAGTACGGGCAGCCGGCCGGCTCGGCGCCGCCGAACGACAAAAACCCGGCGCCGCGGGCCATCGAGACGACGCCAGTGAGCACGAGACACCACGCTGCGATCGCATGCAGGTGACGGCGGGCGGCCACGCCGACGAGCGAACCGCCGAGCCCCGTGGCCACCATCGCCGGCACGGTGCCGAGCCCGAAGGCGACCATCGTGCCGAGTCCGCGGCCGACCTCGTGCGTGCTGGCGGCGAGCGCCAGCATTCCGTACAGCAGCCCGCAGGGCAGGAGCCCCGTGAAGAGGCCGGCGAGAAACACATCCCCCACGCCCCGCGCATGCAGCAGCGACCGCATGCCCACCGCAGCGGCACAACCTCCGGCCGCCGCGGCGACGCCGCGGTTGGGAATCACGCCGGCGGCAAGCAGGCCCTGCACCACGAGCAGGAGACCCGCGAGGATCGCGAGCACGGCCGGCACGTTCGTCCAGCCGACGAGAGAGTTCGAGAGCCTGAGCCCGCAGTAGCCCGCGACCGCGCCGAGCACGGCATAGGTGAAGATGCGGCCGGCGGAATAGCTCGTCTGCCGGAGGAGATTCGACCGCCAGCCGGCGGCGTTGCTCCCGATCGCCAGCGCGAACGGGCCGCACATGCCCAGGCAGTGCGCCGAGCCGAGGATCCCAGAGACGACGAGCAGCGGCCACTCGATCATGCAGCTCCCTCCACGCCGCCGAGCCTCAGCGAGTTGGTGATGACGAACAGGCTGCTGGCCACCATCGCGGCGGCGGCCAGCGCCGGATGCACGAGTCCCATCGCGGCCAGCGGGATGCAGGCGGCGTTGTAGCCGAAGGCCCAGAGCAGGTTCCAGCGGACGGTGCGGTTCATCCGCCGCGCGAGGTCCGTGAGCCACGGCAGCGCCGCCAGGTCGTCCCGCAGCAGGCAGATGTCGGCCGTCCACCGCGAGACGTCGGCGCCGCAGCCGAGTGCCACGCCGACGTCGGCCGCGGCCAGGGCCGGCGCGTCGTTCACGCCGTCGCCGACCATCACGACCGTGCGACCCTCGCGCTTGCCCGCCTCGATCGCAGCGAGCTTTTCCTCGGGGAAGAGCGGTGCCTGCCAGGCGATGCCCAGTGCCTCGGCGACCGCCGCCGCCCGGTCGGCCCGGTCGCCCGAGAGCATGAGCGGCCGGCCGCCCGCGGACTCGAGCGACTCAACCGCCGCCTGCGCACCCGCGCGGATCGATTCCGCGAACCGGATCCCTCCGAGCAGCCGGCTATCCGCGGCCACGAAGCACTGTGGCGGATCAGGGTCATGCTCCGGCCAACCCGTGGCGACGTGTCGGGCGATCCAGCGGCCGCTCCCGAGCCTGGCGACCCTGCCGTCGGCCAGCACGCCCTCGACGCCAGAGCCCGCCACCGCCCGCAGGCCCGCGATCGGCACTGGCTGAATCTGCGCGGCCGCCGCGTGCGCCGAGATTGCGACCGAGAAGACGTGGGTCGAGCCCTGCGCGAGCGCCGCCGCGACGGGCAGCCAGTCTTCCGGTTCGTTGTCCGGTGCGTCGTCCGACGCGCCGCCCGGCGGCGCGATCGTCTCCGTCACCCGGCAGCCCGCGGTCAGCGTGCCGGTCTTGTCGAAGCAGAAGAGATCGGCGCGGGCCAGCCGGGCGAAGGCGTCGCCGTCGCGAATGAGCACGTGCCGGCGGGTCGCCGAGCCGAAGGCGGCCCAGACCGCCAGCGGCGTCGCGAGACCGAGTGCGCAGGGACAGGAGACGACCACGACGGCCAAGCCGGCCAGCACTCCGGCGACCGGCCCCGATGTCCGCCAGTGCGCCGCGCAGGCGCCGGCCGCCACGAGCAGCACGACTGGCAGGAACCAGTTCGAGACGACTTCCGCCAGCCGCTGCTGCCGGCCGCCGTTGGCCGCACGCGTCACCGCGTCGATCAACCGCTCGAGCGTGCCCGCGCCGGCCGCGGCCTTGACCCGCACGACCAACTCGCCGTCCAAGTCGCAGGTGCCGCCATAGACAGCGTCGCCGGCCCGCTTCACTGCCGGCACGCTCTCGCCGGTGACCGTCCGCTCGTCGATCGCGGCCTCGCCCGAGACGATCGTGCCGTCTGCGGGCAAGTGCTCGCCCGGCAGGATCCGCAGCAGATCGCCCGCCACGACCTCCGCCCGGTCGATCTCCCGCTCGCTCGCCCGATCGTCCGCGGCGGCGAGCCGGCGGACGCGATCGGGCAGGAGCTTCCGCAGGTCGCGAAGCGCCGCGGTGGTCCGCAGCTTGCCCGTGGCCTCGAGCCAGCGGCCGAGCGTGACCGCCACGAGCACCATGCAGGCCACCTCGAAGTAGACGTGGCCCGAGCCGCTCCAAGTGGCCCACGCCGACTGCAGAAACGCCGCCGCCACGCCGACGACCAGGAGCATGTTGAGCGACGCGCGGCCCCGCCGCAGCTCGTCCCAGGCATCTTCCAGCAGCGGGCCGCCGAGCAGAAGGAGCACCGGCGCCGTGAAGAGCAGGCAGGCGTGGCGGGCCAGGCCGTGGAAGGCGGCCGCCGCCGGATCGACCGGCCCGCCGGGCGCCGTCTCCTGCTGCGACCAGAGCGCGAGCGTGAAGACCATGACGTTCATCGTGAAGAAGACCGCCAGGCCCAGCCGCGTCATCAGCCACCGCAGCTGGCCGTCCTCGCCGCCCGAGCCGGCGACGTCGGCCGCGAAGCGGCAGCCGAAGCAGCAGTACCGCGGCGCTGCGTCGCCGGCCGCCGCCGTGATCGGCAGGCCGCAGTAGGCGCAGCCCGGCTGCTCCTGCGCGGTGGGGCCGCCGCCCGCTGCCTCGGCGACGACGTTCACGGCCGCTGGATCAGCTCCACCTGCATCGCGGGCAGCAGGTAGCGGATCGTGTAGGTGACCGCGAAGATCCAGAAGCCGATCCAGATCAGCCGCACGTACCAGGGGATCGCGTTGCCGGTGTAGTCGTGATAGCGGTGCTCGGCCTCCGGGGCGCCGGAGGTGGTCGAGTCGGGCATGGCGGGATCTCCGGGCGGGCGGGGGAGTGGATGTCGGCGGGTGACGCGATCAGGATCCGCGGCGGTCGAGCCGCCGCTCGTTCTCGAGGAAGTCGATCTTCGGCCGCTCGACGTCGCGGAACATGCCGTTCCAGGCGGCCCAGAGCAGCATGCAGAAGAAGCCGGCGCTCGCCAGCAGGTAGTTCATGATCGGGGCCACGGCGAACTCGCCCCCCGACGCGCCGCGGTAGATGTGGACGAACTCCACGAACTTCCCCACGAAGCCGTACATGCTGGGGATGAGGATGAGCACCGCCATCGCGGCGGTGACCCAGGCCTGCCGGCGGCTCATGCCGCCGCGGGCGGCCACCGCGGGAGACTGCGCAGAGGTCAGCTGCGGAGTCATTGCTGCACCTCCGCCAGTTCCTCGTAGTAGGGATACGAGTCGAGCCACGACCCGAGCCACTGCACGTAGGTCATGATCGCGAGCCCCCGGCGGTTGGGCTTGTCCGGGGCGCCGTCGAAGAACCAGGGATAGGCCGGCATCGGCGATCCCGTCGACACCGTCTGCGGACGGTGGAAGTGGACGGCATGCCAATCGTTGCCGCGGCGGCCGCCCTCGCGACTCAAGTCGGGGCCCACCCGCCGGGTGCCGAAGAGCACCGGCCGCTGCAGCTCGTTGTCGTATTCGGTCGTCTTGGAGACGGGGCCGAACCGGCGCGACTCGTTCGACACCGGTCGCACGAACTGGCTGTGGCAGTGCCAGCAGCCCTCGCCGATGTAGATCTGCCTCCCCAGCCGCAAGGCCTCGGCGCACTGCTCGGGGGTCGGGTCGCCGAAGGCCGCCGTGAACTGCTCCGGGTAGCGGGATGCCAAATCACGAAACTGCATCATGGTGCGGGTGTTGACCACCTGCTCGGCCGTCTGCTCGGGGCGATCCTTGTACATCACCATCGGCACCACCCCGTTGCCCAGGAAGGCGAGGAGGAAGAAGCCGATCCCGGCGATGAAGAAGATTCCCGACTTGCTTTCGAACATGCCCTGGCTCCGAGAGATGCAGTGTGCTTTT
>JBJOKF010000068.1:0-15144 GCA_046046235.1 Planctomycetota bacterium | reverse complement strand
GTGCCGTAGCCTTCACGGGTTGCGTCACGTCTTCGAGGCTGCTGGTATCGCGGATTTCTTTCCGAACACCGACGGGTGTTTCGGCGCCCATGTTCCATGGCGTCGGCTTTGCCGGCAGTGTTGCAGCTGCCTGCCGGCGGCTTGCCATCTCTGGACATGACGGTGCGTAACCGGTTTCCCCAGTCGGGCTGCGCATCCGCCCCGGCGGCGACCGCGTGCCCGAACTGGCCGAGTGCCCGAGCGATCGACCGAGACACCCATGAAGCCCGAAGAAATCCTCCGTATCGTCGACGCCATCCATCGCGACAAGAACATCGACAAGGAAGTCGTCTTCCAGGCGATCGAGGCGGCGCTCGTGACGGCCCTCTCCCGGCAGTACGGCGAGACGGCTCAGATCACGATCGCGATCGACCGGGACAACGGCCGGCTGTCTGGCACGCATGACGGGGTCGGGATCGACACGGCGGAGCTGTCGGGCCGCATCGGGGCCCAGACGGCCAAGCAGGTGATCATCCAGAAGATCCGGGAGGCGGAGCGGGACGCGATCCACGACGAGTTCGAGGAGCAGGTCGGCCAGATGGTCTCGGGGATGGTGACCCGGATCGAGGGCGCGACGGCGACCGTCACGCTCGGGGCGACCGAGGCGATCCTGCCCCGCAGCGAGCAGATTCCCGGCGAGAGCTACCACGTCAACGAGCGGATCCGCGCGACGATCTTCGAGGTGCGGAAGGTCGGCAGTCGCGTCAAGATCATCCTTTCACGGATCCGGCCGCAGTTGGTCCAGCGGCTCTTCGAGCAGGAGATTCCCGAGATCGCCGACGGCGTGATCGAGATCCGGGCGATCGCCCGCGAGCCCGGCTACCGCAGCAAGGTGGCCGTGATCAGTTCGGATAATCGCATCGACTGCGTCGGTGCGTGCGTCGGCGTCCGCGGCAACCGCATCAAGAACATCGTCGAGGAACTGGGCGGCGAGCGGATCGACATCGTCCGCTGGAGCGAGGACCTGCAGGTGCTCGTGCCGAACGCCCTCCAGCCCGCCGAAGTGGACGAGGTCATCCTGTGCCAGATGCTCGGCCGCGGGATCGTGCTGGTGCGGGAGGATCAACTCTCGCTGGCGATCGGCCGTCGGGGCCAAAACGTGCGGCTCGCGAGCAAGCTCTGCGGCTGGGATATCGAGATCATGACCCGCGAGGAACTCGACCAGCAGATCGAGCGGGCCGTCATGGGCTTCGCGTCGATCGAGGGGCTCGACGAGTCGGTCGCGGAGCGGCTCGTGGGCGAGGGCTTCCTGTCGTATGACGACCTGTCGGTGATCGAGCCCGACGATCTGATGGAGATGGGCGGCCTGTCGGCGGAGGCGGTCGACGCGATCGTGGCCGAAGCCGAACGGAGGGCCTCGATGGCGGAAGTCGCCGCGGCCGACGAACGCCGGAAGCAGCGCGAGCAGGAGCGGATCGCCAAGGCCACGGCGGAAGCCGACGCGGTCGAGGCGGCGCTCGCGGCCGAGCAGGCCTCCCGGATGGTGGCGGCGGACGGCGCAGCGGAGGCGGCGCCCCCGGCGGAGTCGTGATCGGCCGAGGGACTCGGCCGCACCCCCGCCCGGAGGTGCGATCCGAAGGCACTGGGTGTGGCCGGGCGAGCGGGTTGGTGTCGGCATTGGATCGGAAGGCGGGTGGCCGGGGCGTCCCGGCGCGGAGGCTGTTGCGTGGCGGTTCGCATCTACACACTCTCGAAAGAACTGAAGATCGACAGCAAAGAGCTGGTCGATCTGTGCACCCGCGCCGGCATCCAAGACAAGGGGTCGGCGCTCGCAAGCCTCTCTGACGAGGAAGTCGCGAAGCTCAAGGAGTTCATCGCCGGCAAGTCGCGGCCGGTCGCCCAGCCGGCGGCGCCTCAGCCTGCCGCCGGCAAGCCGGCGGCGCCGGTCGCGCCGCGGCCGGTCTCAGGTACCCTCAAGCGCGAGGATTACATCGCGCCCGCCGGCGTGGCCTCCCGCGGGAAGCCGGCCGAGATTCCACCCGCCAAGCCGGCCGAGCCGCGGCCGCGGCCCGCCGGCTTGCGGCCGGGCGGTGACGGTGCGAAGCCCGTGCCCCGGCCGGCGTTCAAGCTGCCCCCGCTGCCGGCGGCGGCCCGTCCGCTCACGCCGCGGCCAACGTCGCAGGAGCCGGCGGCTCAGAAACCGGACGTGAAACTGCCGCTCGACGCCATCCGCAGCGCCAAGGCCGGCGGCGCGAAGCCGCTCGCCGAGCACATGCGGAAGCACGAACAGCGGCAGGCCGAAACGCCGCGACCGCGGCCCGGCGGCGGATTGCTCCGTGGCGGCATGGCCGGCGGCGGCACCGGCGCACCCGTGCCTCCCCCGGACCTGTCCGGCCGTCCCCGCCGGGCCGGAGCCAAGCCGCACGGGACCGGCAAGGCCGAAGACGTGCTCGGCGGTCGTGAGTTGCGGCAGCTCAGCCGTAAGCGGGTTTCCGATTCCCGCGGGGATGACGAAGACGGCTTCGGTCGCCGCCGCCGCGGTGGTCGCCCCCGCCGCGGAGCTGCGGTCTCGACCGCGGCGCCGCGAAAGACCAATGCGTCGATCCAGGTGCCCTGCAACGTCCGCGCCTTCTCGGAGGCGATCGGCCTGCCGGCCAGCGAGGTGCTCAAGAAGCTTCTCACGCTCGGGACCGGCACGATGCCGAGCATGGCTTCGATGCTCGACCGCGACACGGTCGAACTGTTGGCGGCCGAGTTTGGCGTGGAACTCGACATCAAGACGGCGGAAGACCTTGAAAAAGAGCTCCTGGCCGGCTTCGACGCCGTCGACGAGGATCCCACACTGCGGACCTCCCGGGCGCCGGTGGTCACGTTCCTCGGCCACGTGGACCATGGCAAGACGTCGCTCCTGGACCGCATCCTGGGCATCAACGTGGCCTCGCGCGAGAGCGGCGGCATCACGCAGCACATGCGGGCCTACACGGTGCGGCGCAACGATCAGCCGATCACGTTCGTCGACACGCCGGGCCACGAGGCCTTCACGCAGATGCGGGCCCGCGGTGCCAACGTGACCGACTGCGCCGTCGTCGTCGTGGCCGCCGACGACGGTGTCATGCCGCAGACCGAGGAGGCCATCAGCCACGCCAGGGCGGCGAACGTGCCGATCGTCGTCTGTATCAACAAGATCGACCTGCCGGGGGCCGATGTGCAGCGGATCTACCAGCAGCTGGCGGCCAACGAGCTGTTGCCGACGGAATGGGGCGGCGAGACCGAGGTGGTCAAGACGAGCGCCGTCACCGGTGCCGGGGTCGACGACCTGCTCGACACACTCCTGACGATCGCCGAGCTGCATGATCTGCGGGCCAACCCGACGCGGTCGGCGGTCGGCGTCTGCCTCGACGCGTCGATCCACGAGGGACGCGGCGTCGTCGCCTGCCTGCTCGTGCAGAAAGGCACGCTGCGGGTCGGCGACGCGATCGTCTGCGGCGAGGCCAGCGGGAACGTCAAGGCGATGCACGACACGCTGCAGCGACGGAAGGTGACCGAGGTCGGTCCGTCGGTCCCGGTCTTCGTGAGCGGCCTCGACGTGGCGCCCGGTCCGGGCGACCGGTTCCAGGTGGTCGACTCGATCGCCTTGGCCCGCGAGGTGGCGGTCAAGCGGAGTGAGATCAGCCGCCACAGTACGCTCGTCAGCGCCCCGGTGCACGTCACCTTCGAGAACCTGCTCGACCGGCTCGGCGCGCAGAAAGCGCCGACGCTCAACCTCATCCTGCGGGCGGACGTCCGCGGTTCCATCGAGGCGATCCTCAAGGAGCTGCAGAAGCTCGAGCATCCCGAGGTGAAGATCCGTGTGCTGCAGGCCACCGTGGGCGGCGTCACCGAGGCGGACGTGCAGCTCGCCGACGCCTCGGACGCGGTCATCATCGGCTTCAACGTCGTGCCCGACGAGCGGGCCCGTTCGCTGGCGGAGAGCCTGGGCGTGCAGGTGCGCCGGTACGACATCATCTACCAGGTGACCGACGACCTGCGGAAGGCGCTCGAGGGCATGCTCGCGCCGGAGAAGCAGGAGGTGACGCTCGGCCGTGCCGTGGTGCAGAGGACGTTCTCGATCAGCCGGATCGGCGTGATCGCCGGCTGCCGCGTCATCTCGGGAATCATCGCCCGGAACGCCAAGCTGCGGATCATCCGCGACAGCCGCATCGTCGGCGAGTACGGGATCGAGTCGCTCAAGCGCGAGAAGGACGATGCCCGCGAGGTCCGCGACGGCCTGGAGTGCGGCATCAAGCTGGCGGGCTTCAATGACATCAAGGAGGGCGACATCCTCGAGTGCTACCGCGTCGAGGAAGTCGCACGGACGCTCTCGTGAGCACGCGACGACTTCTCAAGGCGGCCGAGGCGGTGCGGGAGGTGGTCAGCATGGCCATTCTGACGCAGGTGCGCGATCCGCGGGTCAAAGGCGTCACCGTGACGGGCGTGGAGATGGATCCCGACATGCGGGCGGCCACCGTGCACGTCTCCGTGATGGGCAGCCCCGCCCAGGAACAACTCGCCCTGCGCGGCCTGGCCAGCTCCGCCGGCTTCCTGCAGGCGCAGATCGCCGACCGCATCGAGACCCGCTATACGCCCCGGCTCAAGTTCGCGCTGGATCCCGGCGTAAAACGTTCGATCGAGATCGCCCGCGTGCTGGGCGAAGTGTTGCCCCCGGCCGAGCCGGCGGCGGAGACGGCCGCCGCCGCGGATGACGCGGAGACGGCGGCAGGCAGAGGAAAGCCCGAGGAACGCGCATGACCGCAGCGAAACAGCCCCAGTCCGGTCGGAAGCAACTCGTCGCCAAGCTCCACAAGGCGCTCAAGGCCCACTATCGCCCCGTGGTCGCCAACACCGGTCGGCCGATGCTCGACCAGGTGCTGTTCGCCTGCTGCCTGGAGAACGCCCACCACGATGCGGCCGAGAAGGCCTTCGCCCGGCTGCTCGAGGGCTATTTCGACTTGAACGAGATCCGCGTGACCACGGTCGCCGAACTCGCCGAGAGCCTGCAGGGCCTGCCCGATCCGGCGCGTGCGGCGTTGGCACTGCGGCGGGTGCTGCAGGGCGTCTTCGAGTCGACCTACAGCTTCTCCCTCGACCATGCCAAAAAGCACTCGATCGCGCACGGGATCAAGACGCTCGAGCAGATCCACGGCATTCCGCCGTTCGTCGTGAACCATGTGGCCGCGACGGCGCTCGGCGGCCATTTCGTGCCGCTCGACCTCGGTGCGATCGCGGGCCTCTACCTGACCGGGGTGATCTCCCGGGAGGAGTACGACGCGGGCAAGGTCGCCGGACTCGAGCGGCTCTTCGCCAAGAAGGCCTTGCTCGAGTTCAACTCCCTGCTGCACCAGTTCGGCGCCGACGTCGTCGGCAACCTGCATGGCGCGGCGGTGAAGAAGATCGTGCAGGTGGTGAATCCGGCCGCGGCGAAGGAACGGTTCCCGAAGCGTGGCGAGCCCCTTCCGACGCCCACGCCTCCGCCCCCACCGGCCGGCAAGGACGGTCGGCGTGCCGCCGAGGCAGCACAGTCGGCGGCAGACGTGCATCGACCGGCCGGGCCGCAGGCCGCCGCGCGTCCTGCCGGCAAGACGCCCCTGCCCCCGCCCGGCGCCGGCCCCAAGCGCGCGGGCGACGGCGGTTCAAAGCCGGGGGGCAAGCCCGGGCCCAAGCCGTTCGTCGTGAAGCCGAACGTGGGCAAGCCGATCACCATCAAGCCGCAGGTGCCGCCGCCGCCGACGGTCGAGGCGAAGGCTGCCGCGGCGAGCAAGCCCGATCCGGCCAAGCCGGCGAAGAAGCCCGCCGCTGCCGGCGCCAAGCCGGCAAGCGGGAAGAAGCCCGCGCCGCCCGTGGTCAAGCCAAAAGCGAAGATTCCCGCGAAGCCGGCCGCTGGCAAGAGCCATTCCGCCCAACTCGCCAAGCGCAAGCCGCGGTAAGCGTCATCCGACCATTCCCAGGACAGCGCCGCGACCCCGCGGCACCGAGAAGCCATGGCAGGGCATTCCCATTGGGCGAACATCGCCCGCAAGAAATCGGTCATCGACGCCAAGCGCGGCAAGCTGTGGAGCAAGCTCGCCAAGGCGATCATCGTGGCCGCCAAGCACGGCGGCCCCGACCCCGACGCGAATCTCAGGCTCCGGTATGCGATCGACGCCGCCAAGGCGGTGAGCATGCCGAAGGACAACATCCAGCGGGCCATCCGTACCGGCACCGGCGAGCTCAAGGGGGGTAACCTCGAGGAATCGATCTACGAGGGGTATGCGGCCGGCGGCGTGGCGGTGATGTGCGAGATCCTCACCGACAACAAGAACCGCACGGCGCCCGAGATCCGCAAGATCTTCGAGATGTGCGACGGCAAGCTCGGCAGCACCGGCTGCGTGGCCTATCTGTTCCAGAGGCTCGGGGTGGTGCGCGTGCCGCAGGCCTCGTGCGACGAGGACCGAATCATGGAGCTGTCGCTCGAGGCTGGCGCGACCGACGTGAAGCCGGCGGGCGACCGCTGGGAGGTCTTCTGCGAGCCGTCGACGATGGCGGCGGTCATGGAGGCCTTGGAGAAGGGCGGCGTGGCGGTCGAATCGAACGAGATCGTTCGCGTGCCGACCAACAGCGTCGACGTCGATGACGTCGACACGGCCCGCAAGGTGCTCGCGTTGCTCGAGCGACTCGACGACCACGACGACGTGCAAAGCGTCGCGGCGAACTTCAACATCCCCGACGACGCGCTGGCCCAACTGGGCTGACGCCCGTCAGCCGGCCGGCTTGCGCTCTTCTGGCGGCGTGGGGTGTTCGATCTGCGGCCAGTAGGTGTCGAAATCGAACTGCGGGCTGTTGTCGAGGTCGTGGCATTCCAGGCAGTTGTTGACGGCCCGCTGCTTGCCCTCCGGCGTGTCGAGCGAGAGGGTCAGTTCGCTCCGCAGCCGGTCTCGCTCAGTCGTGCTCGCCCGCACGTCCCCCCGCTCGACGGCGGCGTGGGCCGCCGCCGGGCCGTGGCAGTTTTCGCAGCCCTGGTGGGCGAGGTGCGGGGTCGACTGCATGCCGGCGAAGCCGCCCTCGAACGGCTCGAAACGCTGCGGCGCCCAGCCCACGACGTGGCAGGAGAGGCATTCCGGATCGCCATCCCGCCGCGGTTTCTGCTCCTCGAGCGTCGTCAGGGCGTGGGCGTGGGGAGAGTCCTTCCAGACCTCGTAGGCATGCTTGTGGCAGTCGGCGCAGGCGGCACTGCCGGCGAACCGCCGGCCGCTGGGATGCCGGGCGGCGGCCAGGCCGAGGCCGCCGAGGCCCAGTGACTCGAGCTGCCCTTGGTAGGTCGCGAGCACCGCGATCATGTCCTCCGCCTCGCCGAACCGGGCGTCGAGAGGCACCCGCTGCGAGCGCAGCGGCGCGTCGGAATCGTCGAAGAAGCCGATCGCCACCGCGAACATCCCCTTGTGGCCCAGTTCGATCAGGCGCGCACCGCCGGGCAGGCGAGGAAGCTCCGCCGGCGGTTCGTCGGCGCCACCGGCGGTCACGACCACGTCGAACTGCGGCAGCGCCGTCGCCAGTGATTTCGTTTCCTCGGGACTGGCCCACGACAGCAGGATCTGGTGGTCGCACCCGGCCTTCTTCAGTTCCGCGGCGGCGGCCTCGACGGCCCGGGCGGCCGGAATGATCTCGATCGCGTCGTTACGGATCTGCTTCGCCTCGGCGTCGCCGAGCACCGACACGATCCCGAACTTCAGTCCTCCCGCCTCCACGACGCGAAACCGCGGCGTGATGTTGGCGTCGAGCCCGAGCAGGCCGACGTTGGCGCTGACGAACGGCGTGGGCTGGTCGCCCACGGGCGCCACCGCCGCGACGAGTTCTTCCGCGGGGAGCCGCAGGTCGCCGGGGCCGAGACCGACCGCCGCATAGCCCATCTTCCGTAGCCCGTCGGCGATCGACTGGAACTTGATTTCCGATTGCCGGCCGAAACGCTTCACCTGCCCACCCAGGTCGACCGACACGAGCGGCCAGCCCGCCGCGGCGATCGCCTTGAGGAAGTTTTGCCGCCGGCTGAGTCCGCCCTTCTGGTTCTCCTTGCCCGTGCAGCCGCAGGGCTCGATGTAGCCGTCGAGCGCCCCGGTGACGACCAGGATCGCGCGGGGCTTCTGCCAGCCCTCGAAGAGCGGGCCGTTGCGGTCGCGGAAGGTCTGCACCACCGCTGCATCGACCCCGGCGCCCCGATCGGGGACGGCGGTCGTCTCCGCGAGGACCGTGGCGGCGCCGACCGCGAAGGCCAGCGTGAAGACGGAGACGCTCAAAAAGCCGACACGAGTCATGGTGGCGGTGCCTACGGTCCTATGGCGACGCAGACCGGAATGGTGAGTTCGGGTGAGTCGGGATGTCCGGTGTCGAGCACGATCTTGCCGGCGGGCGCCTGCGGCGAACACAGGTGGTTGGCCGGCGGGCTGTCCGCGGGAATGGTGATCGACAGCGGGATGCGGATCACCGCGCCGCTGCCGACCGGCTTGCCTTCGCCGACGACGACCTCGAGGCTCTCCGGCACGACCTGCCGCACGACCGGCCGCACCTGCTCGCGGTGCGGTCCTTTGACCGTGAGAAACAGGCTCGTTTTGGCGCCTGAGCGGCTGGAAACCGTTCCCAGCCGCAGCGCCTCATGGGAGGAATCCCAGGCGGTGCCGGCCAACGCAAGGTCACCCGTCACGGAGCCCTCCACCGGGATCTCCGCCGTGACCTCGTCGGGCATGCGAAAGACCGCCTTGATCGTCTGCCGCACCGGACCGATCGGCAGGCCGGGACGGACGTCGGCCGTGATCTGAAAGCCGCCGGTGGCACCCGTCGTCGCCGCGACCTCCGCCGCATCGAGCGGCATCGAGGCAAGGGAGTAAAACTGGGCGGTCTTCTCGTCCTCGACAGTGAGGGATTCGACGCGGGGCGTCTCGGTGCCGAACGTGAACACCTTGACGGTGACCTGCTCGGCTTGGGATGTCGCGAGTTTCGACAGCGTGATCGCCGCCGGCACCGCCGTGAACGTCGGCACGACGGTGCCCTCGACCTCGAAGGCGATCTGCGGTCGGCGCGGATCGTTGGTGAAGACGCTCGCCTGCTGGCGGAACGGCCCGCCCGATCCCTTGCCCCGCCACTGCACCTTGAGCTTGGTGCTGCCCCCCGGGGGCACGATCTTGGGGCCGCCGCCCCCCTCGCTCTCGTCGAAGTCGCTCACGGTGCAGGTGCAGCTCGTCGCGCCGCGGGTGAGCTCGAGCGGCGCGTCGCCGGAGTTGCGGATGACGAACTCGTGCGTCCCTTTGCCGCCCACTCCCACGGTGCCGAAGGCGAAGACCGTCTCGGGCACCTCGGCGACCGGGGCCGGGCCGGTGAGGGTCGGCGCCGCCACCCGGAAGTCGCCGGCCTGCCAAGGCCGCGATGACGCCTCGAGCGCCGCCAGCCCGCCGCCCACCGCGGCGCCCAGCGCCGCCGCCACTCCGCCCACGACCCACGCGCTCGGTAACCGCATCATCCCGGCTCCTGTGCCCACTGGCATCCGCCACCGGGCCGCCCCAGGCCACGACCCTTTCAGGTCAGTGTAGCGTGATCGTTCCCGCGGTCAGTACGACCGGGCCAGGACGCTGCGGCCGGCCACCGGCCGGCCCGTGACGATGCAGGTGCCGGGCTCGTCGTTGCCCTCGAGCGGGAGGCACCGCACCGTGACCTTCAGCGGGTCGAAGGCCGCCGCCACGGCGGGGTCGTCGGCCACGTGGACATGGGCGAATCCGCCCTGCACGGGCGACCCCTTCTCCGCCGGCCGCTCGAAGAAGTCGACCACTTCGGCGGTGCTCGCAAGCCGCACCGAATGCCGTTCGCGGAAGGCCCGGGCCCGCTCGAACATCCCCTGCTGCACCTCTTCCAGCAGGCCGGCGGCCTGGGCCACAAACTGCGCGAGCGGCACCGCCTGCCGCTCGCGCGGACCGCGGTCGCGCCGCGACACGCTCACCGCGCCGGCTGCGAGGTCGCGCGGGCCGATCTCAACCCGCAGCGGCACGCCCTGCTTGACGTGCTGCCACGCCTTGTCGCCGCCCCGCATGTCCCGGGCGTCGATGCGGGCCCGGATCGGCTCGTCGGCGAACCGCGCGTCGGACAGGGCAGCCTCGAGTTGCCGGCAGGCCGCCAGCACAGTGGACCGTTCCTCGTCGGTGCGGTGGATTGGCAGGATGACGACCTGCGTGGGGGCGATCCGCGGCGGCAGCGCGAGGCCGTCGTCGTCGGAGTGGGTCATGATCACCGCGCCGATGAGCCGCGTCGACACGCCCCATGAGGTCGTCCAGCAGTGCTCCTCGACGCCGGAGACGTTGGCGAACTTGATGCCCTGCGCGCGGGCGAAGTTCTGTCCGAGGAAGTGCGAGGTGCCCGCCTGCAGCGCCTTGCCGTCCTGCATCATGGCCTCGATCGAGAAGGTGTCGACGGCGCCCGGAAACCGCTCGGAGGCCGGCTTCGGCCCCTTGAGCACCGGCATCGCCAGGTCGCGCTCGGCGAAGGTGGCGTAGACGTCGAGCATTCGGAGCGTCTCCTCGATCGCCTCCTCCCGGGTGGCGTGGGCGGTGTGGCCTTCCTGCCAGAGGAACTCCGCGGTGCGCAGGAAGAGCCGCGGCCGCATCTCCCAGCGGACGACGTTCGCCCACTGGTTGATGAGCAGGGGCAGGTCCCGCCACGACTGCACCCACTTCGCGTAGGTGGCGCCGATGATCGTCTCGCTGGTAGGCCGCACGACGAGCGGCTCCTCGAGCTTGCCGGTGGGAATCAGCCGGCCGTCGGGGCCCAGTTCGAGCCGGTGGTGCGTGACGACGGCGCATTCCTTGGCGAAGCCCTCGACATGCTTCGCCTCCTGCTCGAGGTACGACAGCGGGATGAACAGCGGGAAGTAGGCGTTTTGGTGGCCGGTCGCCTTGAACATCCGGTCGAGGATGCCCTGCATCCGCTCCCAGACCGCGTAGCCATGCGGCTTGATGACCATGCAGCCGCGGACCGGCGACTGCTCGGCGAGGTCGGCCGCCCGCACGACTTGCTGGTACCACTCGGGATAGTCCTGGCCGCGGGTCGGGGAGATGGCGTGATCAGGCATGCGGGGCTCCGGACGGGATCGTGAAAGCTTCGGGCGCGCGTGGTCCAGGAGTGTAACCGCTGCCGCGAAACGTTCCGCCCGGCGGCCGCGGCCGCCGGGGTCTGCTACACTTCCCGATCGACCGTTGTTTCCCCGTCCGGCCTCCCGTCGCCGTTTTCCCGCGGCAGACCACGCATGGCCACTCCGCTTCCTCAAGCCGACGATGGCGACCCGCACCGCGGGCCGGGAGTCGCGCACGCGCCGCTGCGTCGCGCGGGCCGTGGCGGCCGCAAGCGGGTGACCGAACTGGCGGCGTCGTCCCAGATCGACCAGGTCTTCCTCGCCAACCGCAAGCAGCTGCGGCCGAACCGCAACGGCCAGCTCTACATCCAGGTCGAGCTGGCCGACCGCAGCGGCGCGATCACCGGCCGGATGTGGAACGCTTCCGACGAGGACTTCGCCGCTTTCGACGACGGCGACTACGTCCGCGTCGAGGGGACCGTGCAGCTCTATCTGGGAAACCTGCAGGTCATCGCGACCGCCATCACGCGGGTCGATCCGCGGAGCGTCGACGAGAGCGAGTTCCGCGTGCTCGCCGCGGCCGACGTCGAGCGGCTCTACAGGGAGCTCGTCGGACTCCTGGCGACGATCCGTCCCGGTCCGCTGCGCGGGCTCGTCGACGAGTTGCTCGCCGACGAGGAGCTGATGACGGCCTTCCGGCGCAGCCCGGCCGGAGTCAAGCAGCACCATGCCCACACCGGTGGACTGCTCGAGCACGTCGTCAACCTGCTTCATCTCGCCGATCGCGTCGCTCCGCGCTACCCCGACCTCGATCGGGACCTGCTGTTGGTGGGAGTGTTTCTCCACGACATCGGCAAGACGCTCGAACTCGAGAGCGAGCGCGGGTTTTCCTACACAGACGCGGGCCAACTGCTCGGGCACGTTCTCCTGGGGCTCGAACTGGTCGACGCCAAGATCCGCGCGGTCGAGGCCCGGGCGGGGACGGCCTTCGATCCGGAGACGGAGGTCCGCGTCAAGCACATGATCGCCAGCCACCACGGGGAGTACGCCTTCGGGGCCCCCAAGCTGCCGATGACGCTCGAGGCGATCGCCCTGCATCAACTCGACCAGCTCGACGCCCGCCTGGCCGGCACGCTCCAGCTCATGCAGAACGAGGCGGCGCTCGACGGCGGCTGGACGCAGTACCACGCGAGCCACGGCCGCAAGTTCTTCAAGGGCCGCGGCTGATCGCGGGGCCGGCGTCCCGCCGTCCGGAGGAGTGCTGTTCACGATGGCCCGCGCCAGCCGCCCCTCATCGCCGCGCGACCGCCAGCCCGCCGATCCCGCTCCCGGCCCGACGGACAGTGGCCGCGGGGACCGCGGCGACGTGGTCGGCATCTTCCGACGCACGGCCGGCGGCTACGGGTTCGTGCGGCCGCTCGACGCCGCGGCCGGCGACCGTTCAGGCGATTTTCACGTCGCTGCCGCCGCCGCGCTCGACGCCGCCTCGGGCGATACCGTGCGGGTGCGGCGTCTGCGGGGCCGCGACGCCCGGCGGCCCGGTTTGGCCGGCGAAATCGTCGCGATCGTGAAGCGGCGGACGACCCGGTTCGTCGGCCGCTATTTCGAGGCTGTCGGTGCGGGCTGGGTGGAGGTCGACGGCACGCAGTTCGCGCGGGCCGTGGCGGTGGGCGACCCGGGCGCGAAGGGCGCCCGCGAGGCCGACAAGGTGGTCGTGGAGATGGTGCGATTCCCGACGCACCTCCGCGACGGCGAGGGAGTGATCGTCGAGGTGCTCGGGGCCGCCGGCGCCCCGGGCGTCGACACGCTGACGGTGATCGCGGAGTTCGCGTTGCCGGGCCCCTTTCCCGAGGAGGCGCTCGCCGACGCGCGGCGGCAGGCGGAGCGGTTTCGGGAGGAGGTGCCGCCCGGCCGTCGCGACCTCACCGGACAGGTGGTCGTGACGATCGACCCGGTCGACGCCCGCGACTTCGACGACGCGATCTCCCTCGAGCGGATCGACCGCGATCACTGGCTGCTCGGCGTGCACATCGCCGACGTGTCGCATTTCGTGGTGGAGGGGACGCCGCTCGATCAGGAGGCGCGGACCCGTGGCACGAGCGTCTACCTGCCCGACCGGGTCATCCCGATGCTGCCGGAGATCGTCTCGAACAACCTGGCGAGCCTGCAGCCGGGCCGGGTGCGGTATGCCCGCACCTGCTGGATCGAGTTTTCGCCCGACGGGCTGCCCGTGCATGCGACCGAGGAGCGGACCGCCATCCGCTCGAGCCGCCGGTTCACCTACGAGGAGGTCGACGTCTTCCTGGCCGATCCGGCGACTGCCGCCGTGGCGATGACGGACGAGGTGCGGGCGCTCCTCGGCAGAATGCGTGACCTGGCGCGGCTGCTCCGTCGCCGGCGGATCGCCCGGGGGGCGCTGGAGCTGTCGATGCCGGAGGTGAAGATCGACCTCGACCGCGACGGCCGTGTCACCGGCGCGCACGTCGTCGAGAACACCGAAAGCCACCGGATCATCGAGGAGTTCATGCTGGCGGCCAACGAGGCGGTCGCCGCCATGCTCGCCGCGGCCGGCGCGGGCTTTCTGCGCCGGATCCATCCCGCGCCCGACCTGCGCAAGCTGCGGCAGCTCACCGAGTTCGTGTCGGAGCTGGGCTTCGAGGTCGACTCGCTCGAGAGCCGCTTCGAGTTGCAGCGGCTTCTCGACCTCACGCGCGGACGACCCGAGGAGCACGCCGTGCATTATGCGGCACTCCGCAGCCTGTCGCGGGCGGCCTACGGGCCGCAGGAGGACGGCCACTACGCACTCGCGAGTGACTGCTACTGCCACTACACCTCGCCGATTCGCCGCTATCCCGACCTGACCGTGCATCGGGCGCTCGACCTGCTCGCCCGGGGCCGCAAGGCGCCGGTCGAGGGGCTGGCCACGCTGGGCGAGGCATGCTCGGATCTCGAGCGGCGGGCGGAGGCCGCCGAGCGGGAGCTCGTGAAGCTCAAACTGCTCCTCTTTTTGGAGAGCCGTCGGGGGCTCGAGATGGACGCCGTCGTCACCGGCGTCGAGCCGTTCGGGCTGTTCGTGCAGGGGCTCGAGCTACCGGCCGAGGGGCTCGTGCCGCTCGAGTCGCTGCCCGACGACGCCTATCGTTACGAGCGGGCCAGCCACACGCTCTCCGGGCGGCGGCCCGGCAACGCCTTCCGGCTCGGCGATCGGGTGCGGGTGCAGGTCGCGCGGGTCGATCTCGACCGCCGCACGCTCGACTTCCGGCTCGTCGAGAACGGCGGCCGCCGGCGCCGGCCGTCACCGAAGCCGCCCCGCGGCCCGTCCCCGGGGAAGGCGCGTGGCAAGGGCCGACCGAGCGGCCGCAGCAAGGGAGGCGGTCGCGGCGGACGGCGCCGGCGGTGACCGCGCCGGGGGTCGGCTGGCGGGACCCGACTCGGGCTTTACAATCGCGGCCCTGACCATCTGGCCGCCTCTCTCGCCTTCAGGAACCGCCGCCCGTGTCGACAACGCTCCTCGAGACGCCGCTCGTCGGCTGGCACGTGGCCCAAGGCGGCCGCATGGTCGACTTCGCCGGCTGGCGGATGCCGGTGCAGTACGGGTCGATCGTCGAAGAGCATCTGGCCACCAGGCAAGCGGCCGGCATGTTCGACGTTTCCCACATGGGCCGGCTCGCCGTGGGCGGCCCTGCCGCGATCGAATGGCTCGAGTCGCTCCTGACCCGCCGCGTCACGGGGATCGAAGTGGGCCGCGCCCGCTACACGCTCGTCACCGGCGAGGCGGCCGGCGGCACCGTCGTGCTCGACGACGCCCTCGTCGCCCGGGAGGCCGACGCCCCCGACGGCACTCCGCGGCTCTCGCTCGTGGTCAACGCCAGCAATCGCGACCGCGTGGTGGCCTGGCTCCGCAGCCGGCTGCCCGCTGCGGGCGTCACGTTCGTCGACCGCACGTTCGACACCGCGATGATGGCCGTCCAAGGACCGGCGGCGGTGGGCATCGTGGCGGGGCTGGCCTCGGCCGCCGACTCCGCGCGGATCACTTCCCTCGG
>JBJOKF010000231.1:0-13962 GCA_046046235.1 Planctomycetota bacterium | reverse complement strand
AGCCAGAGCCAGAGCCAGAGCCAGAGCCAGAGCCAGAGCCAGAGCCAGAGCCAGAGCCAGAGCCAGAGCCAGAGCCAGAGCCAGAGCCAGAGCCAGAGCCAGAGCCAGAGCCAGAGCCGGGGGCAGTACGCCGGGCAGCGTCAGCCGACCGACTTGATCACGACCTTCGTCGAGATCGAGCGGTGGCCGGTGCGGCGGCGGTAGTTCTTGCGGCGGGCGAACTTCTGGACGTAGATCTTCTCGCCCTGCTCGACGCCGAGCACCTCGGCCTTCACCTTCGCGCCCTTCACGACCGGGGCACCGAGCGTGAGCTGGCCAGCCTTGCTGACCGCCAAAACCTCGTCGAACACCACCTCGCTGCCGGCGGGGAGATGCCGGAAGTCGATATCGACCACCTGCCCCTCGCTGACGCGGTACTGCCGGCCGCCGTCGACGACGATGGCATAGTGATGGCCCGCGCCGGCCATGCTGGCGGCGGAAGCGGAAGCGGAAGTCGAGTTTGCCTTGGCCATGGTCTGCGATCCGATACCAGGGGAAATGAGCGCGTGGGGAAATGAGCGAGTTCAACCGGCCGAAACAAGGGCGGCCAGCGGGCCGTGGAACCGGCAGTTTGGCCGGTCCCACGAGCCCCCTACCCTAGCAACCGCAGCCACTCGGGTCGAGTGGACCGTGAAAACAGGCGTTTTTACGGAAACCGGACGGTGCGGCCGCTCGAATCCCAGGCCTCGATGACCAGGTGCTCGGGGGAGACGCTCTCCTTGCCGGTGACGTGCAGCTGCACGTGCGTCGCGTCCTCGAACTGGGCGATCTCCCGCCGCTTGCGGTTGTTGATCCAGGTCGCCACCTCGTCGTGCACGGTGACGTTGAGCCGGGCGATGTCGTCCCGCGTCGCCGAGAGCTGGAGCGTCCGCATCACCTCGATCGCCATGCTCTCCGCCGTCTTCACGATGCCCGTGCCGGTGCAGGTGGGGCAGTCGCGGAAGATGCTCTTCCGCAGCGACGGCCGGATCCGCTGCCGGGTCATCTCGATCAGGCCGAAGGGGCTCGTGCGCAGGATCTTGGTCCGGGCCCGGTCCCGCTTCATCGCGTCGTGGAGCGCCTTCTCGACGCTCCGGCGGTACTTCTCCTTCCGCATGTCGATGAAGTCGTTGACGATCACGCCGCCGAGGTCGCGCAGCCGCAGCTGCCGGGCGATCTCCTTGGCCGCGATCAGGTTCATCTGGAAGGCGTTTTCCTCGGCCGACTTCTCGGTGCGGAAGCTGCCCGAATTGACGTCGATCGCCACGAGCGCCTCGGTGGTGTCGATGACGATCGAGCCGCCGCCCTTCAGCGGCACCTTCCGCTGATGGATGCGGCCGATCTCCTCCTCCAGGCCGTAGCGATGGAAGAGCGGCTCCTTGCCTTCGTAAAGCTGCAGCCTCGACACGTACTTCGGCATCACGAGCTCGAGGAACTCGCGGGCCCGCTCGTAGGCGGCCGGCTCGTCGATCAGGATCCGCCCCACGTCCTCCGTGAACATGTCACGGATGGTGCGGATGATCATGTCCGATTCCTGGTAGATGTCGATCGGCGCCGAATACTTCCGCATGCGCCGCACGATGCTCTTCCAGAGCCGGAGCAGGTAGGCCATGTCGCGGGCCATCTCCGACTTCGTCCGCTCCGTGCCGGCCGTGCGGACCACGAAGCCCACCCCCTTGGGCGGCCGCAGGTCGAGCATGATGTCGCGGAGCACCCGACGCTCGTGCTCGTCGTCGATCTTCTTCGACACGCCGACCCGCCCCAGCGGCGGCATGAGCACGAGGTAGCGGCCCGGGATCGAGATGTAGGTGGAGAGCGTCGGCCCCTTCGTGCCGAAGCCCTCCTTGATCACCTGCACGAGCACCTCGTCGCCGCGGCGGAGGATGTCCTGGATCGGCGGCTTCACCCGCGGCCGGTCGCCCAGCCGCGGCCGGCGCCGCGTCGCGGTCCGTTGCTTGCCGTCGGCGTCGACCTCCTCGGCCTCGCGGCCGCCCGCCTCGCCGGCCTCGAAGGCCTTGTCGGGATCGAGCCCGCCCTGCCGGTAGTACTGCGGCTCGATGTCGCTGATGTGGAGGAAGCCGTTACGGCCCACGCCGAAGTCGACGAAGGCGGCCTGGATGCTCGGCTCGATGTTGACGATCCGACCCTTGTAGATGTTGCCCACGAGGTTGTCCTGGCTGGTCCGCTCCACGTAGAGCTCCTCCAGCACCCCGTCCTCCATGATCGCGATCCGGCACTCCTCCGGCTGCGACACGTTGATCAGCATTTCCTGTTTCATTGTTTCCGTCTTCCTTTCGATGTCTGCGAGTCGTCCGCACCGGCCTGGCCGCCCTGGGCGGCGCGGGCCGTCAGGGAATCGTCTCTGCGAGCAGCCGACGCAGCTGGTCGCGCAGGTAGGCCTTCACCTCCCGGGCGGCGTCCATCGTCAGCGCCTTCTCCGCAATCGCGCGGCATTCGGCGGCCGAAACACTTCGGCACACCTGCTTCACTTCGGGGATGGCGCTCGCCGGCACGCTCAGCTGCCGCAGCCCCAGCCCCAGAAGCAGCTGCGTGTACATCACGCTGCCACTCATCTGCCCGCACACGGTGGCCGGCACGCCGGCCTCCGCCGCCACGTCCAGCGAGCGGCGCAAGAGCCGCAAGACTGCCGGATCGCAGGCGTTGTAGAGGTCGGCGACCTCCTTGTTGCCCCGGTCGACCGCCAGCGTGTACTGGATCAGGTCGTTGGTGCCGATCGAGACGAAGTCGACCTCCTTGATGAAGGCGTCGAGCATCATCACGGCCGCCGGAGTCTCCACCATCATGCCGACCGGCATCTTCGGATTGAACGGGATGCCGTGCTCGGCCAGATCCTCCATGACGTCGGCCAGCACCATGCGGGCCTGGCGCAGCTCGACGATCGTGGAGACGAGCGGAAAGAGCACACGGACGTCCCCCAGGGCGCTGGCCCGGAGGACCGCCCGCAGCTGCGTGCGAAACATCGGCAGCTGCCTGAGCGACAGCCGGATGCTCCGCATGCCGAGACAGGGATTCCGCTCCTCCTCGGAGCGGGTCTCGGTGAGCATCTTGTCGGAGCCGAGGTCGAGCGTGCGGATCACGACCGGCATGCCGCCCATCGCCTGCACCACGTCACGATAGGCGGAGAAGTGGTCCTCCTCGGTCGGCTCGCGCCTGCTCGTGAGATAGAGGAACTCGGTCCGGTAGAGACCGATGCCGTCACAGCCACGGCTCAGGCACTGCTCGGCCTCGCTCGGAAACTCGATGTTGCCCGTGATCTGGATTCGCACGCCGTCGGTGGTCACGGCCGGCAGGTCGCGCAGCCGGTCGAGCTTGCGCGCCGTCGTGCGGGCCGCCTCCACCTCGATCCGGTAGCGGGCGATCGTCTCCTCGTCCGGCTGCAGGATCACGACGCCCTGATTGCCGTCGAGGATCACCGGCTCGCCGCCCGAGACGTCGGCCAGGAACGGCCCGATGCCGACCACGGCCGGGATCTCCAGCCCCTCGGCCACGATGGCCGTGTGGCTGCCGGGGCCGCCGAGCTCCGTGGCGAAGCCCTGCACGAACCGCCTGTCGAGGTTGGCGGTCTCGCTGGGCGTGAGGTTGTGGGCAAGCACGATCACCGGCTGCGAGATGGCCGCGAGGGTCTCGCGCCGCTGCCCCAGCAGGTTGCGGAGCAGGCTCTTCTCGATGTCGTAGATGTCGTGGGCCCGCTGCGAGATGTGGTTGTCGAGGTTTTGGAAGGCCTTGGCGTAGCGGCGCAAGGTCCGGCTCACGGCGTACTCGGGCCACCAGTTGCGGTCGCGGACCGCGGCGACAAGCTCCTCCTGGAGCTTGGCGTCGTGCAGCATCGCCAGGTGGGCCTCGAAGATGGCGGCGTACTGCTCGCCCAGCTCCGCCCGGATGGCGTCGCGATTCCGCTCGATTTCGCGGGCCGTCTCCCCCACGGCGTGCTGGAGCCGGGCCAGTTCGGTATCGACCGCGCTTCGCTCCACGAAGCGGCGCGGGATCCTGAAGCCCTCGCTGTCGAGGACGAGCGCTTCGCCGATCGTGACGCCGGGCGAAACGGCGATTCCCTGGAGTTTCAGCATGGGGCGCAGCTCACCCGCGGGCTGCGCCGTGCCCTTCGGGGAGATCGCCCGCGATCGCGGCGATCAAGATCCCCCGGCACTCGCGCCACGCGGAAGCTTCTGCTCCTTGGTTTGTTTGGACTCGAGCCTGGACCGACGTGGACGGGCCGCCCTAGCGGCCGGCGTCCTGTTCCTGTTCGTTGAAGTTCCGGTCGAAGAGGCCGCCAATCGCCGCGACCGCTTCGCGAGCGTCGGGGCCGGAAGCCTCCACGACCAGCCGTGTGCCCGCCTCGGCGGCGAGCGTGAGCAGTTCGAGAATGCTCTTGCCGTCGACCCGCTGGGAGTCGTTCAAGAGCTCGATCCGCGACTGCCACTTGCGGGCTTCGCGCGCGAGCTGGTCGGCCGGCCGGGCGTGAAGCCCCTGCGGCATGCCGACGACGACCTCGCGTGAAACCACTTCCTCACTCATACTTCTCGTGCGTGTTCGGTGCTGGATGATCGGCGCCGGCGTCCGGCGACCGCGATCACCGGAGTCCGCCGCGCCCCGGGCCGCTTCGGCCCAGGCCGCGATCAGGAGGCCACTCCGTGACTGTCGGCCTCCTCGAGGAGGTGCTGGATCTCGCCCGGCCCCTTCGCCGTCTTGAGCTGCTGGCAGAAGGTGTCGTCCCGCAGCTGTCGCGAGATGTTCTCGAGCGCCCGCAGGTGGTCGCCGGGCCGGTCGGGCGGCGAGACGAGCAGAAAGAACAGCTGCACGGGTTCGCCGTCGAGGCTCTCGAAGTCGACGCCGTCGTGGCTCACCGCCACCGTGCCCACCAGCCGCGACACGCTCGGGTGCTTCGTGTGGGGCACGGCCACGCCGCGGCCGATCCCGGTGCTACCGAGATCTTCCCGCTTCATGATCGCCTTGACGATGCTCTCCAGGTCGTTTGCCGCGATGCTGCCCGCGTCGACGAGCGCCTGCGCCATCTCGCGGATCACACCCTCCTTGGTGTGCGCCGTGACGCGCGAACGAATGGCGTCAGCCGACACGAAATCGGAAAACTTCATGCGCGTGGGGGCTCAAGATCGGCGCGTGGAAGACACGTGCTTGTGATCGAGAACCTTCTCCTTGTGTTTTCTGAGCTGCTGTTCGAGCTTCTGCACGGCGCCGTCGACGCTCCGCCAGAGCTGCGACGACGTCTCGTGGCTGACCAGTTCGTGAAACTCCTCCGCCGAGGCGACGATCTCCACCATCGGCAGCGCCGGGTTCTCGAGATCGACCGTCACGTTGATCGCCGTCAGCCGGTTGAAATACCGCTGCAGGCGGGCGACCTTGGCCGTGATTTTCGATTGCGAGGCACCACTGAGTTGGCCGTGACGGGCCGAAACGTTGATCTGCACGAACGAGGCGTCCTTTTCGGGGAACGATGACGGAGAGCGATCATAGCACCCTCCGCAGCACTGGCACAATTCACCTTCCGCCGCCGCGGCCGGCGGGCGGAAAACCGTCTGCGTCTCAGTCCTCACGGCCCGCCGGGAGCAGCCGCTCGTCGTTGCCGTCGTCTTCCGGGGGCGGCGCGGTCCGCTCCGGAGGGGCCGTTGCGGCCTCGGCCGCATCCGCCTGATCGAGACGGCCGTTCGCGGTGCGGCGGATGAGGCCGCGCTGCAACTGCTTCCGCCACCAGTCGACGCCCTCGCGCCGCATGTCGGGCAGCCCGTCGGCGCGGTAGCGATTGCGGTCGGCCGCCCCGGCACGCGTCACGTCGCAGAGCACCTTGATCGCATACCGGCGGACGATGAGGTCCGGATCCTCGAGGGCGTCGACCAGCTCTCGATCGACGCCGGCCGCCAAGTCTTCGTCGGTCACGCCCCTGGCGAGCTTCCAGAGCAGATCCGCCTTGCCGTGCGGCCCGCGATTGACGAACGCGCCGTGCAGCCGACTGGCGGCATTGCCGCCCCGCGACAGCGCGAGCGGCACCGTCGCCGCCTCCAGGGCCGACCACTTTCCCGCCTCGAGCTTGCGTCCGGGGGCGTCGGCGCCGAGCTGTTCCACGAGTTCATCGTAGTCGCCGAGCAGCGCGAGCGTGGCGGCGGCGATCATCCGGTTCTCGACCCGGCGGCGATCGGCCGCCAGTTCCTTCAGCGCCCGATCCAACGGCGCCGTCGCCGCCACCTTCGCGGCGAGCGCCTCGCCGGCCGACTTGTCGGTGCGATCCAGCCGCAGGCCGGAGTCCACCCACGGCGGCTGGCCGGCGCGACGGTCCACCGCGATGCGGTCCGGTGCCGCGCTCGTCCACTCGAGCGCCGTGCCGGCATCGAGCAGCCCCTGCGCCGCGATGCCCTCGAGCGAAGGCTCCGCCGGCCGGCCGTCGGGCATGGTCTGTCGCCAGACGATCCCCCGGGGGCCGGCGCCGACCCGCGCCGTCACCTGCGGCGGCACGGTGGCCGGGTCGTCCCCCAGTGGCCGGTCGAGCCGCACCTCGGCCGCGACCGGCTCGACGAGGCCGGCGTCGATGGTGCCGACGAGGCCGGCCGCGGTGATGCCCAGCCGCGCGTCGGCCCGGCTGGCCCGCACGACCGCCCGCCCGAAAACCAGTTCGAGGCGGGGAGTGCCGTCGGCGTCGATCGCGAGGCCGGCGCGTGTCTCGGGGAGCAGCCGGATCTTCACACCCCGCACATGCAAGTCGCACTGCGACAGAGGCGGCACGAGGAACTGCTCGCGGACAGCCAGTTGCGATCCGGCGGGAAAGTGCGTCCAACGCGGCTCCGCCCCCGATACATCCGTCGCGAGCCGCAACAGCACGCCCTCCCCACCGACGAACCCCACGGGATCCGCCGGCGCCGCGCCCGGCGGCGACCAGGCGGGCGGCGGCACCGTGGCCGCAACGGCTGCAGGGGGTGCTGCCGCTCCAGTCGCTGCGGAGACCGCTGCCGCTGCGGTCGGCGCAGCCTCCGGCTTCGTTCCCGTCCCGCCTGTCGCGGCCATCGGAGGCCCCGGCGGCGTTGCCTGCCCCGCTTCAGGAAGTGGTACCACCGGCGAAGCGGTGACCGCGGCGGGCTGCTCCGCGGGAGTTCCAGGTGCGCCAACCGGCCCGGAGGGCGCGAGCTCAGGCGTTGCCGCCGGGGCCGAGGCCGGCGGTGCAACCGCCGCCGTGTCGGCGGGCGGAGCTGCGGGCTCTGCCACAGCCGGCGCAGCTGGCACGGCCGCGACCGCCAGTTGCGGTTCAAGTTCTCCTGCTGGAGCAGCCGTCGCCGGTGCCGCCTCACGACGACCGCCACGACCGAGCGTCCAGGCGAGCGCGGTCGCCAGCGCCAGCAAGAGCACGATCGCCAGGCCGGCGGATGCCCAGGCGGCGGCGGATGAGCGCCGCGGAGCCGGTCGTGCCGCGGCAGGCCGCATGGTGACGGCCGCCCCGGGGCCGCCATCGATGGCTGCGCGGAGCGCACGGGCCGTGTCCCGCAGTTCGTCGGTCGCTTCGGTCGCCTGCGCCGCGGCGGCTGCCGTGACTGCACGATCCTGGAGACCGGCCAGCATGCCCCGCAGCCGCTCGCCGAGCCGCTGCCGTCCGGCCGCATCGATATGCTGAGCCCGGGCGGAATCGCGGGCCAACTCCGCGAGCAGCGCATGGCAGGCCGCCACCTCCGCCAGGTGCATTTCCGAGTCGATGCAGATCCGCTCGAACCCCTCGAGCTGATCCTTCGACAGCGTGTTGTCGAGATATTCGGCCACCGAGTTGGGGTCGTCGGCGAGTCCCCGGGCATCGAGCCGCGGCGTTCCGACGGCCGCCCGCCCGACCGCCGCCCGGATCCGTTCGACGAGCGGCGTGGCGGCGGCACTGGCCGACACCTTCGCGCCGATCTCCAACTGCTCCCCCTCGGGCAGCACGCCGTCGAGCCAGGCCAGCAGGGTTCTGAGCGTCAGCCGCATCGTCGTTCTCCGAGGGGTTTTGCAGGCGCAGGCTTGCCGCCCGAAAGAAATAGTGGCGGCCAGAGTCGATTTTCGTGCAGACCGCTCCGGAGCCGATCCGATTTTTGCGGCGGAAGTGACCGCCGGGCGAGCGACCCCCGGGGCAGGCGGCTGCGTAGAAGCTCTGCGCAGACACTCTGGTCGGCCCGACTAGAATGTTGTCACGCTTGGAATGTTCGCACGTTTGGAAAGCGTCCTGCCAGGGACACGTGCCATGCCCGCCATGACCCGACTGCGTCGACAGGCCATCCTCCGGGAGGCTGCTGCGTATATCGAGCTGGGCGAACTGCTGCTCGAGCAGGACCAGCCTGTTCCAGCGAGTTCGAGACGGGTGCTCGAAAGGGCGGTCGGCATGCTCGCCGAACTCCCGGAGCCCACCCGGTCCCTGCCGCCCGCGAAGCTTCTCGAGGGTGAGGCCCTGCGTGCGCTGGGCCGATGGGAAGAGTCGCTGGCCGCCCTGCGGATGGCGGCGGACGCGGCCCCCCTGCGGCTCGAGGCCTGGTTGGGCATGGGCTGGTGCTTGAAGCGGCTCGGCCGGCTCGACGAGGCGATCGACGCCCTGGAGCAGGGCCTGGCCGCGTCGCCTCGGGAGCCCATCCTTCTTTACAATCTCTCCTGCTACCATGCGTTGGCGGGACGGGTGCAGGCCTCGATCGAGCACCTCACGAAGGCGATCGCGATCGACGCCCGCTTCAGGGACCTCACCGGCGCCGAGCCCGACTTCGACCCCATCCGCAAAGACCCGCGGTTCGTCGCAGTCACCCACGTGACCGTCTGACTGGCTGTGGGAAACGCCCTCCGTGGCCCGCCCAATGACGAGCCCAGCCCTGCAGGAAGTCGTGGCGCTGTTGGGCTGTCCTGCGGCGGGCAATCCCGCGCAGTACCTCTTCGAGCGGCTCATCGCGGCGGCCGGCCTGGACTGGCAGTTCGTGACGCTCGACGTCCCGCCTGAGCACCTCGATGCGGCGATCCGCGGCGTGGCGGCGCTCGGCCTGCGGGGTTGCCTGCTCTCCGGACCGTTGCGGGCCGCCGCGCTCGGGGCGGTGGCCTCCGCCAGCCCGGCGGCGACCTTCTCGGGCGCCGTGAGCCTGATCGAGAGGCAGCCGGCCGGCCCGGCCGGCCACATGACCGACGGCCGTGGCGTGGTCGAGGCGCTCCGGTCGCACATCGACCCGGCCGGTGCGGTCGTGCTGGTGGTCGGCGCGGGCGCCGCGGCGCGGGCCACGGCCCTGGAGCTGTCACTCGCCCGGGCTGCGGAGATCCTGGTCTGCGACCGCACGCCGGAGCGTGCCGAGTCGCTCGTGGCGGCGCTCTCCGCCATGGACGCCGCACCGGCGGCCGTGCTTCCCTTCACGGCCGAGGTCGTGGTGCCCGACCGCGTGGGCATCGTCGTCTCGGCCGTCCCGGCCGTCGGCCCCAAGCCGGCCGTGCCGCTGACGGGCCTGCGGCCCGATCTCGTGGTGGCCGATCTGGCGCTCGTGAGCCAGCCGGCGCCGGTCGTGTCTGCCGCGCGGGCGGCTGGCGCCTGCGTCGTCGATGGCATCGAGATCCACTGCGAGCGCACGGCGATCGACTTCCACGCGCTTACGGGCCTCGAAGCCGACACGGAACTGCTGCGCGAGGCGCTCGACGAGTTTTTGAGCGCGTAGAGACGGGAGTCCGGTTATCCCGCCGCTTGCGCTCCTGCCCCCAGCCGCTCGATCTTCTTGAGCACTTCGCGGGCACTCGAGCGGACGTCGCCGACCGGGTCTTCCGCCAGTTGCCTCACCCGGTCGAGCAGGTCGCGCGGGGGCGGTTCACGGGTGGCGTCGACGAGCAGGGCCACGCCCCGCAGCGCGTTCACCACCACGAGGGCCCGCTTGTACCGCCGCGATTGGACGGCCATCTCGGCGGCGGCGTCGCCGCCGGTTTCGGTGGGTGCGGGCAGATCGGGAAGCGCCAGCATCTCGGCCAGCGGCGCGAAGGCCTCGTCGCGGCCCTGTCGGGCGAGACCGAGCGCGGCGTTGAAGCGGACGTCGTCAGCCTCGTCCCGCGAGAGTTCAACGAGCCGGCCGACGCAGTTGTCGCCACCGACGACGCCGAGCGTGAAGGCGGCGGCCGAACGCAGCGGCACGTCGTCGCTCCGCGACGCACTCAGAAGCGCCTCGGCGGCGGCGGCCGGATCGTCGAGTGACCGGCCGGCGGCGGCGAGGTTGGTCGTGAGGACGGCGATCGCCTCGACGGCGGCGCGGGCGGTTTGGGGATCGGAGAGGCCGCGGGCCCGCTCCACCAGCGGCGCGGCCGCGGCTGGAATGGCAAACTCGCCGAGGGCCCGGCAGAGGTAGAGCCTGAGCGTCTGCGACTGCTCGCCGGTGCGGCCGCTCGCGGCCTCGTCGGAGAGGATGCGGCCGAGTTCGGTGGCGAGCTGCTCGTCGGCCTTCAAGGCGGCGCCGCCGGGACCCCGGAGATCGTTGGCGAGATTGAGGGCGGCCTGCCAGCGGCCCTCGTTGTCACGGCGGAGCGTCCGCACGTAGGCCTGCGGGTCGCTGCCCATGTGCGCGAGCCAATGGAAGGCGAGCCAGACGGCGACGATGATGGCGACGATGACGCCCGGAACGAGGAACAGCTGCACCAGGAAGGCGGCGTTTGGCGGCTCGACGGGCGGCAGGTCGTCGGGCGAGACGGGACGGCGGGGGGATTCGGCCATGAATGATTCGCTCGGGCTGATTGGCTCGGGAAAGGCGCGGCGCGGCGGTGTGAAAACCTTATCCTAGCAGGGTGATGACGACAGGCACGGGCGGCTTTTTACGGACGTGTGAATATCCCGTTCACCGCTGGCAGGCAGCGCGGAGGTGCGGAGTGGTCGAGGGTGAGCGAACGTCGGCATCGACGGCCGGGCCTCTGCGGCCCACGTGGCTCGACTGCCGCCTGTCGACGGTGGAAGAGCATCTCGCGCTCGACGAGGCGCTCCTGGATATGGCCCACGAAGGCGAGTCCCGGATGACGTGCGTCCGCAGCTGGATGGCGGCGGAGCCCGTGGTGGTGCTCGGGTCGTCGAGCCGCTGTGCGGAGGAGGTCGATTTCGAGGCCTGCCGGCGGCATGGCGTGCGGGTGGTGCGGCGGCCGAGCGGCGGGGCGACGGTGGTCCTGGGTCCCGGCTGCGTGATGTGGTCGGTGATCGAGCATCATCCGCAGGGCCCCCCTCCGATCGAGGCGATCCACGCGGCGATGCTCGAGCCACTGGCGGCGGCGCTCAACGAGGCGCTCGCCCGTGCCGGGCGAGCGGAGGGCGGGCGGGTCGCCCGCCGCGGCACGAGCGACCTGGCCCTCTTGGCCGGCGGCGGCGCTTCCCAGCCCGATCTTCCGGTCGCACCGGCGGACGATCTCAAGGTCTCGGGCAACGCGCTGCGGGTGCGGCGGCACGGCGTGCTCTACCACGGCACGCTCCTCGACACCTTCGACCTCGATCTCGTCGGCCGGGTGCTGAAGCACCCGCCGCGCGAGCCGGAGTATCGTGGCCGGCGCCCGCACGCCGCGTTTCTCGCGAACCTCGGCCTCGGCCGCGCGGTGCTCGAGACGGCGATCCGCACGGCCTTCGGCGCCGTGGAGCCGGCGGGCGACTGGCCCGCCGACCGCGTGGCCAGGCTGGTCCGCGACCGCTACGCCGCCGCCGACTGGACGGAGCGGCTGTAGCGCGGGGCCGCACGGCCGCCGTGCCTCTCGCCCCCCCGCCTCGCTACGATACGCCCCATGCCGCTCTCCATCTCCTTCATCAGCCGCTTCGAGGACGTGCTCGAGCCGGCCCGGGCGTTTCTCAGCCGGGACGGCGACCTCTTCGCGAAGCCGCGGATCGTCGTCCCGACGGCGGGGGCGAAGGCCTGGCTCTGGAGCGAGTTGGCGAAGACGCTCGGCGCGAGCCGTGGCGACGGCATCGTCGCGAACGTCGAGATCTCGTACCCGGGCACGATCCTCGCGCTCCTGCAGCCGCCGCGGGGCCGGGAGCCCGATCCGTGGGACTTCGACCGGCTCACGTTCACGGTGCTCGACGTGATCACGGGTCCGGCAGCCGCGGCGCTGGGGCTTCCCATCGAGATTGGACGGGAACCGCTGTCCACCGCCCGACGGATCGCGGGGCTCTTCGACGAGTACCACGTCCGCCGGCCGGGAATGATTCTCGAGTGGGAGCGTCCTGAGGAAAACCCGGTCCTGGAACCGACCGCCAACGACGTGCAGCACGACGGTAGCGCCGTGCCCGCCTCGCTCCGTGACGGCGACCGGTGGCAGTTCCGACTCTGGCGGGAGGTCCGGCGACGCATCGGCCAGCCGTCGCCGCCTGCCCGCCGCGGCGTCGAGCACGACCAGAGCCGCCAGCCGCTCCTCATCGCCGGCCTCCAGTCGCTGACGCTCCCGCAGTTCGAATGCCTCGAACCGCTCGCCGCGGTGTGCCCCGTCGAGGCCTGGCTCGTGCACCCCTCGCCCGGCCTGCGATCGCGGTGGTCGAGCGCGGGGCAGCAGCCACTTCCCGAGGACCTCCGCACGCGGCCGCTGCAAAAGCGGCGGGATCCGGTGTTCCCTGCGGGCGTGGATCCACTGCTGCCCGTCTGGCTGGCCGGGGCCTGCGAACTCCAGGATCTGCTCACGGCCCGCGGCGCCAAGGTCGTGGAGCCCCTCTCCGCGGGCGACGCCGCCAAGGGGCCGGCCGCTTCACTCTTGCACCGCCTCCAGCGAACGATCGCGGACGGCGGCCGGCCGGAACCTCTCGAGCACGACCCGGCCCGCGACCGCTCGCTTCTGATCCACCGCTGCCACAGCCTCTCCCGGCAGGCCGAGGTCCTGCACGACGCCCTGCTCCAGGCCTTCGCCGACATCCCGCACCTCGAGCCGCACGATGTCGTGATCGTGAGCCCCTGCCTGGAGAAGGCGGCGCCTCATCTGCAGGCGGTCTTTCAGCGGACCGTCCGCGGCCTGGGCCGCGACGATGAGCCCCGGTCCGTCAAGCTGCCCCTCGTCATCGCCGACCGCGGCCTCCGCGACACGAGCCCCGCCGCCGAGCTCTTGACGGCCCTGCTGGCGATCCCCGGATCACGCGCATCGGTCGACGACGTGCTCACCGTGGCCGGCCATCCGCTCGTGCGGCTAGCCTTCGCCATCGACGACGACACGGTGGCGACATGGGCCGCTTTCGTGGAGCGGACGGCGGTGCGCTGGGGACTCGACTCCGCCCACCGCAGGCGCCACGGCCTCGATCTGCGGCACAACACCGAGATCCACACCTGGAGGCTGGGCCTCGAGCGGATGCTCTTGGGCGCCACGCTGCCCGATGCCGCGGCCCGCCCGGAGCTCGGCGGCGTCGTGCCGCTCGAGGATCTCGAGACGGCCGATCTCGCCCGGATCACGAAGCTCGTGCGGATCCTCGACATCCTCCACGGGCTCGAAGCCGCAGCCGTCGGCTCCCAGCCCGCCGCCGCCTGGTGCGACGTGATCGAACAGGCCCTCGTCGATCTCTGCGGCGAGGAGTGCCCGCAGCTGGCCGAGCCCCTGGCCCATCTCCGGCGGCTGCGGCAGGCCGCAGCGGGAACCGCCGGCGGGCGGGTGTCCGTGCCCTTCGCCGACGTCCGCGTGCTGCTCACGACCTGGCTCGACGAAACCACGGGCCGGCAGCCGCTGCGGACCGGCGCGATCACGGCCACGTCGATGGTGCCGCTGCGCAGCGTGCCCTTCAAGGTGATCTGCGTGATGGGATACGACGACGGCACCGTCGCGGCGGGCGAGGCCGACGGCGACGATCTCGTCGGCCGGCAACAGCTCGTGGGCGACGTCGATCCCCGGGTCGACGTGCGGCGGGCGCTGCTCGATTGCGTGGTGGCCGCCGGCGCGCGGCTCGTGATCACCTGCAACGGCCGCAATGCCAGATCGAACAAGCGGGTGCCCCTGGTCACGCCGCTGGCCGAG
>JBJOKF010000104.1:0-40053 GCA_046046235.1 Planctomycetota bacterium | reverse complement strand
ACGACGCTCCACGCCCGCACCCGCGAGGCGAAGCAGGCGTTTTGGATCGCGAGCGCCGGCGGTTCGGCCGCCGGTTCCGGGGCCGAGGGCGGTGCCGCTTCCGCGCCGATCGGTGCCGCGGCGGCCGCGGTGGGCATGGTGGCCGGCGTTGCCTGGAGCGGAGCCTCGGCGGGCTGTGCGATCACGGCCGCGGTTGCCTGCACGACGGGAGCCGCCGCCGCGGTCGTCTCATGGGCCGCGACGAGCGCGGACGTGAACTCGTCGACGACGATCGGCCAGTCCTGGCGGGGTGTCGCCTGAAGCGTCGCGGTGAGCGTGTCACGGGCGGCCTGCCCGAGGCCGCCGGCATCGGCAAGGCGACGATCGGCCTCGTCCACCGCCTCGGCGAGCGTGGCGGGCGACCAGGCGTCGGCGGTCGCCGTGGGCTCGGCGGACGTGTCGTCCGACACGGCGACCTCACTGGCGGCGGCATCGCGGTCGTCCGCGGCATCGGCCGGCTTCCCCGCGGCCGGTGTGGGACCCTCTTCGGCTGCATGCTCGAGGGCGTCGTGCCAGGCCTCGCGAAGATAGGCCGAGCCGATGACCGAGGTGCAGCCGGAACCGATCGACACGGTCGCGGCGGCGAGCAGCGTGAGCAGGACGGCCGCATGGCGCGAGCGGCTTGTGGTCATCGCCTCGTGCATCGTCGCCGTCATTTCCACGGATCGCTCCCGAATCACCAGTAGGCCGGCGCGATCAACGCTGCCCCGTGGTGCAGGGCGGGAGAGTAGAAGCGGCCGACACGACGGGGCAAGGCCAGCCGGGGCGTCAGGCTGTGAGGAATGTGTGTGGAATGCCCGCCACGCATCGGACACGTGGCCTTCCGGCGGAGTTTGCTAGACTCCTGTCGCACTGCGGCCCCACGGCCCGCAGCCCGACCATCCCAGCCTGCCTATTTTTCGCATGACGACATCTTTGTTCGAGCCGGAACCCGTGCCGTCGGCCTGGAGGCACCGCCATCTGCTCGATCTCGAACGGCTGACCGCCGAGGAGATCCGGCTGCTGCTCGACACGGCGGCCCTCTTCAAGGAGGCCACCGACCGTTGCCGCCGCAAGCTGTCGGTCCTTCAGGGTTCGACGGTGGTGAACCTGTTCTTCGAGAACTCGACACGGACGCGCACCAGCTTCGCGCTGGCTGCCCGCCGCCTCGGGGCCGACGTGGTCGACTTCTCCGCGTCGACGAGCAGCCTGTCGAAGGGCGAGTCCTTCATCGACACGGCCCGCAACCTGGAGGCGATGGGGATCGACGCGGTGGTCGTGCGGCACTCGACGCCCGGCACGCCGCACCTGCTCGCCCAGCACCTCGATGTCGGCGTGATCAACGCCGGGGACGGTCCGCACGAGCATCCGACGCAGGGTCTGCTCGACATCTTCTCGATCCGGGAGCGGCTGGGGGATCTCGCCGGGGCGACGGTCGGGCTCGTGGGCGACATCGCGCACAGCCGGACGGCCCGGTCGAATCTCTGGGGATTGCTCAAGCTCGGGGCGAAGGTGATCCTCTGCGGACCGCCCACGCTGGTCTCCGACCGCTGGCGCGAGTTCGGCGTCGAGGTCTCGCACGACCTCGACGCGATCGTGCCGCGGTGCGACGTGCTGAACCTCCTGCGGATCCAGTTCGAGCGGCAGAGCATGCGGCCCTTCCCGTCGGTGCGCGAATACGCCCACCTCTATGCGATGACCCGCGATCGCCTCCGGCGGGCCAAGCCAGGCCTGCTGATCCTGGCCCCGGGGCCGATCAACCGCGGCGTGGAGATGACCGCCGAGGTGGCCGACTGCCGCCAGTCGCTCATCCTCGACCAGGTGACCAACGGCCTGGCCGTCCGCATGGGCGTGCTCTGGCTGACGTGCGGGCCGCGCGAGCCGGGCGCCGCCACCGTGACAGGCCAGCCCGGCATCGCCGCGAGGATCCAGCCATGACGGCCCATGCGGGAACGCTTCTGATCCGCGGCGGCCGGGTGATCGACCCGGCCCAGGGCATCGACCGCGTCGACGATCTCCTCGTGCGGGACGGCCGCGTGGCCGCGATCGGCCGCCACGACGGGCCGGCGGACGACACGATCGACGCCACCGGGCTCGTGGTCGCGCCGGGGCTTGTCGACATGCACGTCCACCTGCGGGAGCCGGGCCGCGAGGAGGACGAGACGATCGAGTCGGGCACCCGTGCGGCACTGGCCGGCGGCTTCACGAGCGTCGCCTGCATCCCGAACACGGAGCCGCCGATCGACACGCAGGCCGCGGTGGAGTTCATCCACCAGAAGGCCGCGCGGGCCGACACCTGCAACGTCTTCGTGGTGGGCTGTGTGAGCCGCGGTCGGGAGGGAAAGGAGCTGGCGGAGATCGGCCAGCTCGTCGAGGCGGGGGCGGTCGCCTTCAGTGACGACGGGGCGCCGGTCTACGACGCGGAGCTGATGCGGCGGGCCTATGAATACTGCCGGATGTTCGACGCGCCGATTCTCGCCCACGAGGAGGTGCTCGAGCTCTCCCGCGGGGGCGTGATGAACGAGGGGCTCGTATCGCTCCTGCTCGGCCTCAAGGGGATGCCGGCCGCGGCCGAGGAGGTGATGATCGGCCGCGACATCGCCCTGGCCGAAGTGACCGGCGGCCGACTGCACGTCATGCACGTCTCGACGGCGGCCGGCGTGGCGCTCATCCGCGCCGCGAAGGCCCGGGGCGCCCGCGTGACGGCCGAGGCCTGCCCGCACCACTTCACGCTCACCGACGAGAGCCTGCGGGGCTTCGATTCGAACTTCAAGATGAGCCCGCCGCTCCGCACGGCGGCCGATGTCGAGGGGATCCTGGCGGGTATCGCCGACGGCACGATCGACTGCATCGCCACCGACCACGCACCGCACGCGCCGGAGAAGAAGATGCTGGAACTCGATCGCGCCCCGTTCGGCATCCTCGGCCTGGAGACGGCGGTGGGGCTGTCGGTGACCCGGCTGGTCGCCACCGGGCGGATCGGCTGGCCCCGGCTCGTCGAGGCGATGAGCACGCTCCCGGCCCGGATCCTCGGCGTCGACCGCGGCACGCTCGCTTCCGGCGCCGTCGCCGACATCACGCTCATCGATCCCGATCGGCAGTGGCGGGTCGACGTCTCTTCCTTCCGCTCCAAGAGCGTCAACTCGCCGTTCGACGGCTGGACGCTCACCGGCCGGGCGGTGGCGACGATCGTGGCGGGGCGGGTGAAGTATCGGCTTGGCGCGGGCTGAGCGTCGGCTGTCCCATGACGCTGATCATCGACGGCTACAACCTGCTCCATGCGTCGGGCGTGTTCGGCGACGAGCGCGGCGCCCGCGGCTTCGAGAAGTCACGGCTGGCGCTGCTCGACATGCTCGTCGACCTGCTCGGCGACGAGGCGGCGAGCACCGTGGTGGTCTTCGACGCCGCGCGGGCACCGGACGGCCTGCCGGCCCGGCTCACGCACGGCGGGATCCGGGTCTGGTTCGCGCGGGAGTATCCCGACGCCGACTCCCTGATCGAGGAACTCGTCGAGATCGACCGGGCGCCGTCGAGCCTGATCGTCGTGTCGAGCGACCGCCGGCTGCAGGTGGCGGCCCGCCGCCGCCGGGCGAGCGCCGTCTCGAGCGAGGAGTGGCTGGCGACGAAGCGGGAGGAACGCCGCAAGCGACGCCGGCCGACCGATGCGAAGCCTCCCGAGCCGGGCCCTGAGGACGTCGAGGGCTGGAAGCGGTACTTCGGGCTCTGAGTTCACGAAACGCCTCGCATCCTGCTCGCGTTTCTTGGCGAGCCTCCGCTCGCTGGTGCTCGAGCGTCGCATCCATGCGACGCGGTTTCAAGGCGGCGCTGGCATCTGCCGACCTTGCCTTGGCGAGCCTCCGCTCGCTGGTGCTCGAGCGTCGCATCCATGCGACGCGGTCACGCGGCGGCGCTGGCCCCGCCCTCGGGCCTGCGCAAGGGGTACTGCCGCCTGCTGCTTCCAATGCGGGAGGTGAGGGGCCGCCCATGCCCCAAGAGCCGGCGTATGCCGACGGCTGACTTCACGGCAAGGCTCGGCATCCTGCCGACCTTGCCTGAGCCGGCCTCCGCCGGCTGGTGCTCACGCGGCCCTCCGGGCCTGGCGCGCATCTGCGGGGCGGCGGCTCTGCTCTCCATCCGGGAGGTGAGGGGCCGCCCATGCCCCGAGAGCCGGCGTATGACGACGAGCGCAGCCAGGATGGCGAAGCGAAGTCGACATCCGAGCGAGTGAAGGGCAGGATGCCCTGAGCGAGCGTCCGGCGACGGGGCGTGGGCGGCCCCTCGCCGGCGCCCTGGCGACGCGTATTCGACAAGTTGAAAACTTGTCGCCACGACGGCCCAGAGCCGGAGCCAGAGCCGGAGCCGGAGCCGGAGCCAGAGCCAGAGCCGGAGCCGGAGCCGGAGACATCAGGCCACGGTCAGCAGCTTTTTGAGAACCGTCAGCCGCTCGAGCCCTTGGCCCAGCGGGCCATCTTGCGGTCGAGCGTGGACCGCTCGATGCCCAGCATCGCCGCCGCCTTGGTCTTGTTGCCGCCGACCGCCTCGAGCGTCGCCAGCACGTGCTGCCGCTCCATCTCGTCGAGCGTCGTCGGCGTGAAGGCCGCGGGCCGCGCCACGGCAACCCGGCCGGTGTCGCCCGCCGACGCGAGGTGCGACAGGGCCAGTTCGTGGGCGTCGATCCACTCGTCCTGCGAGAGCACGACCGCCCGCTCGATGCAGTTGCGCAGTTCGCGGATGTTGCCCGGCCAGTGGTAGGCCCGCATCGCCGCGACCGCTTCCGGCGTGAAGCCCTTGACCCGCCGGCCCGTCTCGGCGGCGAACCGTTCGAGAAAGTGCGCGGCCAGTTGCTCGATGTCCTCCGGCCGCTTCCGCAGCGGCGGCACGAGAATCTCCACCACCTTGAGCCTGAAGTACAGGTCACGGCGGAAGTCGCCGGCCGCGACCGCCTCCTCGAGATGCCGGTTCGTGGCCGCCACGACCCGCACGTCCACCTGCACGCGGCCACTGCCGCCGACCCGCTCGAACGGATGCCCTTCGAGCACCCGCAGGAACTTCGCCTGGATCGCCGGACTCATCTCGCCGATCTCGTCCAGGAAGAGCGTGCCCTTGTCGGCCGCCTCGAACTTCCCGGCCTTCCGCTCCGTGGCGCCGGTGAAGGCGCCCTTCTCGTGGCCGAAAAGCTCGCTCTCCAGCAGCGTCTCCGTGAGCGCCGCGCAGTTCATGCAGACGAAGGGGGCCGTGCGCCGGTCGCTCGCCTCGTGGATCGCCCGCGCCACGAGTTCCTTGCCGGCGCCGCTTTCGCCGCGGATGAGCACCGTGGCCTTGGTCGTGGCCACCCGTCCGATCTGGCTTTCGATAGTCGCGAGCGCCGGGCTGCCGCCGATCATCCGCGACTCCTGCCCGAGCCGGCGACGGAGCTGCTCGTTCTCGTCGGCCGAGCGGGCCAGCCGTGAGGAGAGCCGCTCGCGGGCGGCGAGGTTGTCGATCGCGAGCCCGAGCGCGTCGCAGACGGCCATCACGAACTCGAGGTCGTCGGGGGATCCCTCATGGTCGCGGCCCTCGGCGTCGAGGTGGAGCACGCCCAGCGGCTTGCCGCCGACCCGCACCGGGGCCGACAGGCCGGTCACCCTGCCGCCGCCGGGCCGCGGGCCGCAGGCCAGCACGGCCTCGTCCGTCCCCAAGACGGCGGCCACCACACCCTGCGGCACCGACGAGGCGGGCCAGTCGGCGGGGATGGCCGCCGCCCGCTCGAGCGCCGCCTGCCCGGTCGGCCTGGCGGCGCCCTCGGCGAGCGACGCGGGCAGGAGCACGATGCCGCGGCTCGCGCCGGCTCCGTGCAGCGCCGACTCGAGCGCGAGTTTGGCGACCGTGGACACGTCGGCCGCCCGCGCGAGCGCGAATGCCAGCCGGCAGAGTTCGGCGGCGGCGCGGCCCACCCGTGGGGCCGTCCCGGCGGACGCGCGGATGTCGTCGAGCAGGCGGCTCTTAGCCCGACGGTGGGTGATCGACGCCTGCCAGGCGGCGACGTCGAGCTGCACCTCGCCCGTTGCCGTGCAGCTGAGCGGGTCGGACTCTCCCGTCCCATCGGTCGGCAGGTCGCCCTCGCAGACCAGGATCTCCACCCGGCCGATGCCGACGACGTCGCCCACCGCGAGCGGGCGGTCGCCCGCCAGCGCCGCGCCGCTCACGAGCGTACCGTTGCGACTGTCGAGGTCACGGATCGACCAGCCGCCGGCGGCGCCGAAGATCTCGGCGTGGAAGCGGCTCGCCTGCTCGTCGTGGATCACGAGCGCGTTGGTGGGGGCGCGGCCGAGCGTGAGCCGCTCGCCGAGCCTCAGGGGGACCGCCTGCTGTCCCTTGGCGGGATCGTGCACGAGGAGATGGGTGGGCAGTCGGGAGGTCATGCGGCGGCCGGGGACGAATGGGGTCGGGGTCGATTCCCCGCAACTCGCATCATGCGCGACCGGCGGGGGTTTTGGGAGGGCCGGGGTGGTGAGAGGATGCCACGCGGGCCGTCGGGCCGGCGATCCGATCCCCCAGGCCTGGGCTGCGACGGATAAAAAGCCTGCCAAAACCGGCCGGAACCGGGTTTGCCGCGGAGGGGCTGGGGCGACTAGCATCCCGCTCGGCCCCTGCGGCGCCGGCTCCGCTCCAACCGCATCCCAGCGCGGGGCGTGTCGTGGGCCGGCCGCAAGGCAATCGACCGAGATGAAAGGACGCCCATGAACCGCGGCACGCAGACCCCGTCCATCGCCGCCCGGCTCCCTGTTCCGCTGGTCGCGGCGGCCGCCGCAATCGCCGCGTTCTGGCCCGCGGCGGTCTTCGCCCAAGGGCGAGGTGGCTTCGGCTTTGGTGGCGGTGCGGTCGGCGGCATCTCGATCAACGCCGATGGCGTCGTCCGTAACCTCGAGCCCGGCGCCGTCGAATCGCTCGCGGCCGAGCGGCGGCGGGTGGTCTCCGGCGACGGTATCGCGGCCGGGGTGGCCGACGGCCTGCGGAAGGTCTCGCTCGCGCGGATCGCGGCGGCCGTGGCCGCCACGGATACAGCGAAGCCGCTGCCACCCGAGGTGCTCTTTCTGGGCGGTCTCGAGCGGGTGACGCACGTCTTCGTCGACACGCAAGGGCACGACATCATCCTGGCCGGCCCCGCCGACGCGGTTTCGGTCGACGCGGCGGGCAATGTGGTCGCCGTTCGCAGCGGCCGGCCGGTGCTGCAACTCGAGGATCTGCTCACTGCGCTGCGGGTCATCGACGCGGCCCGTGCGGGCGGCGTCAAGTGCTCGATCGACCCGACGCCCGAGGGTGTCGCCAAGCTGCAATCGCTGCTGCGCACGCAACGGACGATCGGTCCGAATCCCGACGCCACGCTCGTGGCGATGCAAAACGCCCTCGGACCGCAGCGGGTCACCGTCGACGGCGTGCCGGGCGACAGTCGGTTCGCCCGCGTGCTGGTGGCCGCAGACTACAGGCTCAAGCGGATCGGCATGGGCCTCGAGCCTTCGGGCGTCGCCGACCTGCCGAGCTATCTCTCCCTGGTGCCGGCAGGGAAGGGGGGGGCGGCGATGCCCCGGTTCTGGCTCGAGCCCGACTACGAGCCGCTGTCGCGCGATCCCGACGAGCTTGCCTGGCGGATCAACGGCCGCCGCATGCGGTGCCTGACGGAGAACGACCTCTTCGCCGCCGACGGCACGCGGCAGACCAAGGTGGGGACCGACCCGCTCGCCGCCGGATGGTGCGAGCGGATGACGCGGCATTACGACACCCTCGCGGCCAAGCAGCCGGTGTTCGCCGAGCTGGTCAACTGCGTCGATCTCGCCGTCGTGGCGGCGCTGATCCACGGTCGCCAACTGGCCGGCCGCGCCGGGCTCGACCTCACGGCCTTGCTCGACGCCCGCGCCGTCCCGCTGCCGGCCTACGACGTGCCGACGAGCGTGCCGACGGTGGCCCACGGCGTCCGCAAGGGATCGAGCTGGGTGGTGAGCGCCTCCGGCGGCGTGGCCTTCCAGCCCTGGAGCTTCGCGACGAGCGCCGCCGAATCCGCCGACGTGGGCGAGAGCAGAGGCCTCGCGCTGGCCTCCCGGCCGGCGTCGGGCGTCTGGTGGGAGTGACGCCCGCTCAGCGGGGCGCCGCCCACTCGATCAGGTCAAGGCCCACCGCGGCGACCGGAAAGTGATCGTCCACCCAGCCCGCGGCGGCCACTGACTCCAAGTCGTCCGTGTCCGTGGGGCAGGGGGGCGGGGCGGCGCTTTTGGCGAGAAGCAGGCTGGCTGCCGTTGCCGCCGCGACACGCGCGGCGATCGAATCGCTCGTGACCTGCCAGCCCGCCGGCAACTCGCGGTCGATCGGGGTTCTCGCCAGCCACGCAGGCACGTCGAGCACGACCGTCTTGTCGTCGACGGCGGGCGAGGTCGAGAGCGGCAGTCCGAGCGTCGCGGCCACGAGCCGGGCCGTCACCCGCAGCGCCTCGATGGCGAGGTGGTGCATGAGCTCGTCCGGCCGCGGCGCGGCGGCGTCGATCCGCCGCAGGCCGTCGACCACCGGCCCGCCGCCCACGACGAGCGTGCGGGCCGGGTGCGGCGCGGCGGCGACGAGCGCGGTGATGAGCTGCGGCCAGCCCGACCGCGCGAGAAGACTGCCGCCGATCTTGAGAACGAGCCGCTTGTCAGCCGTCGTCGTTGAGAGCATGTCGGTCCGCAGCCGGCCATGCTGCCAGCCCGGCGCGGACCACGGCTGCGGGGTGTGTGCCACGAACAGGCTCATGCGAGCAGTCCCCGGGCGATGCACGCCACGGCGTGGGCCGGCGCCGCTCGCGAGACCTCCGGGCCCAAGGTCTCCGGGAGCGAGACGGTGTCGATCGCCCAGCCCAGCGCCGCCAGGGCCCGTCGGGCCAGGCAGTCACCGTGGCCAGAGAGCACGATCCGCGCCGGCGGGCCGCCGGCGGAGGCGGCGACCCGCGCGATCGCCCTCGCGACGAGCCGGCTCTGCCGGATGGCGCAGTGCTCGGCCATCGCGACCGCGTCGTCGGCACCGATCTCCGACGCATCAGCGAGGATCATGCGGGCGATCCGCCGGGCGGCGGCGGCACGTGTGGCCGGGCCGCCGTCGGCCATCGCGTGGCAGAGCGGATCCTCCGGCAGTCCGCCCAGGAGCAACCAGACGTCGTGTGACGTGGCGAAGGTCTCCGTCGCCACGGGCCGCAAGCGGCCACGCCACGGCAGCCGGCGGACGAGCGCCGCCACGGGCGTGCGCTCCATGCCGGTGTAGACCAGCTCGCCCGCGGCCATGCGGTCGACGTCGTCGCGGCCGCGCGGCACCGGCACGCCATCCTCGAGCGGCACGATGTCGGTCGTCGTCGAGCCCACGTCGATGAGGAGCGACCGGCCGCCGGGTGCCGAGTGGCCCGCAAGCCGCGCCACGGCGTGCCAGTTGGAGGCGGCGGCCGCGAGCGGCCGGTCCACGGCCTCCGCCGGTGGCACGATCCTGCCGTCCACGAGATACACGCCGACGGGGCGTCCTGCCGCGGCGGCGCCGACCGCGGCGACGATGTCGGCGACGCCTTCCTGGCGCGAGGCATAGCAATCGGCGATCTCGCCCGTCATCGTCGCCACGATCCGACCGGGGCGACGCTCCGCAACGAGTCGGGTCAGCACCGCAGCCAGCTCGCTGCGCCGCCGCCAGAGTTCGAACCGCTCGCTGTGGGCCCAGCCCAGGCCGTCGGCGGCCTTGAGGTTGGCGCCCCCGATGTCGAAGGCGAGGACATCGTCCGCGGCCATGTCAGACCGTCTCCGTGAACCGTTCAGGCGAACGACCGGGCCAGACGGACGAGCGCCGCGATGCCGCGGTCGAGCATCGTATCGGACACGGTGTAGGCGATGCGGAAGTGGGTGTCGGCGCGGCCGAACACGCTGCCCGGGACGACGAGCAGCTTCTCCCGCTCCACGGCCCGCTCCGCGAACGCCTTGCCGGAGCCCCCCGGCGCCTCCGGATAGAGATAGAAGGCGCCGCCCGGTTGCACGAAGGAAAAGTGGCCGCAGAGGCCGGCCATCAGCCGATCGCGCTTGCGGCGGCAGGTCGCGAGCGGCAGATCCATCGGGCAGTCGAGGGCGGCGAGTGCCGCCCACTGGCCGACCTGCGGCGCGCAGACGAAGGTGTATTGCTGCAGCATCGTGCAGGCGTCGACGATCGCGGCGGGGCCGTGGATCCAGCCGACGCGCCAGCCGGTCATGGCATGCGACTTCGAGAACCCGTCGATCACCACCACCGATTCCGAGTGCCGCGCGGGAGACGCGAACGGCCCGTCGTAGCAATAGGAGCGGTACAGCTCGTCGGAGATGAGCGTGATCCCGTGCCGCTCCGCCAAGGCCGCCAGTGCGCGGACGACCGCCTCCTCCGCCACCACGCCCGTGGGGTTCGCGGGGGTGTTGAGCAGGATCACCCGCGTCGCCGGGGTGATGGCGGCGGCGACCCTGTCGGGATCGACCTGGAAGGTCGGCGCGGTGTCGATCACGACGCACCGGCCGCCGAGAAACTCCACCAGCGGCCGATACATCACGAACGCCGGCTCGAAGAGGATCACCTCGTCGCCCGGATCGACGAGCGCCATGAGCGCGAGCACGAGCGCCCCGCTCGACCCGCTCGTCACACAGAGCCGCCGCTCCGCCTGTCCCGTCTCGGCGCGGACGGCCGCTTCGAGCCGCTCCCGCAGGGGGGCGATGCCCTGCGTGGGCGTGTAGCCGTTACGTCCGGCGTCGATCGCCTCTTTGGCGGCCGCGCGGGCCCCGGGCGGCATCTCGAAGTCGGGCTGGCCGATCGACAGGTTGATCGGATCGTCGAGCCGGGCCGCGAGGTCGAAGACCTTGCGGATCCCCGACGAGTCGAAGGCCCCGGCCCGTTTCGAGACCAGCCGGCGGGGTGCGGTCACGGGGACGCCTCAGCCCGCTTTCTTGAACAGCTTGTCGAGCTGCTCGCCGAGCTTCTCGCCTCGCGCGTCGAGCGTGATCACGTTGCCGTCGCGGCCGATCAGGACGACCGTGGGGATGCCACTGATGCCGTAGTAGGTCGCCAGCGGATGCTGCCAGCCGTCCCCGCCCGACTCCTCGAAGAGGATCGGCCAGGGAATCTTCTGCTCGGCGACGAACTTTTCGAGCGCATCCCGCTCCTGGTCGAGGCTCACCCCGACGACCTCGAATCCCTGGTCGTGATACTTCTCGTACTGCTCGAGGACGTTGGGGATCTCCGCCACGCACGGGCCGCACCAGGTGGCCCAGAAGTCGACCAGCACGACCTTCCCCTGCAGCGTCTTTTGGTCGAAGGGCTTGCCGTTCAAGAGCGTTCCCGTGATCTGCATCGGGTTGCCGGGCAGCGACAGCCGCCGGAGCGTGCCGGCGAAGCTCTCGCCCATCTTGCGGATCTGCTCGTTCGTGCTCTTGCCGAAGATCGGCGCGAAGGTGCGGTAGGCCTCGGCGGCGACGGCGTCGCCGCCGGGCACCTGCTCGAGGGCCCCGGCGAGCTGCATCGCCAGGCCGGCCGTCTGCATGTCGTCGGGATCGGCGGCGAGCAGCGCCGCGGTCTTCTGCACGAGCGCCTGGCCGCCCGCGGCGTCGCCGCTCGACAGCACGCGCTGTGCGTCGCTGACGATCACGAGCCGCTGCGCCTCGGCCGCCAGCTGCTTCGACGGGCTGTTGATGAGCGTCGCGGCATAGGTGGCCATGTCGGCGGCCGCCTGCTCGTCGCCGAGACGGCCGAGCATCATCAGGCTCTCGAGCTTCATCTTGGCGGCCGGGTCGTGGAGCGGATCGCCGGGCTTCACCTGCGCGAGGATCTTGTCGGCCGCCTGCCGCGACACCGCGGCCACGTCCTTCATGTAGGCCATCATCTCCTGACGCGACGACGGGCGGACGCTCGACTGCTTGAGCTCCGCGATGAACTGCATCAGCTGTTCGGGAGTGCCTTCGGGCAGCGGCGGCACCTTCGGCATGCCCTTGGCGGCGCCGGGCGGCTCGGCGACGGCGCCCGGCTGCCGGGCCTGAAGCCCCGGCGCCGACAGGCAGAGGAATCCGGTCGCCAGCGCCACGAGCACCAGGGAAGCGACAGGGAGAAAGCGGGGACGCGCGTGGAGCATTGGGGCCTCGGCAGGACGGTAAAAGACGGAAACGCCACCGGCCAAGAATCTACCCCCTGCGGCACCGCCGGGGCAACGCGGCTCGGCCGGCAGGTGTCGGCGGGCCACCGGCGTTCAGCGGACGACCGTGCGAAACCGCACGAACCCGCCCGCGCCGGGCTCGAGCGTCTGCTCGAACCGCCAGGTAAGCACCACGCCGCCGTCGTCGGCGGTCCCGGTGGAGAAGCTGGCCGGCAGGTTGGACGCGGCCGAGCCCGGCACCAGCTGCAGCCGACCGGGAATCGCGTCCGCGAGCACGATGTCGGCGAGCGGCCGGTCGCCGGAGTTGAAGAGGTAGATCATGAAGTCGAGTTCCTCGCCGACCCGCGCGGTGTCGCTGCCGGCCCGCTTGCAGAGCGTGAGCTCGGCCCGGCCGGGCGACTCGATCCGCAGTGTCGCGGTGCCACGGTCGGACGCCACGACCGAGGCCTGGCGGCTGCCCACCATCACCATCGCCCCGCGGACGCACGTCCAGACCAACGGCACGTCGAAGCCCACCATCTGGCGCGGCGGCAGCACGTCCGCGGCGAGCTCCAACTGCTCGTCGAGAATGTCCTCGGCGGGCTGCTCGAGCCCGGCGTCCAGGTGGAGCACGGCGCCCTGATCGACCGCCAGCGGCCCGAGCCGTTCTTCCACCGCCACGCCCGGCAGCGCCTTGCGGGCCGCCACGAGCGCGAGCGTCTGCGTCTTGCCGCAGACTGGCTGGAGGTCGACCTTGGCGGCGAGGCTCTCGTCGAGCGCGACTCCCCGCGGGCCGATGGGGCGGGCGTCCTCGTGCGGCCGCGTGACCTCGCGGACCGACCCGAACCGCGGCGCGTAGACACAGGCGCAGTTGGAGGCGGTGATGTGGACGTCGCAGGTGTCGGGGCCGTCGCCCGCGGCGCGGTAGCGGGCCACCGTGTCACCGGAGGTGAGATGCTTGAGTCCCGGTGTGTTGGTCGGGCTGTCGGACGGCATGGCCGGCCGGCCATGGTCGCCGCCGTCGCAGACCAGGCAGGGGCCGACCATGGGCACGGGGGCGTCCAGCGGCATGCAGACGGCGGTCGGGCAGTCGCCCGTGGCACACTGGCCAGGGGTGGGCGCCGCCATGCCGGCCCACCTGGGCAGGGGGCCGCAGTCCCCCTGGCAGCCGGCCAGGACGACGCCGTCTGTCGGGGTGGCGCCGCGCAACGCGTCTGCTTGCGGGGCAGGGGAGGGAGCCGGCGCCGGTACCTCCGCGGGCGCGGCCGACAGGCCGGCCGCGGCGAGCGGCACGGCGACCGGCGGCGACAGCGAACGGCACGACGCCAGGATGAGCGTCGCCGCGGCGATCACCAGCAGTCGCGGCCACCGCCACGTCCGCGCCGCGACGGGGTGACCGCGACGGTCGTTCATCGAGACTCCCCGGGAAAGGTGCCGACGGCCAGGTCGGTCGGCACGCGATTGCCGATCACCACCTCGGCGATCGGGTCGCCGAGCGTGGCGGCGACCGCCAGGCCGTCGTCGCCCGGCTGGACGTCGAACCAGCCGGCCGGATTGACGTCCGGGAGGTCGGGATCGCAGGCGGAGTAGATGACGCGGCGGACGTGCGAGCCGGCCAGCGCCAGGTCGATGTCGTCCTGGTCGATGACCACCTCCACCGGGAACCGCCAGGCCATGCCGGGCGGCGTCGCCAGCTTGGCGAGCATGCGGACGGAGGGGAACAGTTCCCGCCCCTCGTGGCCGGGGAGACCGGCGAGCCGGAGACGGTAGGCATGGCCCACGACGAGCCCCATCCGCAGCGGTGCCGGTTGCATGGTGGACCAGCCGTCGGCCGTCTCGATCGCGACGGCCATGCCGTCGGGCCCGCGCAGCTCGACCGGCTGCACCGCGTGGGGAAGCATGGACTCCGGACGGGGGCCGGGCTGCGGGTGCCGCATGGCGCCAATCGCTCCCGGTGTGGATACGGCCGCGGACGCGTTGCCCGGCCCCGCGGTATCACGGGCCTGACCCGTGACCGCCGCGAGGGCGAGCATCGCCGCTGCCATCGACCCGCGGACAGCCCGCAACGCGGCCGCCGTCCGGATGATCCTCTTGAAGTGCTTCGTGCTGATCGTCATGTCATCACAATGGAAGAGTCGAGCGTCGTGCTATCGCTCGGAGCCGAGGCCGCACGGAGCGGCGGTCGGTGCCCCGGGCCGGCCGTCTCAGGGGCTCGGCGGGCAGGGTGCTCCCGGCGGACAGGCCACCCCGGCGTTGAGGGCGTCGGGATCCGGGCCGCCGTTGTCGACCCACCGCTTCCGATCCTCGCGCGGCTGCTTGAGCATGATGTTCGGGACGTCGTGGTTCTCCGCGATGTAGGCCCGGTGTGCCGGCTTCGGGTAGCTCAGGCCGGGGTTCTGCTGCACGTGCAGCTTGAGTTCGCGGGTGGGCGGCGGGATATGCACCTTCGTGTGGTTGGTGATCGTGTGCTTGCGGAGCCCGGCCGGGATGCCCAGCGGGATGTGTGCGGGGCCGGGCAGACCGATGGGGGTGCCGGTGATCGGCATGCCGTACTGCGGTGCGTTCATCCCCGCGTGGAAGGCCGGGGGCACCCCGGCGCCGTTGCCTCCGCAGGGCATGCCCAGGGGAGCGGCCACCCCGACGGGCACGCCGCCACCTGTCTGGACGATGCCGCCGTCGGACCCGTCCCCAGCTGCGCCGCCCGCCGCGCCGTTGCCGGCCGATTGGAGATCCTTGTTGCCGATGCGGATGATCGCCAGGATCGAGCCGCGGCGATCGGCTTCGACGACCGGATCGATGCCCGGGTCGAGCCTGGTGCTGACGAGCGTCTCGACGCCCGCGACCGCGAGCTCCTGGTAGCAGGGGTCGGGCAGGTAGACGACCTTCGTCACGAAGTTGCCCGCCGTCACCTGATCCAGGTCTTCCTCGGTGAGTTGGAACGGGATCGTGTTGTGGGCGAGGAAGGCCGCGGTCCGCGGTGTGACCGGCGCGACCTCGAGCGACGGATAGAGTTCGAGACCCTCGCGGCCCGGGATGTCGGTGATCTTCAGGCGATAGATGGCGCCCTGCGGGAAGTCGTAGCGGCCGGGAGTCACCAGCGGCGTGGAGTCGAAGCCACCCGGCATGGCGACGTCCCACCGCACCTGCATCCCATCGGGACCGATGAAGCCGATCTGCGAGGTCGGGGCCTGGGCGAAGCCGCCCAAGCCGCCGGCACCGCCAAGGCCGGCTCCGCCGCCACCTCCCGCCTGGCAGCCACCGGCCGGGCAACTGCCGCCACCGTAGCCACCGGCTCCGCCAGCGCCGCCAAAGCCGTCCGCGCCGTCGCCGCCGGCTCCGCCGCCACCCCAGCCGCCGCCGGCCGCCATGGCTTCCTCATAGGAGGCGGCCGAGATGACACCCGGGCCCGGACCGTCGACGCCAGGTCCGGGGTGCTGGAGCATCGCGGCGGGCGGGAGGACGTTCGTGTGTTGTGGGGCGATCGGCCTGATCTGGGCCAGCCCTGTCAGCGGCGAGTTCGCCGGGATGTGGCAGCCGGTGAGGGTGGCGGCCAGGGAGAATCCGACAACACCTTGCAGGCGTCGGTTGAGCATCGCATCACCTCCGAACCAGGATCGGGCTCGAGGCCCACATCTTCGCGGTGGACCGGCATGGGCCGGCCCGACCTCGATCCCGTACACTGCCTGGGCAGTCGTGCGGGATCGCCGGTCGTCGCGTGGACATGGAGGCCACGCATCGTTCTTCGACGGTCCGGGGGCCGCTTCTTTGGCAAAATCATCAAAGTCAGCCTGATCGTGACGCTCTGCAGCTCTCCCAGATTGCCAGGCCTGCTCGCCCGCCGCCGCCTTGGCCCGCCCGCGGCGCCGTTGCGGGAGCCTCTGCGCAGCACGGCCGCCGTTGCGCCGTGGTGGGTGGGGGCCTGGCTTGTGACGGCCGGGATCGCCTCGGCGCAGGCCGTTGCACCGGGGGCGGGACCGACCGGCAGCGTCTATCAGCGCGCCGCCCAGAAAGCTGCGGCGGCGGTGACGGCCGCAGCACCGTCCGACGATCAGGCAGTGCAGGCGGAGCGGATCGTCGCCGCGTCGCTGGCGGCGCTTGGACGGGCCGACTCGATCTCCGCCCGCGTGCGCCAACGGGTGCGGGTGGACGATCGCGTGCTCGTCGGCGCCGGTCGTTACGTGCAGTCCGGGCTCGGCGAGGATCAGCGGTATCGCTACGAGTCTTCGATGCAGTCCGATACCGAGACGTTCGACCTGCTCGAGGTCTGCGACGGGCTCTTCGCCTGGTCCTACCGGCGGATCGGCCCGCAGCCTCCCTATCTCGAGCGGCTCGATGTCCGGCGGATGCGAGAGCGGCTGCGACAGGTCGAGCCGGCGGGCGATGCGGTCGTGTCGCCGCACCTGGGGGGCGTGCAGCGGACGCTGGCGCTCGTGCGAACCTGGTTTCGGTTTCACACGGTCGAGGCGGCGGCCATCGACGAGGTCCCGATCTGGAAGATCGAGGGGCGGTGGCACGGCGAGAGCCTGGCGCTCCTCTACCCGGCGGTGAAGGATGCGGCGCTCCGGCCGGGCGGCATCGAGCCCGCCGAACTGCCCGACGGCACCCCCTGGTGCGTGCGGCTGTCGATCGGCAAGCGGGATCTGTTCCCGTTTCGGATCGAGTGGCTGGCGATTCCGGGCCGGCGGCCGGTGGCGGCCCGCGATCCCGAGACGGTGGCCGTGATCGAGATGTACGACGTGCGTCTCGGCGAACCGGTCGACGCCGCGGCCTTCGTCTACAAGCCCGCCATCGAGGGGCTCGTCGACCTCACCGACACGCGGGTCAAGTTCCTGGCGCCGCTGCGGCCGTGAACCCCGGGCCGGCGGCGACCAGCCGCGCGGCGGCGTCGATCGCCGCCAGCATGCTCGCGGCGTCCGCCGCGCCGGTGCCGACGATGTCGAAGGCCGTGCCGTGGGCCACGCTCGTCCGCACCAGCGGCAGCCCGAGCGTGATGTTCACCGCCCGATGCATGCCCAGCAGCTTGACGGGGATGTGGCCTTGATCGTGGTACAGGGCGACGACACCGTCGAACTCGCCGCGGCTGGCCCGCAGGAAGAGCGTGTCGGCCGGGATCGGTCCCGCGGCGGCGACGCCGAGGGCGGAGAGTTCCGCGACGGCGGGCGCGAGTAACCGGGCCTCTTCGTCGCCGAAGAGTCCCGATTCTCCGCCGTGCGGGTTGAGCGCCGCGACGGCGATCCGCGGCGGCCGGCCGAGCAGCGGCGGCAGCAGGGAAGCGAGCCGCCTGCCCGCCTGGACGACCGCCGCAGTGGAGAGGCGGCCCACGGCCTGACGCAGCGGTTCGTGCAGCGTCGCATGCACGACACCCAGCCCTCCGGACAAGCCTCGTGGCAGCCCGCCGGCATCGCCCCGGGGCAGCCAGAGCATCATCGAGACGTCGTCGTCGGCCAGGCCGCAGAACCGGGCGAGCAGTTCGGTGTGCCCGGGAACGTCGTAGCCGGCCGCGTGCAGAGCGGCCTTGTGCAGGGGACCGGTCACGATCGCGTGGGCCAGTCCGTCGCGGACCAGGCGGGCGGCGGCGAGCACGGCGGCTGCGGCGCTCGAGCCACCGGCGGCGGTCGGTCTGCCGGCGGGGATCGGTGCGGGGGCGGCCTCCGACTCGACGACGAGGATCCGGTCAGGCCCGGAAGCGCGAGTGTCGGTGGCCGAAACGGTCTCGACGTCGATCCGGGGCAGGCCCGGCCGATCCGCGAGCGCCTGTGCGAGCATGGCGGCATCCGCGACGACCCGCAGCCGCGCCGCGGCGTGGGCCGATGGAGCTGCCCACGCCTTCGCGACCACCTCGGGGCCGATGCCCGCGGGATCACCGCAGGTCAGCAGGAGGATCGGCTTGTCGGCTGCGGATGGCGGCATGGCCGTGGGAGTATGGCTGGATCGACGGGGTGAGCCTACCATGAACGACATGGACAAAGTTTTTTCCCGCGCGGCGTTCTTCGCGGTGGCGCTGATGGTGGCCACCGCCGGCCTCGGCCTTTGGCTGGGCGATCTCCATGGCCAGACCGATCGGGCGATCCTCCGCTGGGGCACCGTGCATCGGCTGTCCGGCGTGCTCGCGGCGCTCGTCGTGGTGCTGGTCAACAGCATGGCGGTGACCTACTTCATCGGCACCGGCCGATGGTGCAGGGAGGTGGTCGAGACCTATGGCCTCGACGCGTCCTTCGTCGAGCGCAGTCGGCGGCTCAAGCGGTCGGCGTTTCCACCGGCGCTCGTCGGGATGCTCGCCGTCGTGTCGATCGTGGCGCTCGGCGGCGCCGCCGATCCGGCCTCGGGGCGGCCGGGCACGCAGGAGTGGGTCACGCCGCATCTGCTCGGCGGGCTGGGCTTGGCGGCGGTGATCGCCTGGTGCTTTCAGGCCCAGGTGCCGAAGATCCGCGGTCAGCAGGCCCTCATCGACGACGTGATGGCCGAGGTGCGGGCATCGCGCCGCCTGCGGGGCCTCGAAGTGGAGTGATCCCGGCGCCCGCGATCACCGCAGGCGGGGCGGTCAAGGATGGGCGTGTGCCGCGGCCGGCGGGGCGGTGCCGTGGGCGTGGCCGTGGCCGTGCGTGGAACGCTCGAGGAGCGTGATGCCCCAGGCGATCCCCAGGCCGAGCGCCAGGCTGGTGCTCAGAAGCACGCGGTCGTGGCTGTGAAACTGCACCTCGGGGAGGAGGTCCGCCGCCGCGATGCAGAGAAAGGCGCCCGCGGCCAGCGCCATCGCGGCACCGAGGATGGAGTCATGCTCGCCGCCGAAGAACCGCAGGCTGCCCAGGAACGCCACCGCGCCGAGCGGAACGACCAGAGCGTAGGCGATGTTGACCAGGCGGCGCATCCGCGCCGACACGCCGGCATTCATCATCAGCCCGCCGATGATGGCCGCGTCGAACGGCTTGTGGAGGAGCACGGCGAGGAAGGTGGCGAAGCCGGCGAGCCAGCCGCCGCCATGCTCCCCGTCGGCGCGGACCGACGCGGCGAGCGCCGCGCCGTCGGCGAGGCTGTGGAGGGCGAGTCCCGCGAACGCCCCGCACCATGCCCAGCGGCCGGAGGCCGATAGGGGGCCCGAGTGGACGTGGTCCGCGTGCCCGTGGTGCCCGTGACCATGATGGCCACCATGGTCGTGCCCGCAGGCCGGTCCGCCGTCGGCGGCGTGGTGGGCATGGCCGTGGAACGCCCGCTCGAGCAGGAACATCAGGAAGAACCCGGCGAGCACCCAGCCCATCGTGGCGTCGATGTCATGGCCGAGCTCGAGAAAGGCGTGTGGCAGAAGGTGCAGAAGACCCACGCCCAGGAGCACGCCGCCGGTGAGCGACAGCAGCACCTGCGTCAGGCGATGCCCGAGCGCGAGGAAGGAGAGCGACGATCCCCCCGCGTACGCGGCCGCCGCGACCACCGCCAACTGGAGCGCCAGCGTGGGCAAGGCGAGCGGGCCTGTTTCGGCGGCGGCCACGAGTGCTTCCATGGGGATCCTTGCTGCGGCAGCGGGGAGGCAAGCCCTCCATGATCCCGGCATTTCAGCCGAGGGGCAAGTGCCGCGATCCGCGCGTTTTTGCCGTGCGCGGGCGTCAGCGGCGGTAGGAGGTGTTGCCGGGGGCCGGCATGCCCGGGTAGTACCGCGCCGCCTGCTCCATCTGCTGCCGCACGGTCGACAGTCGTTCCGTCCGGGCGGCATCGCCCGCGGCGAGGAGGCCTAGCGCCACGGCCAGCACGTAGGTGACGATGTTCGACCACAGCACCGGCCCGTGGAACTTCATCGCGGTGCCGAAGGCCTTCTTCACGCGACTGCCGAACAGCCCCAGCCGCACGCTCCAGATCTCGTCGAGCACGAGGTGGGACAGGAAGCCGAGGAACACCCCGCCGGCCACGAAGTAGCGGCGCATCGGATCCTCGTGCAGGAATGCCAGGAAGGTGATCTGGCCGGCGATGGCCGCGGCCGGCAGGCTGTGGAACATGCCACGGTGGGCCGAGTAGTGCTCGAGCAGCCACGACAGGCCGAACCGGATCGCCGCGAAGATCACCGCGCCGACCAGGATGATCGCCTCCATCGAGAGGCCCCACTGCTGGAACCGCGGCAGCAGCATGATCGGCACGATCGCCGCGGCCACTCCGACGCTCTCTTGCATCGGGCCGTCGGAGCCGTTGTCGAGGTCGGGCATCATGCCCGCGAGGGCGCAGAGCGTGCCACCGAGCAGACAGGTGACCGGAGGCATGCCGCCCACGTACCAGGCGGCGGCCGCGTAGCCGGCACCAACCATGGACGAACCGGTGATGTGCGCCTGAAAACCGGGCACTGCGATCCCTCGCCGAAGTCCTGCCTGCCTGCCCGTGGGAGCGACCACACGCGCACGCCATGCCAGCACGGCCGCCATCCATGACGAGCCGCGAGACACCTCTTCGGGGTCTATCGACAGCCCGAGGCCTGCCACGTTTAGAGATTCAGCCTCGCCCGCCTGGTCGCGTCGTCCCCTGCACTGCCCCGAGATTTTTGCCGTCAAAGTCGCCTGTAGATGCCCAGATTGCGCATCCGACCTTTTTGCTTGGGAAGAATGTGTTGTTTGGGTGGAGTGGGTGGTTGGGGGCGTTTTTCTTTTTTGGGCATTCAGATATGGATGGTTGGCCCCTTTGGTCTTCGCGGCCGGTCGGGGCAATCCCTAAACTCCGTGGCCCCTGGCCGGAAGCACGCAGCAGAACGGCCGATCCCGCACTTGTCGCCGGAGGCTCGAGTGACGCTCGAAGGCTACGACCTCGTCATGCTGGGCATCCTGGCCGCGGCCGCACTGCTCGGCTACTTCAAGGGCATGGTTTGGCAGTTGGCCTGGATCGCCGGCATCGTCGCCAGTTCGTACGCCGCTTTCCGGTTCGGCGGCCAACTGGCGCCCGTCTTCGGCAACCAGGCGCCCTGGAACCGCTTCGCGGCGATGCTCGCCGTCTATGTCGGCACGTCGCTGGCGGTCTGGATCGTCTTCAGGCTGATTTCCGGCGCGATCAACGCCGTGCATCTGTCGGCGTTCGACCATCAGCTCGGGCTGCTCCTGGGCCTGGCCAAGGGCGTCTTGCTCTGTGTCGTCATCACCTTCTTCAGCGTCACCCTGGCGCCCGCCTACCGCCAGCAGATCGTCGCCAGCCGGAGCGGCCGGCTCGTCGCGGAACTGATCGTCCGTGCCGACACCTACCTGCCCAAGGAGATCCACGACACGGTCGATCCGTTCGTGAAGCAGTTCGAGCGGCAGCTGAACCAGCCGTCGGATGGGCCTGCGGCCGCCATGCAGCCGGCGCCGGTGTTCGGCCAGGCAGGCCAGCCGCCGTCGGCGCTCAAGGCGATCTTCGACGGGGTTTCTTCCGCCGCGGCCTGGGCGGGCGCGGAGCAGGGGGGACAAGGCGGGCAGGGGGCGGTGCAGGCCGGCGGCAGCCTGCCGCCAGGCAGCGCCTGGTTCGTGCCACGGACGGCGGCTCCCGCACCGGCGGCGCCGCCACGGTATGCACCGGCCGCTGCCAGTCCGGCGCCGGGCAACTTCGCGCCGCCGGATCGGTACTCGGCTCCGGCTCCGGCGCCGCAGCAGCCCTTTGCACCATCCCGGTTCGCCCCACAGCCCCCGCCGCAGCAGTATCCAGTGGGAGCCCAGTCGCCCCTGCCGAGGCGCTAGTCCGCCTTCCCGAGGGCGGCGTCGCGCGCGACTGAGCGCCGTTGGCGACGACGTGGACGAGCGACGCGAGGCAGGGGGAGCAGGGGAGGTTTCGTCCGGGAAATCAGCGGCCAAACGGGCACGGGCGGAGAAGGCCGGAAACGGACATAAGAGACATTATCGGACGTTGGGGAGGGGCTGTTTCGCCGCCGATCGAACCCGGGCCTAAGAAGCTGCTTCTTCCAGGAAGACGCCCATCTTCCGGAACTTGTCGTAACGGGCGTCGACGAGCTGGTCGATCGGCTGGTCGACCAGGCTCCGCAGCGACCGCACGAGCCAGGTCTTCAGCCGCGTCGCCATCTGCCGCGGATGCCGGTGGGCGCCGCCGGCCGGCTCCTCGATCACGGCGTCGATCACGCCGAACTCCTTCAGGTCGTGCGACCGGAACCGCAGCGCCCGTGCCGCCTGGGCCTTGAACTCGACGCTCTTCCAGAGGATGCCGGCGCAGCCCTCCGGGCTGATCACGCTGTAGTAGGCATGCTCGAGCACCGCCACCCGGTCGCCGACGCCGATGCCGAGCGCCCCGCCGGAACCGCCCTCGCCGATCACCACGCAGAGAATCGGCACCGGCAGCGTCGCCATCAGGAACATGCTCTCGGCGATCACCTGGGCCTGGCCGCGTTCCTCGGCGCCGATGCCAGGGTACGCCCCGGGCGTGTCGATCAGGCAGATCACCGGCAGCCCGTACTTCGCCGCCAGCCGCATCTTGCCCATCGCCTTGCGATAGCCCTCGGGATGGGCACAGCCGAAGTGGCAGGCCTGCCGCTCCGCGAGCGTCTTGCCTTTCTGGTGGCCGACCACGAGCACCTTGTGCTGCTCGAGCTTGGCAAAGCCCGTCAGCATGGCTGGATCGTCGCCGAAGGACTTGTCGCCGTGGAGCTCGACGAACTCGTCGAACAGCATCGTGAGGTAGTCGCTCGTCTTCGGCCGATTCGGATGGCGGGCCACCTCGACCGTCTGCCACGGGTCGAGGCTGCCGAAGACCGCCTTTTGCACCTCGACGAGCTCGCGCTTGAGACGCCGCAATTCCTCCTGCTCCTGGCCACCGAGCGGCGCGGCCTCCAGCTGGGAGATCCGGTCCTCGATCTCGTAGATGGGCAGCTCCAGCGGCAGCCGATGCAGTCCGGACGACATCCGATGGTCTCGCGAGGGGATGGATCGTGCCGCCCGATTCCGGCGGCAGGGGCGATAGGCCGCCTGGAACAGGCGACGGCGTCCGGGATTGTCCCCGGCCCGTGGTCCCGGAGTCAATTCGCGTTTCCCGGCCGATTCGGGCGTGTCCCTTTACTCCGGGACGCGGTTCACGAACTTGATCGCGCCGATCTGCTGCACGACCTCGCGCATCGTCGTCGGCCGATCGGTCGCCCGCTTCGCCAGCATCGCGCGGATCAGCTTCGAGACGCTCGACGTCGCGTTGCGATTGAAGTTCTCCACCGCCGGCGGCGCCGCCGAGAGGTGCTTGTGGTAGAGGTCCTCGGTCGTCGAGGCGGTGAACGGCGGCGTGCCCGCGATCAGCTCGAAGAGCATGCAGCCCAGCGAGTAGATGTCGGACCGCGGATCGGCCGGCAGGCCGCGGAGCTGCTCCGGGGCGATGTAGCTCGGTGAGCCCTGGGCCGTGGCCCGCCGCGCCAGGAGCCGGCCGACCATCCCCGGGGGACGGGCGGCGATGGCCAGGTCGATCAGCTTGACTTCACCCTCGGGCGAGGCCAGCACGTTCTCCGGCTTCACGTCGCGGTGCACCCAGCCCCGTCCGTGCATATGGTCGAGCGCCCAGGCCACCTGCGTGACGATGCGATGGAGCCGGGCCGCGATCCCGTCGGTGCCGGCCGCGATCTGCTTCCGCAGGCTCGGGTGGGGATAGAGCTCCATGACGAGGTGAGGCAGCCCGCCGGCCTCGCTGAAGCGGTCGATGCGGATGATCGCGGGATGATCGAGGCTGCGGCCGACGGCCGCCTCGTGCCGCAGGAGCCGTCGCTGGCCCGCATCGCCGGCCATCTCGGGCACGAGCACCTTCACGGCCATGCGCTGGCCGGAGGACCGGTCGAGCGCATCCCAGACCTGGCAGTGGCGGCCGAGGCCGATCTGCCTGCCGAGCGTCAGGCTTCCGAGTTGTTCGGGGATGCGTCGCATGGGAGGGAGGCGGAGGTGACTGGCGCTGGCGTGGTCGGGGCGACCGCCGTGGTCGCCAGTTCGATCGACACGAGCACGAGTCCTTGCGGCGGCGCGGTCGGGCCGGCGGCGGGACGATGCCGGGCGGCGATCACGTCGCTGATCCACTCCGGCGACCGCTTGCCGCAGCCGACCATCACGAGCGACCCTGCGATGATCCGCACCATGTTGTAAAGGAATCCGTTGCCGACGACTTCGAACCAGACCTCGGCGTCGGCGGCGTCATCGTACCCGCTGTGTCGGAAAACGTCGGCCACGTGGATGGTTCGCACCTTCGAGCGGCGCGTGGACGGGGTGGTCTCGAAGCTCGTGAAATCGTGCTCGCCCACGAGGTGCCGGGCCGCCGCCCGCATGGCGGCGACGTCGAGGCGGGACTTCCACCGCCAGACGAGGTGCCGCTGCAGGACCGGTCGCCAGGGGGCGTCGTGGATCCGATAGCGGTAGGTCTTACGCACGGAAGCCCCGATGGGGTCGAAGTCGTCCGCAGCCGAGGCCGCGGCGATCACGCTGACGTCGGCGGGCAACTTGGCGTTGAGCGCCCGCGCCCAGACGGCCGGCTCGAGGGGGCTCGTGGTGCGGAAGGCGACGACCTGCCCCAGGGCGTGCACGCCGGCATCGGTGCGGCTCGAGCCCCGCGGCTGGATCGCTTCGCCCGTCACACCCCGGATCGCCTCTGCCAGAACCCCCTGCACCGTCACCCGGCCCGGCTGGGACTGCCAGCCCGAATACCGCGTGCCTTCGTAGGCGAGCGTGAGCCGGATCGTGCGGGTCTGTTCGTTGGCGTCGTGCATGGGCCGATTGCAACCCGAATGACGGAGGCGAAGGGGTCGGCGAAAGCTCGAGGAGCTTTGGGCGACCTTGCCCACGCGACGAGACTTTTGCCGCCCCTGAGCCGGTGCCCGACGAAAATCGTTAACGGCTTAGGGCGATGACGAAGCGGGCCGTGGCAGGAGCGACCGGAATGCCGCCGCCGGCAGGAAGGCCATGTTCGCCGTGAGCATGGCGAGCCCGAACTCCATCATGCCCATCGCCAGCCCGATGCCCAAATGTACCGGCACGGCCATGGCCAGCGCCACAGGCCGCGTGAGTCGTGTCCAGACGAGTGCCGCGTACGCCACCTCCCACCAGAGCGTCGACAGCGTCAGGGCGTTGGTGAGGAGTGGGTGGCCGGCGAGGAAGGTCAGGTCGAACGTGCGATATTGCCCGTTGGCCGCCGCGCCCCAGAGTGCCGTGCCTTCCCACCAGCTCGCACCGAGGAGCTTGCCGCAGCCGGAGAAGAGATACACCACGCAGAGATGAATCTGGATCAGCCGCAGGGCCACGTTCGTGAGCACCGACGGCCGCGCCGCGGCCGCGTCGGGCGCGAGCAGCCGGTCGATCGAGATCCTGGCGGCCGATGGACCGACCGCCAGGCCGACCAGGAGCATGCCGAGTGTGTCGTCGAGCCCGAAGACGTTGAGCGGGGCGCGGTTCGCGGCGCTGATGCAGGCCAGCAGCGCCACGACCGCAGCCAGCGGCGTGGCGATGCCGAGCGCGAGCAAGAGCCCTGCACCCACTCCGACCATGGCCAGCAGGCGGACCGTCTCCGGTGACCGCGCGGCGAAGTACCAGCTCCACTGCCACGGCTGGTCGTTCATCCGCCAGACGTTTTCCGGCCGCTGCCAGCCGTCGGCCCCGAAGAAGGCGTCGGCGTCGAGGAGCCAGACGATGCTGGCCCAGGTGAAGAGCAGTCCCGTGCAGATGCGGATCACCGCCAGCGGTAGCGGGTCGGCGGGCGTGAACCAGAAGGCGGTCCAGGCGGCGGCCCACTGGCCGAGCCACCCGCGCAGGCCTCCCCCCTGCCCCGGCTTCGCCTTGTCTGCGCCCCGAGCCGGCGCCGCCTTGTCGGCGCCCCGAGCCGGCGCCGCCTTGTCGGCGCCGATGATCGTGCGATCGCGTGTCGGCCGGTCGCTCATGGGGCGTCGCCTCCGGAGATGCCGTAGGTGCCCAGCGACACCACGACGTCGGTCCCCTGCTCCGACCGCAGCGACTCCTCCGGTGTCGGCAGATAGTGCTCGATCAATGTCAGCGTCACCTCGCTGCCGCCATGGCGTCGCAGCAACTGGCCGGCGACGTCTTTCACCAGCGGTTGCCATTCCTGCTTCGCCTCCCGCCGCACCTCTTCGGGGGCGTCGGCGGGTGGCACGAGCGCGGCGATCTTCTCGCTGATCATGAACCTTCGGTGGTAGAGCAGTCGCGGGCGGTCGCCCACGGGATCGGGCAGCACGCCCGTGCGCTCCGCGCCGTCGGGCAGCCGCATCGACCAGGTGATCGAGTGGCCGGGGCCGGGGTTGGGCGCGAAGAACCGGTAGCCGTGCCCCAGGGAGAGCGCGCCCACGAGCGGCCGCAGCGGATCGAGGGCGGCGCGTGCCAGATCGCTCGCCGGAGGCGGCCCCGCCAGCGGCGGCACGATCACCGCCGCCAGGTAGGCGATGATCGCCAGCGACGCCAGGCCGCGGATGGCCGGAGGCCATGGTGATCCCGGACGCGTCGGGGGAGCGGATCGATCCATAACCCCTTCTTCGTCTCCGGTCGCCGTCGTCCGGTTCCCGGGTTGTCGGGCGACCGAATGTGCGGCGTATGCGGCCTGCACGGACGGCTTGCTCAAAAGAAAGCTCCCGCGCGGCTCGCGGCCGCGCGGGAGCGATTGAGGAGTCCAGACGAGTCCGTCCGGATCACCGGACCGACGCGGTGGCGTCGGCCGAGGCGGTCCGCTGGGAAACCGGATCGAGCGAGAGTTCGAGCGACTGGCCGGCGGCCAGATCGATCGTCTTCGAGACCGACTGCTCGCGGCCGTCGACGACGGTCACGACGCGGATCTCGTAGTTCCGCCACGTCTGCCCGGCGGGCAGCGTGGTGGTCTCGAACTGCCGGGTGGAGCCCGCCGAAGTGGTGGCGTTGCCCGCCAGCCAGACCTTGGCCTCGGCCGGAACGTGGAGCGTCAGACTCGTCTTCGGGGCGGCATCCGCCTTGAACGCGAGGCTGGAGCTGCCACCGGCGGTGAGCGTCACCACCTTGGTCTGCTCGCTGACCTTGCCATTGCGCTCCACCGACATCTTCACGGAGAACTCGTACCGCTTTCCGGCCACGAGACCCCGGGAGACGTAGCGGCGGACGGTGCCGGTCGCCGAGGTCTTGGCCCCGTTGACGAGGATCGTCGCGTCGGCGGGAACCTCCACCGCGATGAGCGCCCCGTCGGCGGGCACCAGGCTGGTGGTGGCGTCGCCCGAGATGGCGGTGGCCGACCGCGGCGTCTCGATGATCTCGCCGCCGGTCACCGACGGCTGCTCGCCGATCACGCGATAGGCCTCGACCGGGTCGGCGGAGTAACCGCTCGAGTAGCCGCTCGAATAGCTCGCGCCGGCGGGCACGGACACGCCACCGTAGGAGCCGCCATAGGAGCCACCGCCGTAAGAGCCGCCGCCATACGAGCCGCCGGACGAGCCACTCGAGACGTACGAGCCGCCCGAGGAGCCGTAGGAACCGCCCGACGAACCGCCGGAAGAACCGCCCGACGAGCCGTGGAGCGAGTGACGGTAGGCACGCCGTGCCATCTTGGCCGCATGGTGGCTGCCCCAGCTGCCGTGCGAGCCACCGGACGAACCGTAGCTGCCGCCCGACGAACCAGAGGAGCCGCCGGACGATCCACCCGAGCTGCCGCCCGAGGAACCGTACGACGAATAGCCGCCCGAGCTGCCGCCGGACGAGCCCCCCGAACTGCCGCCGGACGACCCGCCCGAGCTGCCGCCCGAGGAGCCGTAGCCGCGATAGCGATGATGCCAGCCGGCATCCGCGTCGCAGGCCGTCGCCGCGACCGCGACAAAAGTGACAACTCCAGCCACCCGCAACCACCGACGATTGACCAACATCTCTATCACGCTCCGTGGAATGTGTGGAAAGCCCGCATGCGAGCCGAACAAGGCTCGAAAAATGCCCGAGATCCAGCCGGCACGGGTCAAGAATAGTTTGCCGATCGGGCAAATCAAGCAGCCTGGGAAAGGCGTGCGGCCTGCGGAGTCCCGGGGTCGGTCCGCTTTCCGGCAGGCGGCGCGTCGGGGGCCGTATATTCGCTGCCGTCTGCCCGATCGTCAGGGGCGGATCTCAGGCTTGTCCCGAGCCGTCGCCGACACTTCGACGGCGTCGAGATCGAGCACTCCGGTCGCCCCGAGCATGCCGATCTGCACGATCGCCTCACGGGCCCAGGGCGGGACGGTGGCGGACCCCTCCACCCGCTGCCAGCCGCCGCCCCGCGGCCAGGAGCCGACGCGAACCTGGGTCGAGCGGGACCGCTCGGCATTGAAAAACCGTACCAGCAGGCCCGGCAGTTCCTCGGGCCCCGGACCGGCCACGATGCCCTCGCCGCGGGCCTGCAGGGTGAACGCGATCCGACCCACGGCCCGGCCGTCGATGGGGAACCCCTGGAAGAGGTGCGCGGGCCGGCCCGGCTGCGCGTTTTCGAGCCGCACCCAGCGTTCGCCCTCGGCGGCGTCGGCGCCGGACAGCCCCCGCATCTGTCTGCCGTAGTACCAGGCCGCGGGAACGTTCGTGTCGGTGAGCCATTCCTCGAAGCCGCCGTTGCTCAGGACGGGCTTCGCGCCGTCAGGCTGGACCCGGCGGGCCGATTCGGCCGCGCCCGTCATTGGCACGAACAGGCTCGGCACGAGCGACTCCCGCACCATCTCGCCCTGGCGCTTGGTGAGCAGCACGAGCGTCTGATCGTACCGCTCACCCACAGGGATGATCATCCGGCCGCCTTCCGCCAACTGCTCGACGAGTGGCCGCGGAATGTCCTCGGGGGAACAGGTGACGATGATCTTGTCGAAGGGGGCGTGCTCGGGCCAGCCCAGGAAGCCGTCGCCGATCCTGGTCACGACGTTCCGATATCCCAGGCGCGCGAGCGTGCGGGCCGCCTTCTCCCCGAGCGGCCGGTGGATCTCGATCGAGTAGACCATGCCCACCAGCGGCGAGAGCACCGCCGCCTGGTAGCCGCTGCCGGTGCCGATCTCCAGCACACGGTCGGTCGGCTGTGGCTCGAGTTTCTCGGTCATGTAGGCCACGACGAACGGGCCCGAGATCGTCTGCGACTCGCCGATCGGCAGCGCCATGTCGAAGTAGGCGTAGGGCCGCTGGGCCGCCGCCAAGAACTCGTGCCGAGGCACCAGACGCATGCTCTCGAGCACCCGCGGGTCGGTGATCCCGCCGGCGGCGAGATCGTCACGGACCATCCGCTCGCGGGTCTCGGCGTAGCGGTCGGCGGGCGGCGCGGCGACGGCGGCGCACGCGGAGATTGTCGCGCCGGCGGTCGTCACCAGGGCGGCGGCCAGGCTGCGCCACATCGGGGATCTCATGATCAGTCCGTCTTTCTTCCGGCTCTCGGCGGCGCCCGTCCGCCGCAACTCACTGCGGCGGCACCACCCTCACCAGCTCGATCTCGAAGACGAGCAGCTCGTTCGGTTCGATCACCGGTGGCGAGCCCTCCCCGCCGTAGCCGAGCTGCGGCGGCACGAACACCCGCCACTTCGCACCCGGCTTCATGAGCACGAGCGCCTCCTGCCAGCCCGCCACGACGTCGGAGAGCGGAAAGATCGCCGGGTCGCCTTTGGGGTCAGTGGCATCGAACTCGCTGCCGTCGAGCCGTGTGCCGCGGTAGTGCGCGGCCACGGTGTCGCCGGCCTTCGGCCCCGTCCCCGCGCCTTCCCGCAGCACCTCGTACTGCAGGCCGCTGGGCAGCGTGACGACGCCCTGCTTGCCGCCGTTGGCCCGGGCAAAGTCGGTCGCCTTGGCCAGGTTGACCTTGGCCGCCTCCGCCATCCGTTTGCCGAAGGCCTCCTGACGCTTGCGCATCTGGGCGTCGAACACCTCGAGGATGCCGCGGATCTGGTCGTCGGCCAGCTGAGGTCGGGCCTCGAGAATCGCGTCGGTGAGACCGCGGGCGAGCGCCGCGGTATCGACCGGCGGCTCCTGCCCCTTGAAATCGGCGGCGATCCGGCTGCCGATCCGCAGCCCCAGCGCGTATCCCAGTTCGGCCGCCGGCGTGTCGAGCTTCGCGGCCCCTGCGGCCGTTCGGGCCGCGGGCAAGGCTGCGGGCGGGGCCGTCTGGCCGGCCGCCGGCCGGTCGCTCGCGCTCCAGGCCGCCAGTGCCAGCATCAACGCCGAAAACCAGCCGGCGGGACATCCCCGCCGCGAACAAGACCTCAACCGCATGCGTCGCCTCCGTGGTGTCGGGCGGACTCGGTCCGCAGATCTCTCCGAGTGTGGGCTGCCGGCGCCGGCAGGCTCAAGCCCCCGTGGCGGCCGTCCGCCCGGGGCGGCCCGATGCCCCTTTGGTGAGTTCGAGGAAGGCGGTCTCCAGGTTGACCTCCTGCTCCCGCATCGAGAGGAGCCGCTGCCCCGCAGCGATGAGCCGGGCCGCCAGCGGCGACGGGTCTTCGATCCCTGCGCTGAGCGTCACGAGCACCTCGCCATCGCGCACGGCGATTCCGGCCGCCTCGGGCGCCCCTTCCAAGAGGCGGGCCGCGGGCTCGGGCGGCCCGGCCACGCGAAAGCGGATCACCGGCCGGCCGCGGACCTGGGCGAGCAGCTCCTGCACGTCGCCGCAGGCCAGGAGACGGCCATACTCGATGATGCCGACGCGGTTGCAGATGTCGGCGAGCTCCGGAAGGATGTGGCTCGAGACGAGGATCGTCTTGCCCAGCCCCTGCAGCCGCTTGAGGAGGCCGCGCATCTCGATCCGGGCCCGCGGGTCGAGGCCGCTGGCCGGCTCGTCGAGCAGCAGCACCTGCGGATCGTGCAGCAGCACGCGGGCCAGCCCGAGCCGCTGTGTCATGCCGCGGGAGAGGCTCGTCACCAGCTCGTCCCGCTTGAAGGCGAGGTCCACCAGTTCGAGCGACCGCTCCGCCACCCGCCGCCGCTCGGGGCCGTCGATCCGGTAGGCGGCCGCGAAGAACTCGAGATACTCGATCACCCGCATGTCGTCGTACACGCCGAAGATGTCGGGCATGTAGCCGATCGCCCGGCGGATCTCGCGTGGATGGGTGTAGATCGAATAGCCGCAGACGTAGACCTCGCCCCAGGTCGGCGCCAGGAGCGTGGAGAGGATGCGGATCGTGGTCGTCTTGCCGGCGCCGTTGGGGCCGATGAAGCCGAACAGATCCCCCTTCTCGAGCTTGAGATCGAGCGACTCGAGCGCGTAGAAGTCGCCGTATTTCTTCGTCAGGTCGATCGTTTCGATCATGGGTCGATCCCGGGAGGTGGCGGGGTGGCCGGGGCACGCGGCGCGGCCGCCGCGGAGGTGGACCGCAGCGGAATCACGATCCGCCACAGGGCGGCGTCGGCGGGTGGGGGCGGCGGTTCGGATGCGGCTGCGGCCCGCCAGGTCCAGGCCACCGGGGACGGTCCGCGGCCGACGAGCACCGCCCGGTCGAGCGGCAGGAGCGCCGACATGTCGAGTCGGGCCAGCCGGCCCGACTCGACCGCCGTATAGCTCGAGCCGCCGGCCGCGGCGTGGAAGCCCGCGACCTCGAGAATCCGCAGCGCATCCCGCTCGCCCAGATCCCACCGTACGGCGACGTCACGGTCCTTGCTCATCGTGCGCCGGGTGATCGCCCCGGCCAGCGACCGCGGGCCCCGGCCAGCACCGGCCGCGAACGACTCACCGGGGTCGAGCCGGCCGATCTCGTAGAGCCAGCCGGCGTGGGCGAGCACGCAGCCCTGAAGGGTGAACGGCAGTCGGTTCGTGACGGCGCCGGTGAGGGTCCCCTGCCCTTCCCGCTCGAGCGTCGACTCGACCGCCGGGCCCGCCGCACGGCCGTCGAACTCCGCCTCGAACAGCCGGCTCGACGAGGCGGCGATCGGCAGGCCCGTGAGCCGCTCCGGCGACCCGTCGTAGGCGTAGTCGCCGGCGGCCAGCGAGGGGTGGGCCGCGGTGGCGTCGGTGCCGCCGATGCCGCGACCTCCCGCGGCGAACCAGGTCACGTCGCCTCGCGGGGCCGAGGCCGCCGCCACGAGCACGGGCGCCGGGCCGGCCGCGACGAACAGACGGTCGTTCACGGGAGACCAGAGGCCGGCGAAGGCGGCGGTCCGCATGCGGCCGCTGGCCAGGTCGAAGTCGACCAGTTCGGCGGCCGATGAACGCCACTGCGTTCCTTTCCAACGCTGGCCGGCCGACCAGGCACACCAGCTCGCGGCGGCGACCAGGAGTGGCAGCGACACCCAGCCGATCCGCTCCCAGCCGGTGGCGGTCGAGCGGAGCCGTCCCGCGGCGTCCTTGCCCCGCCCGGCGGCCAGCCACCAGTCGAGCGGATAGAGGCTCACGACATACAAGAGCCCGAGCCCGGCGATCACCTCGAACGGAATCGATGCCACGCCGGGGAACTGATCGATCGCCTGCCGCAACTGCGCGGCCAGGTCAAACGAGCCCCGCTCCGTCTCACCGGCGCGGCCCGCTTCCCGGGCCGCCCGCCGGCCGCGGAGCATCTCGACGAGCAGCGAGTCACTGCCCGACCAGTCGCGAAACGGCGGCCGGTCGAGGTCGACGCCGAGCCACACGATCGTGCCAAAGCCATGCGCCCGCCGCACCACCAGCGGCATGTCGCTAGGGCCCCGGCCTTCGAAGGCCTCCACCGTTCCGGAGATCGCCTGGGCATCGCGAAACAACGGCACCTGCAGGCCGGCCACGGCCGACTTGTCGAGCGGCCGACTGGCACGGGCGAAGGTCTCGAGCGCGTTGGCCCGCCTGAGCGGCACGAGCTTGGCCACGGCGCCCGGCAGCCAGCCCGCGGCGACACCGCCGGCGCGATCGATCTCGACGGCGGTCGTGCCGGCGCAGACCAAGAGTTGCCCCCCGCCGAGCACCCAGTCGTCGATGCCGGCGAGAACGGCCGGATCGGCGGCCAGCGCCGCCCGGCCGCAGACGATGATCGAGTCGGCACCGTCGTAGTCGCGGGCGGAGCGGCCGAGCCCCATCCTCCCCCCTGCCCCGCCCTTCGCCCGTGCCGGGTCGACGGCGACGATCCGCGGCCGGCTGCCGTCGTCCTTGGTCAAGAGCCGCGCCGCCCGCTCGGCGGTGGGCAGGTCGCCGAGGACGAGCATCACCTGCTCCGCCGCCGGGAGTGGCGGCGGCAGGGACGTCACCGGCAGCAGCTTGCGGTCCGCGGCGGCCGTGGATCCCGCGGCCACCTCCTCGACGACGACCCGGGCCGAGGGCCTGCCGAAGCGGACGACGAGCCTGGCCGTCGGCCGCCCGTCGGCTCCCGCCACGACCGGCGCCACCGGCGACCGCACGAACTGGCCGTCAGGGTCCTCGACCCAGGCGGCGACGCCCGCCGGTGGCTGCGACGCCGGAAACGAGACCTCGAGCGGCGTCCAGGAGCCGGTGCGGTACAGGCCGTCGAAGCCGACCTGCACGTCGGCGGCGGAAGCCGCCGAGCCGAGCAGCGCCACGAGGGCGGCCGGCAGGCTCCAGGCGGCCAAGGCATGGGCCGCGCGTCGGACGGCGGTCATGGCTTCTCCGCGTCGGGGCAGGTGCATTCGAGCCGGCCGCAGCCCGGACAGCCGCCGCCGTACTTGCGGGCCACGGCGTCTTCGAGGTCGACGTCGACCACGTTGGCGATGGTGGCGAGCCAGGCCAGCACGTCGGCGAACTCGAGCGACCGCTCCTCGTGCGTGCCGCTCCGCAGCGCCGTGGCGAGTTCGCCGATCTCTTCCGTCAGCCACATGAACGTCCCCTCCACGCCCCGCGCGGCGTCTTTCTCATGATACATGGCGCGGATGAGTCGCTGGAACTCGCGGAGCGTCATTGGCGGGCCTACTGAAGAAATGCCTGTGGAGGAGGAAGTACAGGGCGAAGTGACGAAGGGAACCGCGGCGGCTCACCCGCCGGAGGTCTCGCCGGGCCGCGGGCGCGGCACGAACCAGGGGTAGATGGCGGGCACCACGAAGGCGGTCAGAAGCGTGCTCGTGACGATACCGCCGATCACGACCGTCGCCAGGGGCCGCTGGATTTCGGCCCCGGAGCTGGTGGCCAGGGCCATCGGCAGGAAGCCGAGGCTGGCGACGAGGGCCGTCATGAGCACCGGACGAATGCGCACGTCGGCGGTCTCGATCGCCGCCTCGCGGGGGGAGAGGCCGCCCTGCCTCGCGTGCTCCGCGCCCGCCACCCAGACCAGGCCGTTGAGCACCGCCACGCCGAAGAGCGCCACGAAGCCGACGCCCGCCGCGATCGAGAAGGGCATGCCGCGGATCGCCAGCGCCAGGATGCCGCCGGAGGCCGCCACCGGCACCGCACAGAAGATGAGCGCCGCCAGCCGCAGCGACTTGAAACTCGTGTAGAGCAACAGCGCGATCAGCCCGAGCACCAGCGGCGTGATCAGCATCAGCCGCCGGCTGGCCGAGAGCAGATTCTCGAAGTCGCCTCCCCAGCGAAGCGTGTACCCGGTCGGCAGGCTCACCCGCGCTGCGATCGCGGCCTGGGCCTCCTGCACGAAGCTGGCGACGTCGCGGCCGCGGACGTTCGCCGACACGAACGTTCGTCGCCGGGCGTTCTCGTGCTCGATCGAGGGCGGGCTGTCGACGGTGCGGATGTCGGCCAGCTCGCCCAGCGGCACCGGCCGGCTGCCGGCCGCGCCCACCGGGATCTGCTGGACCCGCTCCGTGTTCTCACGCCACTCCGGCGGAAACTTCACTACCAGCGGATACCGCGGCCGGCCCTCGTAGATCACGCCGGTCTGGATGCCGCCCATCGCCGACACCGTCCGCATCACCTCGATGCCGTCGATCGCGTGCCGGGCGAGCTGGTCGGGGCGGGCGTCGATCTGCATGGTGGGCACGTCGGCCTGCCAGTCGGCCCGCACGTCGGCCGCGCCGCGGATGTCGCGGAGCACCCCTTCGATCTGCTTGCCGAGGCTGCCGAGCCTGACGAGGTCGTCGCCGTAGACGAGCACCGCGACGTCGGCCTTGACGCCGGCGACCAGCTCGTCGACCCGCATCTCGATCGGCTGGCTGAAGCCGAAGTTCGCCCCCGGCACCGCCGCCGACAGGGCCGCCGACATCCGCTCCACGAGCTGGTCGCGGGTGGCGCCCGCCGGCCACTCGGTGTGCGGCTCGAGCATCACCCAGACGTCGGTCTGCTGCACGCCCATGATGTCGTTGGCGATCTCCGGCCGGCCCGTCTTGCAGAACACGGTCCGCACCTCGGGAAACTCCCGCAGCGTGTTCTCGATGCGGGTCGTGATCGGCACGGAGTCCTCGAGCGTCGCGCTCGGCAGCCGGACGACCTCCACGAGCAGGTCCCCCTCGTCGAGCCGCGGCATGAACTCGGCGCCGAGGTTCACCGCGATCGGGACGCTCGCCGCCACCAGGCCGGCGGCAGCCAGGGCCGTGAGGACGGGATGGTGGACGACGAGCCTGGCCAGCGGCCGGTAGGCCCGGTGGAAGAGCCGCATGATCAGCGGCTCGTGCTCCTCCTCGCGCGAGAGCACGGTGGCCGCCAGCACCGGCATGAGCGTCAGCGAGATCACGAGCGAGCCGGCCAGCGCGAAGAGCACCGTCAGCGCCATCGGCCGGAAAAGCTTGCCTTCCGTGCCCTCCAGGAAGAGGATCGGCAGGTAGACGATCGCGATGATCAGCTCGCCGAACATCGTCGGCCCGCGGACCTCGATCGCCGCAGCGCGGACGACGGCGAGCTTCGATTCCGTCGGCGCCGCCAGCCCGAGACGCCGCACGCAGTTCTCCACCATGATCACCGAGCTGTCGACGACCAGGCCGAAGTCGATGGCCCCCAGGCTCATCAGGCTCGCCGAGATGCCCGTCGCCCACATCAGGTTGGCCGCGAAGAGCATTGACAGCGGGATCGCCAGCGAGACGATCAGCCCCGCCCGCACGTTGCCGAGCAGGACGAGCAGCACGCCGATCACGAGCAGCCCGCCCTCGGCGAGATTGTGGAGGACCGTGTCGAGCGTCCGCGCGATCAGATCCGAGCGGTCGTAGATGATCTCGAGTTCGACCCCGGGGGGCAGCGTACCGCGGATCTCCGCGAGCCGCTGCTTCGCGGCGGTCACGACCTGCCGGCTGTTCTCCCCGCGGACCATCATCACCATGCCGGTGACGACCTCCCCCCGGCCGTCGCGGGTCGCGGCGCCCTGCCGCACCAGCGGCGCGATCGCCACGTCGCCGATGTTGCGGATGAGCACCGGCACGCCGCCGGGCGGGCTGCGGACCACCACCTGCTCGATGGCATTGGCATCGGGCAGGAGCGCCTGCCCGCGGATGAACCGCTGCTCGCCGTTCTTGACGATGTAGCCGCCGCCGGTACTGACGTTGTTGCGTTCGAGCGCGCCCAACACTTCCCCGAGCGTGATGCCCTGGGCCGCCATCCGGTCGGGGTCGACGCGGACCTCGTAGCTCTTGGCATAGCCGCCGTGGCTATTGATGTCGGTGACGCCCGACACCTCCCGCATCGCCGGCGCGATCTCCCATTCGAGGATGCTCCGCAGGTCCATCAGGCTGATGCCCTTCCCGCGCACCTCGAACTGCAGGATCTCGCCGAGCGCCGTGCTGAGCGTGCCGAGCTTGGGGTCGGCCTCGGGGAGCGTGATGCGGCTCTTCGCCTCCGGCAGCCGCTCCCCGACGAGTTGCCGGGCGAGGTAGATGTCGGTTCCCTCGCGGAAGACGACCGTGACCAGCGAGATGCCGAGCCGCGAGATGCTGCGGATCTCCTCGACGTCGGGCAGCCCGCTCATCGCCAGTTCGACGGGGTAGGTGACCGCCCGCTCCACCTCCAGGGGCGGGAGCGTGCCCGCCTCGGTCACCACTTGCACCTGGATGTTGACCAGGTCGGGCACCGCGTCCACCGGCACCTGCGTGGCGGCGTAGAGGCCGCCGAGCGCCAGCAGCACGAACAGCGCGATCACGAGCGGGCGGTTGCCCAGCGACCACTCGATGAGACCTGAAAGCATCGACCGACTCCCGGCGCGGGCCGCGAGGCCGCGGGCCTCACTCCGCTTCCTGCTCCAGGAGCAGCTCGCTCTTCAAGACGAACGCCCCGCGGGCCACGACCCGGTCGCCCGCCGCCAGGCCGCCGGTGACCTCGACGGCGTCGCCGTCGCTGATCCCGGTCGTCACGCCGACGCGGCGGAACCGCGTATCGCCCGGCCGCGTGGGGGCGGCCTCCCCCTCCGGCACGAAGACGAATGCCTTGCCCTCGTGCCGCATGACGGCGGCTGCCGGCACGGCCAGGGCGTCGCGGGGCTTGCCCTGTGGCAGGTCCACCCAGACGAACATGCCCGGTTTGAAATGCGCGTCGTCGTTGGTGAGTTCGGCGACGAGCGGCACGCTCCGCGACTCCGCCTCCACCGTGGCGCCGACGTGGTTGACGACCGCCGTCGCCTCGTGCGTGTCGGCGCCCGGCACCACCACCCGCACCGACTGCCCCTCCCCGACCTCGACGGCGGTCCATTGCCGCTCGTGGATCTGGGCCCGCACCCAGAGCATGGACGTGTCGGCGACGACGAACATGCGGTCGCCGACCCGGGCCCGCTCCCCCCGGGTGACGAAGACGTCTTCGACGATCCCGTCGAACGGCGTCCGCAAGACCAGCGAACTCAACGATCCCGTCTCGCCCGGGCTCTCCGTCTCGTCCGCGTCGGGGCTCGCCTCCAGCCGGCTGCCGACGAGCGTGCGGAGATTCTCACGCGAGATCTGCACGAGCCGGTCCGCCTGTTCGAGTGTCGCCCGCGCCCGGTCGCGGTCTTGCCGCGTGAGGAACCGGGCCTCCTCGCAGGCGGCGATGAAGTTGGCCTTGGCGACCTCCAAATTGCTCGCCCGCTCCTCGACGATCCGGCCCGACAGCACCCCCCCTTCCCCGAGCGATTTCGTGCCGGCGCTCACCTTCTCGACGTAGATCAGTCGCGAATAGCTCCCCAGGATCTTTTCCCGGTAGGAGCCGAGGACCCGCTGCTCGAACTGCTTCTCGACGTCCGCCAGAGGCGGATGTGAGGCGAGCGTGTCGAGCAGCGCCTCGACATTGTCGGCGATCGTGGTGGCCCAGTCGGCCGCTTTCTGCTCGATGCGGCGGTCGTCCTCGCGGCGCCGCACCTCGTCGCGGGCCGCGCCGACGTCGGGGCTGGAAAGCTCCGCGAGCGGATCCCCCTTGGCGACCTTTTGCCGCACCTGCACGAAGACCCGCGACACGATGCCGTCGACCGGCGAGGCGTAGTCGAGGCGACGCCGCGAGTCGTAGTCGATCCGGCCGGGCACCGTGAGCTGATCCCGCATGAGTCGCGGTTCGACCGTGGCGAGCTCGATGCCGGCGGCCGCGCGGGCCGCCTCCGGCAGGACGACGATCGCCTCCGTCGGCTGCCGACCCGCCGGCCCAGCGCCCGCTCGGTCCGTAGTGTCACGGCTCTTGGTCGCCTCGCCATCGTGGGTTGACTGGCCCGTGAAATGATGGGTTGAAAGCCACCACCAGGCCGCGGCTCCGGCCAGCAGAAAGCCGACTCCTGCAAGACCGCGGGGTAGCCGAAATGGGCGTCGCTGGGGGCGAGTCTGCCCCCGTCCCTGCGGGCCGGAGTCCGCCGACGGATGCCCCGAGGCGGGGAGCGGCTCTCTGGGGACGGCAGTGGACATGGCGAACCGGCTGTTCGGGACGGACGTCTCTGGTCTGACGACGAGGCCGCCCGCAGCGGTGTGGACGGCATCTCCAATCTACACCGCCGCCAGCCAGCCTGACGAGCGCAGCGGCGGGAAACCGGGTACGATGAGGGCGGGTGGCGGTCGCCAACGTCCGTCCATGCGACACCGTCGCGGCACGCTCCCGCCCCGTGGTCGTTTTCCATTCCTTGTGACGGTTCCCCTGACGCGATGACTCACGCCCGCACGATCCGCATCTTCGACACCACGCTCCGCGACGGCGAGCAGTCGCCCGGGGCGAGCATGAACCTCACCGAAAAGCTGGAGATCGCCCAGGCGCTCGTGACGCTCGGCGTCGACATCATCGAGGCCGGCTTTCCCATCGCCTCGCCGGGCGACTTCGCCAGCGTCAGCGACATCGCCCGTGCCGTCTCGACGGCGACCGTCTGTGGGCTCGCCCGCTGTAACGATGCCGACATCGACCGGGCTTGGGAGGCGCTTCGTGCCGCCGCGCGGCCCCGCATCCATGTGTTCCTCGCGACCAGCTCGATCCACCGTGAGTTCAAGCTGCGGATGAACGAGGAGGAGGTGGTCGCCCGGGCCGTGGCCGGTGTGAAGCGGGCCCGCAATCTCTGCGCCGACGTCGAGTTTTCCCCCGAGGACGCCGCCCGGACCGAGATCGACTTTCTGTGCCGCGTGGTCGAGGCGGTGATCGCCGCCGGGGCGACGACCGTCAACATCCCCGACACCGTCGGCTATGCCACGCCGTCGCAGATGCACCATGTGATCAAGAGCCTGCGGGAGCGGGTGCCCAACATCGACCGGGCGGTGATCAGCGTCCACTGCCACGACGATCTCGGTCTGGCTGTCGCCAACAGCCTGGCGGCCGTCGAGGCGGGCGCCGGGCAGATCGAGTGCACGATCAACGGGATCGGCGAGCGGGCGGGCAACTGCTCGCTCGAGGAGGTCGTGATGGCGCTCAAGACCCGCGGCGACTACTTCGGCGTCGAGACGGGCGTGGTCACGCAGCGGCTCGTGCCCACGAGCCGGCTCGTGGCCAACATCACCGGCATCCAGGTGCCCCGCAACAAGGCGATCGTCGGCCGCAACGCGTTCGCCCACGAGGCCGGCATCCACCAGGACGGCATGCTCAAGGAACGGCGGACCTACGAGATCATGCGGCCCGAGGACGTGGGCCTCGAGCGGACGGACCTCGTGCTCGGCAAGCACAGCGGCCGGGCGGCGCTCGCCGATCGGGCGCAGGCCCTGGGCTACAAGATGAGCACCGAGCAGCTCCAGACCGTGTTCGAGCGGTTCAAGGAGCTGGCCGACCGCAAGAAGGAGATCTACGACGGCGACATCGCGGCC
>JBJOKF010000073.1:0-12709 GCA_046046235.1 Planctomycetota bacterium | reverse complement strand
GTGCCCTCGAGCGGGCTGTGAAAGCAAGCGCAGCAAGGATTGCGAAGCGCAGCTTTCACCGCAGTGAGCGCAGGGCAGGATGCCCGGAGCGAACGTCCGGCGAGAGGGCACGGGCAACCCCTTGCACGACGGTCAAAACTGTTGCGCGACGTACCGGCGCTTGAGCCGCGATCGGAGCCAGATGGCGAACAGGTTCAGCAGCGCGATGATCGCCACGAGGAGGAACGTGATCGTGAACACCATCGGCTTGGCCGCCTGGCTGTTGGGGCTCTGGAACCCGACGTCGTAGATCAGATACGCCAGGTGCATGAACTCCCGCTCTGGATGGATGAACGGGAAGGTGCCGTCGATCGGCAGGTCGAGGGCGAGCTTCTTCACGCCGACGAGCATCAACGGCGCCACCTCGCCGGCGCCGCGGGCCATCGCCAGGATCAGGCCCGTCATGATGCCGGGCAGCGCGCGGGGCAGCACGATCCGGCGGATCGTCTGCCACTTGCCCGCGCCGCAGGCATAGGAACCCTCGCGCATCGAGTTGGGCACCGCCGAGAGGGCCTCCTCGGTGGCGACGATCACCACCGGCAGCGTGAGCAGCGCGAGCGTGAGCGACGCCCAGAGCAGGCCGCCGGTGCCGAAGGTGGGCTGCTTGTCGGCCACGAGGCTCGCGCGGAAGAAGAGCTCGTCGATCCCGCCGCCGAGGCCGTAGCAGAAGAAGCCGAGCCCGAAGGCGCCGTAGACGATGCTCGGCACGCCGGCAAGATTGTTGATCGCGATCCGCACGGCGGTGGTCACCGGCCCACGGGAGGCGTATTCCCGCAGGTAGAGGGCGGCCAAGACACCGAACGGAGCGACGAGCAGGGCCATGATGAGCGTCATCGCGACCGTGCCCCAGATCGCCGGAAAGACGCCGCCGGCGGAGTTGGCCTCGCGCGGATCGTCGGCGAGGAACTCGCGCCACCGGTCGGCATAGACGCCGAGCTTGCCGAAGGCCGACAGCCGATTCGGCTGCCAGGCCCGCACGATCGCCTCGAGCGGCAAGGCGGCCGCCCGGCCGTCGGCCGTCTCCATGTCGAGCGTCCAGCCCTCGTTCTCGCGGCGCAAAGCCGACGTGCGCTCGTCGAGCGCCAGCGATTCCTGCCGCACGCGATCGTCCACCTGGCGTTGGGCGGCGGTCGCCGCCGCCACGCGACCCGCGCGGGACGGAGCGGCTTCCTCGTCGAGGCCCGCCTGCACGACCGCCAGCCGGGCGGCGCGCAGGTCGCGTTGCAGGCGGCCCCGCTCGTGCCTGTCGATCCGCACCGCCTCCCGATAGCGGCGCCGGACCGCCGGATGCTCGCGCAGAAATGCCTGCCACGTCGCAGCCGCTCCCTCCGCCACGATTGCTTCGCCGAGCCGCAGCCTGACGGGGAAGCCGTGAAACCGTCCGCCTTCCAGCCGCTCGACGGCCGTGGCCCACTCGGGCCGGCTCGACCGCGTCACTGCGGCGTCGTCGAACCATTCGTAGTGGTTGCCGGTGAGTTCGAAGTTGGCCGTCCGCAGGAGCCGCCTGCCGCCGCGGACGTCTGCCGAAACGCCGGCCGCCTGCGGCGGATCCCGTTCCGCCACCTCGCCGAGGGCCCGCCGGTCGTCGGCGAGTTCCACGAGTTCGAGCGGCACCGGCCAGAAGGTGCTCGCGCCGCGGATCGCGATGAAGGCCAGCAGGCCGGTGATCATGGCGATCGCCAGCGCCAGCGCCCCACCGGTGAGCCACACCCACGGCTCGCCGTACGCCGTCAGGCTCGTGTACGGGGATCGCATCCGGCGGGGCCGCTGCTTGTCAAAGCTCATGCGCCCTCCTGCGGAATCGCTGCCGAACCACCTCCGCCGCGGTGTTGACGACGAAGGTCATCGCGAAGAGCGTGAGCGCGGCCAGGAACAGCACCCGGTAATGGCCGCTGCCCCGCGCCGCCTCCGGAAGTTCGGTGGCGATCGCCGCCGAGAGCGTCTGAAAACCGTTGAACAGGTTCCAATCCATGAGCGGCGTGTTGCCGGCCGCCATCAGCACGATCATCGTCTCGCCCACCGCCCGGCCCAAACCGATCATCACCGCCGAGAAGAGCCCGCTCGCCGCCGCCGGGACGATCACGCGGATGGCCGTCTGCCAGGGCGTCGCCCCGGCGCCGAGCGACGCGCTCCGCAGGTGATCCGGCACGCTCGATAAGGCGTCCTCGGCGATCGTGAAGATCAGCGGAATGATCGCGAAGCTCATGCCGACCGCGACGATCAGGGCGTTGCGTTGCACGTAGGTGCCGAAGAGGCCGCCGCGGGTGTCGAGCCGCAGCGCGTCGAGGAACGACGCTGCCGCGACCGCCAGCCCGGCGGCCAGCACGATGCCGATGGCGAACGTCGCGAGCGAGACGAACGCCGCCTGCCGCTGCGACCAGCCGCGGCCGTGACGCCGCAGCCAGGGACTCACGAAGCGGCCCATGAGCATGGCCGCGCCGACGCCCGCCAACGGCACGAGCGCCAGCACCCAGCCGCCGAAGCCGCTGCCGCCGCGACCATCGAGCCAGGCGGCGACGTCGCCGCTGAAGAGCATCCGCTCGATGGGCCCCGCGGCCGCCCGCGAGACGACCAGCCCCGCCGGCAGTGCCACGGCGGCGATCAGCGGGAAACGCCAGGCCGCGAACCGGCTCCGCCAACCCGCCGGTAGCAACTGCCAGGAATAGGCTCCGGCGAGCAGCACGAGCGGCACGCAGAAAAACCCTGCCAGGAGCGTCATCAGCGCTCGCTCGATGACCGGCGCGAAGACGAGCCCCGCCACGAACCCGAGCACCACGCTCGGCAGGCTGGCCATCATCTCGATGGTCGGCTTGATGCGGGCCTTCCAGCGGGGCGGCAGGAACTGGCTGGCGTAGATGGCCGCGAGGATCGCCACGGGCGTCGCGAACAGCATGGAATAGAGGGTCGCCTTGAGCGTGCCGAAGATGAGCGGCACGAGTCCGAACTTCGACTCGAACGACTCGTGCCCCGTCGTCTCCCAGGCGTGCACCGGACCGGGATACTTCTCGTACCACACCGGCCCGAAGAGCGACCTCCAAGACACTTCGGGATAGCCCGGATCGAGCGCCCAGGCGGCCAGACGGCCCCCGGCCCCGGCCAAGAGCCGATTTTCTCGCGGCGCCACCACGAGCGCGGAGGCCGGTCCGCCGAGCGGCCCGGCGACGCCTCCCGGCAGCGATGCGACGGTGGCCCCCGTGGTCGTCTGCAGGAGCCGCAGGCCCCCGGAGGCGTCGGCGACCGCGAGCAACCGCGACCGAGGCGAGGCCGCCATCGCCGTCACCGCCGGCGCCGCGGCCGAGACCGGCGGAAACACCTTGGCGGTCGCCATGGAGAGCCCGTCCACGGCGGTGGCCGTCTCGGCCCGTGTCGCAAACAACACCCGCACCACGCCCGCCGCATCGGCCACGGCCAGGCCGTTGCCACCGAACATGCGGGCGACTCCCGTCACGCCGCCCGATCCGGCCACGGCGTCGAACGACTCGCGGAGCACCGGCGACTCGACGTCGCGGATCTCGTACCGCCGGGCGGCGCCGTCGCCGGCGAAGAGGAAGAGCTGGTCGCCGAGTTCGGAAAGGCGGACGAACCGGGGCCGGAAGCCGTCGCCGCCGGATTCGAGCGTGCTCCCCGACGCGCTCGTCACGAGTTCGTCGGTGAGGAGATTTCTCCGGGACGAACGCGCCTCGACCCGCACCACGCCGGTAGCGTCGAGCACCGCGACGAGCGGCCCGTCCGCCTGCATCGTGATGTCGGCATCGACCACGGGTGCCGAGAGTCCGGCCGACGGCTCTCCGCCAAAGTCGGCCACGACCGCAACCGTTGCGTACTGACCGCCGGCGGCACGAACGACGATCGTATCGCCGTCCTTGGCTGCCGTGCCCGGCTCCAGACCGGCGACCGCCGCGGGCAGTCCTTCGCCGGCGACGAAGGAAGACTCCAGGCCGAGCCGCCCGACGCGGAAACTGCCGTTCGCGAAGCCGGCCACGGCATGCTGCCCGCTCGGGCTGCAGGCGACCACGGTCGCATCCTCGAGCCCGGCCTCGGCGGCGGGCTGAACGAGCAAGGGCGCGCCGTCGATGATCGAGACCACCCGCAACTCTGCCGCCCGTGGACCGGAGTCGGTCGGGCGGCAGGCGAGCATCCAGGCGACCACGCCCGCCTCGTCGGCGCCGATGGCGGCCACCCCGGCGGCCCCGGTTCCGGCATCGACGCCGGCAACCTCCCCGGAGCCGCGATAGGCCGTGAGCCGCGCCGGCCGGAAGAGCGGCAGCGCCACCGCGAGGAGGAACACCGCCACGAGCAGCACCGCGATGATGGTGCCGATGCCCCCGAGCGTGATGACGGCCCGGGCGATGCCGTCGCTTGCCTTCACCCACGGCCGTGTCGCACGCCGCCGAGCGCGGCCGGTGAAGGTGGGCTTCGCTGCCATACTCGGGTCCGCAACCGCCTTGAAGGAACGCGCGGCTCCCTGCCGCGGGTCCGCAGATCGCGTCACTTTTTCTCGAGCCCGAGGCTGCCCAAGGCCCGCTTGGCGATCGCCGCGGTGACCGGCAGATACCCGTCCTTGAGGACGTCCCGTTGCCCGTCGGCGCTCAAGCAGTAACGGACGAACTCCGCCCGCAACGGATCGAGGGTCGAACCCGGCTTGTGGTTCACGCTCAAGAGGAGGAACCGGGCCAGCGGATACTCGCCCGAATAGGCAAACTTCGGCTCGGTCTCGACCACCGGACCGCCCGGCTTGACCGAGAGCGGCACCGCCCGGACGTCGGCGGTGCGGTAGCCGATCCCGCTGTAGCCGATCGCATAGCGGTCGCTCGCCACGGCCTGCACCACCGCCGAGCTGCCCGGCTGCTCCTTCACGGTCGGCTTGAAGTCGCCTTTGAAGAGCGCGTGCTCCTTGAAGTAGCCGTAGGTGCCGCTCGACGCGTTGCGGCCGTAGAGGCTGATCGGCTTGTCCCGCCACTCTCCCTCGAGGCCGAGGTCGCCCCAGGTGCGGATGTCGTTCTTGGCGCCGCCGGTGCGGTTTTTCGAGAAGATCGCGTCGATCTGCTGGAGCGAGAGGCTCTTGAGCGGGTTGTCCTTGTGCACGAAGACGGCCAGCATGTCGATCGCCACCGGCACGACGGTCGGCGGATAGCCGTGCTTCTCCTTGAAGACGTCGATCTCCGAGGGCTTCCAGTCCCGGCTCATCGGCCCGAACGTGCTCGTGCCCTCGGTCAGGGCCGGCGGGGCCGAAGCCGACCCCTTGCCCTCGATCCCCTCTTGCACGCTCGGATAGTGCTTTTGGAAGCCTTCCACCCACAGCGCCACGAGGTTGTTCATCGTGTCGGAGCCGACGCACTTGATCGTGCCGGCCACCTCGCCGCCGGCCTTCCCGTAAGGGCCCAGGGCCGGATCGACCTGGCCGTCGAGGGCCTGGGCGGCACGGTCAACGCAGCAGACGATCGCCAAGGCGACACAGACGATCGACAGCCCCACGCGGGCGGCCGGGCGGGGTGCGGTCGTGGACATGGCGAACTCCTCTCGCGGAAGGCAGTCGGTACGGTGGCGAATCCAAACGCCCAGCATGGTACCGGGATTTGTGAGCTTTTCGCGAGCGGCTCGAAAACCCGGGGAAATCGACGATCAGCCCCGGGTATCCCGCGTTTGCGCCGGAGCCTGCGGGGCGAATCCGCGGCGGAGCGTGTTTTCCGTCACCGTTCGCGGCAGCAGGAACTGCTGCAGATAGTCGGGACCGCCCGCCTTGCTGCCGATGCCCGAGAGCCGATAGCCGCCGAAGGGCTGCCGGCAGACGAGCGCGCCGGTGATGCCGCGATTCAGGTAGACATTGCCCGCCGCGAGCGTTTCGGCAGCTTCGCGCAGGTGGGCGGGGCTCCGTGAAAAGACGCCCGCGGTGAGCGCGTAGGGAGTGGCATTGGCCAGCGCCACCGCCGCCTTGAAGTCGCGGGCCCGCAGGACCGCGAGGACCGGCCCGAAGATCTCCTCCTGGCCGAGCGGCCCGGCGGGATCGACGTCGGCGAAGACGTGCGGCGCCACGAACCAACCGGTCGCGTCGAGGCCGTCGATGTCGGCGCCGGCCACGATCCGCCCCGTCGTGCGGCCCAGATCGACGAACGACCGCACCCGCCGCCAGGCCTCCTCGTCCACGAGCGGCCCCAGGCGGGTGCCCGGCAGTTCCGCCGGCCCCGGCCGCAGGCTCCTCACCGCCTCGGCCAGACGCTTCGTGAAGGCCTCGTAGACACGATCGAGCACGATCACGCGCGAGCAGGCGGAGCACTTCTGCCCCTGGAAGCCGAAGGCGCTGTGCACCACCGCCACGACCGCTTCGTCGAGATCGGCGTCGTCGTCGACGATGATCGCGTTCTTGCCCCCCATCTCGGCGATCACCCGCTTCACCATCCTGCCGCCCGCCGCCGACGCGTGCGCCGCGGCGACGTTGATCGCCATCCCCACCGCCCGCGAACCGGTGAAGGCCACGAGCGCCGTCTCGGGATGCGCCACGAGCGTGGGCCCTACCTCCTCGCCGCGACCGGCCAGGAACGCCAGCGCGGTCGGCGGCACACCGGCCTCGAGCAGGATCTCGTACAGCCGCAGACCGACGAGCGAGGACTGCTCCGCGGGCTTCATCACCACCGCGTTGCCGGTGACGAGCGCCGCGGTCGTCATGCCGGCGAGAATCGCCAGCGGAAAGTTCCAGGGCGCGATCACGACCACCACCCCGCGGGGCAGCCACGCCGTCCTGTTCTCCTCGCCCGGCACGTCCACCCGCACAGGTTCCGCCAGCCGCCGCGCCTCGCGGGCGTAGTAGCGGCAGAAGTCGATCGCCTCCGCGACGTCGGCATCGGCCTCGCGCCAGGGCTTGCCCACCTCGAAGACCTCGAGAGCGGCCAGTTCGAACCGCCGCCGCCGGAGGATGCCCGCCGCCGCCTCGAGGATCTCCGCCCGCCGCCGCCAGCCCGCCGCCTGCCAGACGGGCTGCCCGCGGGAGGCGGCGGCCACGGCGCGGTCCGCGTCGGCGGCGGTGGCGGCCGACACGTCGGCGATCAGCCGCGACCGCTGCGAGGGATCCTCGCGCAGAAACCGCGCCGCGGCCTCCTCGCGGCGGCCGTCGATCACCAGCGGCACCCGCACCGGCCCCGCGGCGAAGCTCTCGCGCATCCGCTCGACGGCGGCCTGCATCGCCTGCCGGGCTGCGGCCGAGGAGAAGTCGGTGAGCGGCTCGTTTTGGAAATCCTCGTGGCCGACAGGGGCCGGCTCGGCCGCCGGCCGCCCCGCCGGCGCAGGCGGCGCGAGCAGCGTCGCCGGGGGCAGGTGCTTCACGAACCCCGCCCGCAGAAAGGAGTCGTTGGAAGCGTTTTCGAGCAGCCGGCGCACCAGATACGCCATGCCGGGCACGAGTTCGCCGTAGGGCATGTAGATCCGCAGCCGCCAGCCGGCGGACGTGACCGCCTCCTTCTCCGGATCGCCCATGCCGTGCAGCATCTGCATCTCGACGCCACGGCGATCGATCCCCAGGTGCTCGGCCACCGCCATGCCGTGCGCCAGCGACCGGAGGTTGTGGCTGCCGAGCGCCGGCCGCAGCACGTCGGCCTGTTCCATGAGAAAGGTGGTCGCCGCTTCGTAGCAGGCGTCTGTCTCCCACTTGCGTTGCCAGACCGGCACGGGCCAGCCGGCGGCCTGCGCATGCACCGTCTCGTAGTCCCAGTAGGCGCCTTTCACGAGCCGGATCCAGACCGGCGTGCCGCGTTGCCGGGCCCACGCGGCGAGCGCCTCGAGGTCGCGGAGGGAATCGCGGAGGTACGCCTGCACCACGATGCCGCAGTGGGGCCAGTCGCGAAACTCCTCCTCCAAGGCGATCTGCCTGAAGATCTCGAGCGCGAGGTCCTTCGTGGCGTACGACTCCATGTCGATGTGAACCTGCGCGCCCGAGTCCCGCGCCCGCCGCCAGAGCGGCCGCAGCCGGCCGAGCACGCGGTCGGCGGTGCCGCGCGGGTCGATCGCGTCGAACTGGCTGTCGAGCGCCGACAGCTTGAGCGACACGTTCACCCGGGGCAACGGACCGTCGGGGCCGTCGTCCACCAGTGGGTCGGCGGGCCAGGCGGCGGCGAGCCGCGGCAGTTCGTCGAGCAGCCGGGCATAGGCCGCTGCGTAGGCGTCGGCCTCGGCGTCGCTCGTGACCGCCTCGCCGAGCAGGTCGAGCGTGAAGCCGCGATGCAGCCGCCGCTGGGCCAGCGCCGCCTTCGCCGCCTCGGCGGGGTTCGAGCCGGCGATGAACCGCCGCGCCTGGGCCAGCACCGCCGCGCGGATGGCCCGGCCGGCGACGCCGGCGAGCATGCCGCTGCGGGCCGCTTCCAAGGCCAGTCGCAGGCCCCGCGGCAGACGGGCGATCACGTCCTCATCCACGTATTCCCGCAGATGCCGGTCGAGCGCGGCGGCATCGTCGAGCATCGGCATGCAGTCGACGAGCCGGAAGAGCCTGACTTTCAGGTCCTCGTCCTGCGTCGCCCACTCGCCCGCCTGCTGCACCCACCATTCCGGCGAGACGGGCGTCGGCTCAGCGGCGAGCGAGGCCTCCAACAAGCCACGGCCGATCTCCTGCACCCGCCGCTCGATCTGCCCCCGATCGGCCGCCGACAGGCGGCTGGGCAACACCCCCTCGAACGTGGCTCCCGGAACCGTACTCATGAGCGGCGTCTCCGTGGCTCCAAGTGATTGTACGGAAACCGTTTGCGAAAGGATCGCCGAGCCGACCGCCGCCGCCGGGCGGCCGGGGCAGGGCCGTGCTACAATGCGGCTCGTCGCAGGTGGGCATGGTAGCCCCCACGACCACACCCCGCCTTCCACTCACGTGAACCCTCCGGCAGGACAGGCTCTCGACCAGCTTTCGGCCAGGCTCGAGTCCCAGGGACCGGTGGTCCTGCCCGCGTTGCTGTTGTGCGACTTCGGCCACCTGGCCCGTGAGGTCGAGCGGCTCGAGGCCGCCGGCGCGGCGGCCTTGCACCTCGACGTGATGGACGGCCGCTTCGTTCCGCAATTGACCTATGGCCTCGTCGTCGTCGAGGCCGTGCGTCGCGCGGCCCGCGGTCCCTTGGAAGTGCACCTGATGGTCGAGGAACCCGAGGCCTGCGTGGAGGACTACGCACGGGCGGGCGCCGACATCCTCACGGTGCATCTGGAGGGGCTCGCCGATCCCCGCCCGACGCTCGAGCGGATCGCGAGAATGGGGAAGCGGGCCCACCTCGCCATCAGCCCCGGCACCCCCGTCGAGAGCGTGGAGCCCCACCTCGACGCCTGCGACGGCGTGCTCGTGATGAGCGTGGAGCCCGGCTTCGGCGGCCAGCGATTCAATCCCGTGGCGCTCGACAAGCTCGCCCATCTGGAGCGGCTGCGAACGCAGCGGGCCGGCACCTTCCGGCTCTGCGTGGATGGCGGCATCTCGACGGACACTGTCGGCCCGGTGGCCGCGGCCGGCGCCGAACTGATCGTGGCCGGCAGCGCCGTGATTCGTGCGCACGACTACGCCCGCGCGATCGCCGAACTCGAACAACTCGCCCGGAGTGCCGCATGAACGCGGAACTGCGGGCCTGTCTCTCCGGATGTCGCGGGCTTCGCCCCGACATGAACACGGGGAGCTTATTCCTCCTGGAGCCGCGACGCTCTTGAGACCCGACTCGCTGGTGCTGATCCGTGCGGGAGTGACCGATTACGAAGTGCAGGGCCGCATCCGCGGCTCCCTCGACGTGCCGTTGTGCGAGGCCGGCGAGGCACAGGCGGCGGCCGCCGCCGCCCTGCTGGCAGAGACACCGCCCGCGGCCCTCTACACCGCCGAGAGCCTGTGCGCCGTCGAGACCGGCCGCATCATCGGTCGACAGCTCGGACTCAAGCCCCGCGTCATTCCGGGCCTTCATAACCTCGACCAGGGACTCTGGCAGGGCCTCTTGGTCGAGGACATCCGCCGGCGGCAACCGCGACTCTATCGGCAGTGGCAGGACAATCCCTGGGCGGTGGCGCCCCCCGAGGGCGAACTGCTCGAAGAAGCCTGCGAGCGGGTCGAGGCGGCGCTCGAGAAACTCCTCCGCCGCCATGGCGAGGGCCGCGTGGCGGTGGTGGTGCCCGACCCCCTCGACCGCATCTTCGGCTGGATCCTCGCCGGCGAGTCGATGGGTGATCTGTGGACGAGCGATTGGACACAGGACCCGCGCGGGGGTCTGGTTCGCGAGCTGTCGATCGCGGCCCAGTGGGCCGCGTCGGACTCCGGCCGTCCGGCGGCCCCCGGGAGGCGGCAAGCCAGCCCGACCTGACAGCTTGCGTGGACCGCGGCCCGGGACGGGCGTTTTCGGCGCAGCGGGCGGCCGCGACAGCGGGCTACAATGCGGCCCGGCGGTCGGACGCACGAGGTTCCGGACGGACCGCACATCCCTCATCCGTTCCCCTCTCCCCCGTCAACATACGCATGGAACGCCGTCGCTCATCCCGACCGAGTCCGGGCACCGGGGCCGGCCCGACATCGCCCACGGTGGCGGCCGAGCCCCCGGCCGCCACGGCGCCGGCCGAAAAACTGGCCGCCACGCCGCCGGCCGACAAGCCTGCCGACAAACGGGCCTCGCCAGCCGGGCAGCGGACGAAGCGCGGCGTGCCCGAGGGCCTCTGGCAGAAGTGCGACGGCTGCGGCGCCACGATCTACCGCAAGGAAGCCGAGGAACTGCTCAACGTCTGCCCGCAATGCGGCTTCCACTGGTACGTCTCCGCCGCCCAGCGCATCGAACAACTCCTCGATGCCGGCACCTTCGAGGAGTGGGATGCCGCCCTGCGGCCGACCGACCCTCTCGGGTTCAAGGACAAGAAGGCCTACGCGGAGCGGATCGTCGCCGAGCAGAAGCGGACCGGCATGCGCGACGCCGTCGTCACCGGCAGCGGCATGATCCGAGCGCGGCGGGTCGCCTGCGGCGTGACCGACTCCTCGTTCATCATGGGCAGCATGGGGAGCGTGGTCGGCGAGCGGCTGACGCGGCTGGTCGAGCGGGCCACCCGGGAGCGGCTGCCTCTGATCATCATCAGCGCCTCCGGCGGCGGCGCCCGCATGCACGAGGGCATTCTTTCGCTCATGCAGATGGCGAAGGTGTCGGCGGCCCTGGCACGGCATTCGCAGGCCGGCGGGCTCTTCATTTCGGTGCTCACCAACCCGACGATGGGTGGCGTGGCGGCGAGCTTCGCCTCCCTGGGCGACCTCTGCTTCGCCGAGCCGAGGGCGCTCATCGGCTTCGCCGGGCCGCGGACGATCAAGGCGACGATCCGCGTCGAGTTGCCGAAGGGCTTTCAGACGAGCGAGTTCCTGCTCGAGCACGGCTTCATCGATCGCATCGTCGCCCGCAAGGACTTGAAGAGCGAGATCGCCCGCGCGATCGACTACTGCGGCGGGTAGTTGTTCCGCGTTCTCTGCCTCCGGCCCTTGGCCCGTGGCGACACGTTTTTCAACGTGTCGAATCCGGGTGGCCAACTGGGAGATCGCCGCGGCACCGGCGGGGCTCATGCTCGCCGCCGGCGGACTTTGACGTTGCAGTCTCCACGGGCGTGGTGAGCCGACCGTATCAGTCAAAGTTCACCGGCGGCTGCGCGTGCCCCCGACCGGCACCGCTCCCCTGAACCAAGGGCTCCAGTCTGTCTCTGTCTCTGTCTCTGTCTCTGTCTCTGTCTCTGTCTCTGTCTCTGTCTCTGTCTCTGTCTCTGTCTCTGTCTCTGTCTCTGTCTCTGTCTCTGTCTCTGGCTCTGGCTCTGGCTCTGGCTCTGGCTCTGGCTCTGGCTCTGGGCCCGTGGCGACAAGTTTTCAACTTGTCGAATCCGGGTGGCCCGCGAGACAGCCGCGGCGAAACTCGAGCGGCGTCGTGCCGCAGCCGCGACGAAAAGCCGTGGCCAGATACGCGGCGCTTGTGAATCCGCAGGCCCGCGCCACGTGTGCCACGGGGATGTCGGTGGTCGCCAGGAGCTGCCGGGCCCGCTCGATCCGCACCCGCCGGATCTCCTCGGCGGGCGTTCGTCCCAGCAGATCCCGAAAGCCGCGCTCGAGCTGACGCCGCGACAGGGCCAGGCCGCGAACGACGTCGTCGACATGGATCGCTTCGCAGGCACGGTTGCGGATCTGCCGGAGCGCCTTGGCGAGTTCGTCGTCGGTCACTGCCAGGGCATCGGTGCTCTGCCGCGTCACCACGCCGAGCGGCGGCAGAAGCGTGGGTTTCGCGCGGCGCATCCCGCCCAGCATGAGCCGCTCGAGAAGGGCGGCCGCGACGAGGCCGATCCGCCGCGTCGAGATGTCGAGCGCCGACAGCGGCGGCGTGGCATGCTGGCACAAGAGTGGATCGTCGTCCCCGGCGAGCACGGCCACCTCGTCGGGGACCAGCAGCCCCGCCTGCCGGCAGGCGTCGAGCACCGCCCGCCCCTGGAGGTGCGTCCGCGTGCAGACGGCCAGGGGCCGTGGCAGCGCCGCGAGCCACGCTGCCAACGCGCCTGGCTTGGGCTCCGGCGCCGGATGGGCGGGCACCTCGCGGACCCGGCAGGTCAGCCCGCGCCGTGCGAGAGCCGTGATGAATCCACGACGCTGGCGGCAGACATCCGACCGACGCGGCCCGCCCACATAGGCGAAGTGGCGAAAGCCGCGGTCGAGGAGATGCTCGGCGGC
>JBJOKF010000043.1:0-5632 GCA_046046235.1 Planctomycetota bacterium | reverse complement strand
CGGCGCTTCGCCATCCTGGCTGCGCTTGTCGGCATACGCCGGCTCTCGGGGCATGGGCGGCCCCTCACCTCCCGGCTCCAGTTGGGCGCGCCGCGGGCTGGACGGGTATAAACGCGTGTCTCCCAGCCCCGTCCCGATCGGAGCCCGCCGCATGGCCATCCGCCGCCTCGTCTTCGTCGTCTCGTTCGCCATCGTGGCCGCGTTTGTGCAGCCTGAACGGGCTGTCGCGCAGCAGGTCGCGGTGGAGGAGTTCACGCTCGACAACGGCATGGCCTTCCTCCTCGTGCCGCGGCGGGATCAGCCGAATGTCGTCAGCGCCGGCTGGGTGGCCCGGGTCGGCAGCGTCAACGAGCGACCGGGGATCACCGGCATCAGCCACTTCTTCGAGCACATGATGTTCAAGGGCACCGGCACCATCGGCACCCGTGATGCACGGCGCGACGCCGAATACCGCGTCGAGCAGAAGGCGGTGCGGGACGAGATCAACCGGCTGGTCTGGTCGGGACAGTACGACCGGCTGCGCCGGGGCGAGATTCCCGATCCCTGGGATCCCGCCCACGACACGCCCCAGTTGCGGCAGTTGCGGTCACGGCTCGATGCGCTCATCCGCGCCCAGCAGGGCCGCGGCCCGGGCGGGGCCGAGGCGGGCACGATCGTGAAGGACGAGTTCGACCAGGTCTACACGAAGGCCGGCGGCAGCGGCATGAACGCGTTCACCAGCCACGACCTCACCTGCTACTTCATCACCGTGCCCTCCAACAAGCTCGAACTCTGGGCCTGGATGGAGAGCGACCGTCTGCACGACAGCGTGTTTCGCGAGTTCTACTCGGAGCGCGACGTCGTCCACGAGGAGCGTCGGCTCCGCACCGACAGCACGCCCACCGGCCGGTTTCAGGAGCAGTTCGATTCGCTCTTCTGGCAGTCGTCGGGCTACGCCTGGCCGGTGATCGGCTGGCCCAGCGACTTGAACAGCTACACCTTCGAACAGGCGATGGACTACTGGAACATCTACTACCGTCCGGGCAATCTCTTCGGCGTCGTCGTGGGCGACTTCGACCCGGCGCAGGCGAAGGCCTTCATCACCCGCTACTTCTCGCGGCTCCAGCCCGGCTCGAAGCCGCCGCCGCCGGTGGTCACGCTCGAGGTGGAACAGATCGCCGAGCAGCGGATGAACGCCGAGGGGGACGTGCCGCCGTCGGTAGAGATCCGCTACCACACCGTGCCCGCGGGCCATGCCGACAGCTATCCGCTCGACATGCTCTCGGAGCTGCTCAACGAGCGGACCGGCCGGCTCTACACCGGCCTGGTCGAGGGCCGCGGCATCGCCGGGTCGGCCCGCACGTCTTCCGATACCCGCAAATATGCCGGCCTCTTCGCGTTCGAGGCGGAGACCCGCGGCGAAGCGACACCCGAGCAGCTCGAGCAGGCCTGGTACGAGGAGCTGGCGAAGCTGCAGGCCGGGGAGGTGCCGGACCGCGAGTTGCGCAAGGTGAAGAATCGCGTCGCGGCGGGCAACTACCGCCGGCTCGAGAACAACATGTCGCTGCTGATCCAACTGGCGTTCTACGAGACGCTGCTCGACTGGCAGGAGATCAACGAGGCGCCCAAGAAGTACGAGGCGGTCACGGCGGCCGACATCAGGCGGGTGGCCAACGAGTACTTCCGGCCGGCCAATCGCAGCGTGGTGACCTACCGTCGGGCGGCGGCGGAATCCATTCCAGGGAATGCGCAGCAGGGAAAGGCGGAGTGACCATGAACATGCGGCAGATGTCGATGCTGTTGGCGGCGGGCGTCATCGCGGCCGTGGTCGCGTCGGGCTGGCGGGGCGGGCGCACCGAGGCGGCGCCACAGGGTGGGACGGTCGTCGCCCCGGCGGCAGGCGCTCCGGCCGCGCCGCCGCCCGGTGGTGTCCAGCCCAAAGCCACCATCCCGGCGCGGCCGGAGGAGATCACGTTCGCGCCCCTCGCCTTCGAGCCGCCCGAGGCGGCGACCTTCCGGCGGGTGCTCGCCGACGGCACCGTCGTGTATCTCGCGCCGTCGCGGGAGTTTCCGCTCGTGACGCTCTCCATCACGTTCAAGGGGGGCGCGTCGCTCGATCCCGAGGGCGTGCCGGGCCTGGCGGCGATGATGGCCCGCATGGTCCGCGAAGGCGGCGCCGAGGGCCTGCCGCCGGCGGAACTCGACGAGACGCTCGACTTCCTGGCCACCGAGGTGTCGGTCGCGGGCAACGACGCGTTCACCACGGCCTCGATGAACTGCCTGAAGAGCAACTTCGACGAGAGCCTGAAGCTGTTCCTCGGCATGCTGCGGACGCCGGCCTTCGACGAGAGCCGGCTGGAAACGGCCAAGGCCCGCGTGATCGAGGCGCTCAAGCAGCGGAACGACGATGCCTCGTCGATCCTGGGCCGTGAGTGGAAGCGGCTGCTCTACGGCCCCGATCACTTCGAGGCCGTGGAGGCGACCGACCGCACGGTCGCCGCGATCAGCCGGTCGCGGCTGGCGGAGATGCACCGGAAGATCATCCAACCGGGCAACATGATCGTGGCGGTGTCGGGCGACTTCGAGGAGGGGCCGATGCTCGAGAAGCTCGCCAAGGCGTTCGCCGGCTGGGAGCGGGGCGAGGCGGTGGCCGATCCGGTCGCGCCGACCGCCGCCCTCGAGCCGGGGCTCTACCATGTGCCCAAGGAGATCCCGCAGGGGAAGGTGGTGCTCGGCCGCCGGTCGATCACGCGGGACGATCCCGACGCGATTCCCTTCCTCTTGCTCAACGAGATTCTCGGGGCCGGCGGTTTCACGAGCCGGCTCATGCAGCAGGTGCGAAGCAACGAAGGCCTGGCCTACTCGGTGCGGTCGGCCTTGGCGCCGAAGGTCGCCTATCCGGGCGACTTCCGCGCCGGCTTCGAGAGCAAGAACGCGACGGTGGCGCTCGCGACGAAGATCGTGCTTGAGCAGATCGCGAAGATGCGGTCGGAACTCGTCACCGAGCAGGAACTCGAGACGGCCAAGGCGAGCCTGGTCGAGACTTTCCCCCGCCAGTTCGAGAGCCGGCCGCAGATGCTGCGGGTCTTCGTCAACGACGAGTGGACGAAACGGCCCAAGGACTACTGGAAGACCTTCCGCGACAAGGTGCGGGCCGTCACCCGCGAGGATATCAAGCGGGTGGCGCAGGAGCATCTCGACCCGGAGAAGATGGCGATTCTCGTGGTGGGCGACTGGGATGCGATCGCCCCGGGAGACCTCGAGAAGCGGGCGAGCATGAAGGACTTCTTCGGCGGCGAGGTCAAGCACCTGCCGCTCCGGGATCCGCTCACGCTCGAGCCGCTCCCCCAGAAGGCCACGCCATGACGAGTCTGACCGCCGTGATCGCGCGGAGGTGTGCTGCGGTCCTGCTCGCCAGCTGGCTGGCGGCAGCCGGCGGGCTCGCGGTCGGGGCGGATGGCAGCGGGCCGGTGGGCGCCGCGGCTGGAGCGGTGCCGCCTCCGGGCCTCCTGCCACAGAGCAGTGGCGATGGGCCGCCGACAGCGGCGCAGCGGGGCATCCCGCCGCGGAATACGGGCCCGGCCGCCCGCGCCCATTCCCGCTATCGTCGGGGCCGTCATGCCACGACGCGGGTCATTCGCCGCACGCCGGAGGTGATGCGCGAGGACGCCGTCCGCGTGCGCCGGGGGGATCTGTTCAGCACCTGGTCCAACGAGTATCTCGAGTGATGCGAGGATCGCGGGCGATTCGGCCCGGCGACTGAACTCCGGGGCGATCGCCGCACCCTTTCCTGGCGCCGGCCGTTGAAAGGGGGAGGAGACGGGTGATGGAACGCGGTCGCGGACGAGCTTGGGGCGGATGGTTCGCGGTGGCGGCGGCCTGCTGGGCGTGCGTCACGGGGCGGGCCGAAGAGACTGCCGCTGCATCACGACCCGTGGGGGGCCGTTGGGCCATTGCGGAAGGTGATGACAGTAAGCCTCGTTACCTGTTTCGCGACGGTGACCGGCAGGTCGATCTCTTTTCCTACCACATGCGCGACTCCAATCGCGACGGCATCGACGAGGTGCGGCTTGGGCACGACGGCGACAGCCTCGTGATGCACAGTCAGGGCTATCCCAACCACCCGACGGCCGACTTTCCCAACAGCGGCAATCCCAACGCGATCCGCGTCCAGGACTTCACGTTCCGCCTGCCCTTGGAGCCGCGGCGGGCCGACTCGATCACGCGTCTGCCGATGGGGCCGATCGGCGTGGCGCTCAACGGCGTCGTGTTCTTCAATCCGTTCGAGCAGGGGGGGATGAATGCCGTCGCCGGCTACTCGGAGGTCTGGCTCGACAGCTGTTGCGGGCACCCGCAGCAGACCGGCGTCTACCACTACCACAAGTATCCGACGTGCGTGAAAAGCCCCTTTCCTGACGACGGCAAGCGGCACTCCCCGGTCATCGGCTTCGCCTTCGACGGCTTTCCCATCCACGGGCCGTACGAGGCGGAGGGGGTGATGGCGAAAGAGCTGGAAGGGTCGCGGTCGCTCGACGTCTGCAACGGGCACGAGGATCCCGACCGCGGCTACCACTATCACGTCACGCCGGGCCGCTTCCCCTACGTGATCGGTGGCTATCGCGGCAGTCCTGAGCCGGCGAACAACCCCGGCCTGCGGCGGGCCGGAAGCGGGCCGATTGTCGACAATGCCGCCGGGGAAAGCGGCCTCGAGCGTGTGATCGTCGAGGTGCGGCCCGGTACGGTGCCGCGTGGCGGACGCCGCGAGGTGACGCTCGTGCTCGATCCTCGCGGCGCCCGCCGCGGGCGGCTGCCGGACGCCGCGCCTTCCTGGGTGCAGATCGGTCCCTACGAGGCCGTGTCGATCGCGCGGTCGGGCGATGTCGTGACCGCGGTGCTCGACGTTCCGGCCGACGCGGCGGTCGGCGTGACGCTCGACTGCCACGTCGAGTTCACGCCGGAGGGGCCCGGGGGCCGCGTGCAGGCCTACAAGAGCAACGATGTCATGCGGGTGGTCGAGTGACGGTGGCGAGCGGGAGCGGCTGGCTGACCCGAATGTCGAGTCTGGTGTGAGTCCGGCTGAGTCTTGGCCAAGCCTGGCGTAAGTCTTTTCTCGAGTGTCCGAGGAGGAGAGCGATGAGGAGCGTCGTCGGTGGGAGCGTGCGATTGATGCTCGGGGCCGTCGCGGCCGCGAGCCTGGTGGTTACGGCGTGGGCCCAGCCTCCGGAACGGCCGGAGGGGCCGCCCGGCCGGGGCGGGCCGGACGGCTTTCGGGGCTCCCAGGAGGGCCGCGGCGGCCCGCCTGCCGGCGGGCCTGGAATGCGCGAGGGACGGGGCGGTCCTCCGGGTGGCGGTCCTCCGGGCGGAGGCCCCATGGGCGGCCCGCCGTCGCCCGAGCGGTTCGTGGAACACGCGCTGAGCTTCGATGCCGACGGCGACGGCAAGCTCGATCGGGACGAACTGCGAAAGTTCGCGGAAGAGATTCAGCGGATGCGGGGCGGTCCGGGGATGCGCGGCGGTCGCGGGCCGGGAGGCGAGGGACCTGAAGGCGGGCGGCCCGGTGGCGGGCCTGGCCGAGGCCCCGGCGGGCCCGGTGGCCCGGGTGGTCCAGGCGGCAGGCCGGGCTTCGAGGGGCCCGGGAGTCGCGGGCCCGGCG